>NZ_BSOY01000003.1 GCF_030160755.1 Brevundimonas denitrificans | reverse complement strand
GGCTCCGGCAGCGCCGGCAGCGCCGACTGTTCCGGCGCCTGCGGCCGCAACCCCGGTCGTCGTCCAGCCCCCCGCGTCGTCGCCGGCCTTGCCTGTGTCGCCGCCTGCGCCTGCGCCCCAGAGTCCGCCCGCGACCGTGACCCCCGTCAGGGCCGGTCTTCCCGCCGGCGCGGGGCGCGAGACGGTCCAGCAGGTCTGCACCAGCTGTCACGCCATCGGCATGGTCACCGCCAACGGCCGCACCTCCGACGGCTGGGCCGAGGTGATCGAACGGATGATGGGCCTCGGCCTGGAGGCCAGCGACGAGGACCTTCAGACCGTACACGCCTACCTGACGCGAGAGTTCCCGCCCCGCCGGGCGAACTGACGCCAGGCCGTCCGGGCCCGGTTCCGTCTGCGGCCAGGCATGAAGTGAGTGAAAGATGACGAATGCGCTGCTGGCTGATCTGGGCGCCGACGACCGGATGGCCCTTATGGCCGTCGGCCAGAAGCGCGCCTTCTTGCGCGGGCAGGCGATCGGGGCGGTCGGAGGGGCGATCAACACCGTCCTGTTCATCGAGACCGGCGCCGTGGCCGCGACGATTCCGATGAGGAACGGCGAGGCTGTGGAGGCCTTCTCCATGGGTGATGAGGCCGTCACGGGCGGCTGGGGCGGGCAGACACACGGCGCCTATCGTCTGGTGACCAAGTCCGACGTCACCGGACTGGCCGTGGATATCCGAAGTCTGGCCGCCATCATCGAGCGCCGGAGCTCGGTTCGGGCGGTCCTGCTCGATTATGGCGTCCGACTGTCGGTGGAGCTGGCCCAGAACGCAGTCTGCAATCTCAGCCATCGCACCGATGAACGCCTCGCCAAATGGCTGTTGCGGCAGCACGACCGGATGGGCGCGGCGCCCATTCAGGAAACCGTTGTCGGCGTCGCGCAGATCCTCGGCGTCCAGCGGAAGGCGGCCCGTGGAGCCTTCGACGCGTTCCGGGAGGCTGGCCTGGTGGAAACAACGCGGGGCGCGGTGACGATCAGGGATCGCACGGGCATCGAAGCGCGCGTCTGCGAATGCTATGACGCCTCCAGGTCAGTGCGCGACATCCGGATGGCGCCGTCACCTGAATGCCGTCAGGTTGCTTCCGGCGGCGGGCGCCGGATTGGGAGCATGGCATGATCCAGGACGGACCCCGCGAGCTTGAGGACGTTGTCGTGACCGCGGCCCGCCTGCCTCCCGCCGCAGGCGACGCCGCCTTCTCCGTGATCCGGCTTGACGGCGAGCTGCTCGACCGTGCGACCCGGCTGGACGAGGCCTTGGCGACGGTTCCCGCCGTCTCCCTGTTCCGGCGCACCTCCAGCCTCGGCGCCAATCCGACCACGCAAGGGATCAGTCTGCGCGCCATCGCGCCGTCCGGCGCGGGCCGAACCCTGGTCACCCTGGACGGCGTGCCGCTCAACGACCCGTTCGGCGGCTGGGTGATCTGGTCGCAGGTCGCGCCCGAGAGCCTGGAAGGCCTCGACATCATCCGCGGCGCCGGCGCGGGTCCCTATGGCGCGGGCGCCCTGACGGGCGTGATCGCCCTGCGGGAACGCGGCCGCGAGGGCGGCGTCCTCGACGGCTCTCTCGGCGATGGCGGCCGCCGGATCGCAGCGGCCACGACCGTGGGACAGGGTCGCGTGTCGATCACCGGCTCGGCCCTCTACGACCGGTCCAATGGATACACGCCGGTGCGGGGCGCAGCGGCGGGCGCCGCCGACACGCCGCTGGACCTTGAGACGCTGAGCGGGGCCCTGCGCGCGGACATCGGGATCGACAGCGCGACGGCCTTGTCCCTGCATGCCTCGGCCTATGACGAGGCGCGCGGTTCCGGCCTGGCGGGCGCCCGGTCCTCCGGGAGCGGACAGGGCTACAGCGCGACCCTGGCGCGGACGCCGGGCCGCAACCGCCTCGGCTGGCGCGCCCAGGCCTGGCGCCGCGACAGCGACTTCGCCAACTCATCCGTCGCCGTCGCGGCTGATCGGTCCACGACGACCCCCGCCAATGACCAGTTCGCCACGCCCGCCAGCGGCTGGGGCGGCAATCTCGCCCTGCGCGGCGCGGGCCTTGATCTGGGCGACGGCCGGCTGGAATGGGAGCTGGGCGCTGACGCCCGTTTCAGCGAGGGAGAGACGCAGGAGCGGTTCCGCTACATGGCCGGCCAGTTCACCCGCGACCGGTTCGCCGGCGGGGAGACCTCGGTCGCGGGCGGCTATGCCGAGGCCGCCTGGAGCCGCGGACCCTGGCTGGTCGCCGGAGGCCTGCGGCTCGATCACTGGGCAAATGGCCAGGCGCGGCGGCTGGAGCGGGATCGCGCGACCGGCCTGCCGACGCTCGACGAGACCTATCCGGACCGGTCCGGCGACGTCCTCAGCGCGCGCCTCGCCGTCCGCCGGGACCTCGGCGGCGATCTGGCCATGCGCGCCGCCGCCTACTCCGGCTTTCGCCCCGCGACTCTCAATGAGCTGCACCGTCCTTTCCGGGTCGGCAACGACCTGACCGAGGCCAACGCCGCGCTCGAACCCGAAACGCTGCAGGGCGTCGAGGCCGGTCTGTCGTGGGAGGATGAGCGCACCCGTTTAGGCGCGACGCTGTTTGTGAACCGCATTGAGTCGGCGATCGTCAATGTCACCCTCGGCGAGGGACCCGGGATCATTGCGGCCCTGCCGCGCGCAGGCTTCGTCCCGGCTGGCGGCGTGTTGCGCCAGCGGCAGAACGCCGGCGTCATCGAGGCCGTGGGGCTCGAGCTGACTGCGGAACATCGCTTCGAGGATCTCACCCTCGTCGGCGCCGTTTCGGTCACCGACGCCGAGGTGGACGGCGGATCGGCGGCGCCGCAACTGACCGGCCTGCGGCCGGCGCAGGCTCCGGTCCTCAGCGCCACGGCCGGCGCGGATTGGCGCCTGAGCGACCGGCTGACGCTGGGCGTTCGCGGCCGGTATGAGAGCCGGCGGTTCGAGGACGACCTGAACAGCCGCGTGCTCGACGCCGCGCTGACGCTCGACGCGCGCGTCGACTGGCGGGTGAGCGAAGGCGTCATGCTCTACGCCGCGGCCGACAACCTGTTCGACGAGGCGGTCGAGGTGTCGGAAACCGCCAACGGCGTCGCCGGCCTTGGCCCCCCGCGCGCCTTGCGGGCCGGTGTTTCCTTCAGCTGGTGAGCGAGCGAAGCGGGGTCCCCACGACAGGCTCCGTGATCAGCCAGGTTGAAAACAGCCTCCCGTCAGTCGCAGCCCGGCGCGACGGTCTCGAACCGCTCGTCCCACCAGCCCTGCCAGCGGGTCTGCAGCTCCGCGAGGGCCGCCTCGCCGAGGCCGTAGGTGGTCAGGGTCATCATGGTCGTGCCGCGCGGGTTCTTCCCGGTCGGCGGCTGGTCCACGACCACCAGCAGGCCGTCGCCCCAGGCGTCCACCGTGACGCCCGTCTGGTGGCGCGCGAGGAACCAGACCTCGCCGGACGCCCCGTCGTCCGGCCCCAGCGGCATGGCCCAGCGCTCGCCCGGCGCCGGCGCCGCGTCCAGGCCGAGCAGGGACCGGGCCAGCCGGTCCGCACGGGGCGGGCCCGAGAAGAAGAGGGTGCGACGGGTCTGGCCGGGATGGCGGGCGAAGGCGAAGGCCAACTGCCAGGTGAAGGAGATCCAGCCCTCGATCATGCCGTCGAAGACGTCGGACCAGTCGCCGGCGGGGGCCGAGCGCACCACCCGCACGAGGCTGGTCGTCGCGCCGGTCGCCTCGACCTCATAGCGGTCATTGACGCCGACGAAGGTGACGGTCCGTCGCGCCTCGTCGGCCTCGGCGTGGGTGACGAAGATGAAGTCGATCTCGTCCTTGAGGGTGTCGGCGTCCCAGCCGAACCAGTCCTTGATCTTCTGCGGATCGCGCAGGGCGGCCCAGACCGCGTGCGCGGGGGCGGGGACGGTGACCTCGACGAGGACGTGGTCTTCCCTGGTCTGGTCGGGGGCTTCGGTCATGGCGGTCAGTTCCTGGCTGGAGCGGATTTGGCGACGGCGGGATGGGCGACGGCGGTGAGGCGGTAACGGCGGCCCGAGGGGGCCGAGTATTTGCGGGCGAGGGCGGCTGCGGCGGCGCTGACCTCTTCGGTGAAGGCGTCGAAATCCGCGGGCGTGGCGAAGGCGACGTCGGCCTCCACCGTCAGCGTCAGCAGGCGCGAACCTTCGGCGGCCGCGTCCTGGCGCATGCGGGCGACATCGCGGACCATGGTCGAGGCGGTGGTGATCAGGTGATCGGCGGCGTGTCGGTCCTGGGCCTCGACCGCGTCCGGGTCGGGCGGGGCCTGCATCATTCCGGGGTCGAAGACATAGTTCCGCGCGGCGACGAACAGTCGTTCGGTGAAGCCGCGCTTGCGGCGTTCTCCCGCCAGCTGAACGAGGCCGGCGGCCTCAAGCGCGTTCAGGTGATAGCCGATGTTCTGACGCGGCAGTCCCAGCTGTTCGGCCAGACCGGCGGCCGAGGCCGGCTCGGTCAGGGCCGTCAGGATGCGGCGGCGAATGGGCGCCAGCGCCAGCAGGGCGGTGTCCAGATCGTCGAGCAGGGCGGAAGGTCGGGCCGTCATGGCTCCCAACCTGTATTAGACAAAATGATTTGTCAAATGATGGTCAGGCGGAGACGCGGACGTCCTTCGAGGCCCGCTCCAGCACGGTCGCCGGTGATTCCCCGGCGGCGACCTCGGCCACGCCCACCTCGAACTCCACCACGAAAGGCGAGCGGTCGGGGCCGGCGTCGAAGGCGGTGCAGCCGATGACCGCGGCGATCCGGTCGGCGGCGATCCGCGCGGCCGGTCCGTGGGTCGCCGGCAGGGCCAGGGCGAAGACGTCCGGCGACAGGCGGGCGGCGGTGTCTTCCGTGCGGATGAGGCGCGAGACCATGGCCCCGATCTGGGGCAGGGCGCGGTCCAGCCAGCCCCCCTTGCGCGCCTCGACCACAGCCTCGGTCTCGGACACGCGGAGCACTGCGACCGAAAGCGGGCGGCGACGCAGGCGGGCGCCCTCGGCTACGCGCGCCAGATGGCTGGCGAACAGTTCGGGGGTGAACAGGCCGGTCATGGGGTCTGTCAGACCCGAGCCGCGGGCGCTCTCCAGCGCCTTGCGGATGGCGACGTGGCGGCGATGGGCGCGGGCCAGGGCGGTGATCCGTTCGGCCGTCTCTTCCTCGGGCGTATCGGCGGCGGCGACGTCGGCGAAGCCGCGATTATAGAGTTCGGACAGGTTGATCTCGCCCGAGCCGCGCAGATAGAGCACCGCCGGGATGTGATACAGCCGCGTGTTCCGCTTCATGCCCGAGGCGATGGACAGGGCCGGCGTATGGTCCTCGGCGCCCCACAGGACAGCGGCGTCGAACGGTCGCTCATGCAGATAGTCGAAGGCGGTGTAGGGCGTCGGCGCGGCCACGACCTCGCAGCCGCGGGCGGTCAGGGCGTTGGACAGGGCGAGGAAATGCCGGTCGGGCTTGCCTGCGGCGAGCACGCGCAACGGCGTGGCGTCGAGATCGGCGATCGGCAGCGGCTGGCCGCGCGCGGCGAAGGTCGCCTCGCGTAACGAGACCTCCTCCTCGGCGATGGCGGAGCGGACCAGGCTCTCCAGCCGCAGCGCCGCCTGGGCCGCGTGGGGCGGACTGGACATGACGATGTCGGCCAGTCCCGGCTCCCACGTCGCCGCGTCCGGGCCGATGGCGAGAATCGGCAGGCGACGCGGGGTCACGGTCTGGCGCAGGGCGCCGATCCCCTCGACGGCGTCGGGCAGGCGGGCGTCCAGAATCACCGTTTCGAGCGGCCAGTCGATCAGCACCTGGATCGCGCCGGCCAGGGAGCGGGCGGTCACGGTGCGCCAGCCGAGGGCGTCCAGGCCCTGACACAGCGGGCCGATCAGGCCGTCGTCAGGGGCGACGACCAGTATGCGCGGATCGGAACCCAAGGGCGAAATCTCCAGCCGCTCCCAGCGCAGGGCGCGGTCTCATGGCCGTGGACCATAGCGAGGGCAGGCGGCCCTAAGCAACGGGTTGACCGCCGCTTTCCACGGCGGGTTTCCCGTAGGCCGAATTGGGGTAGTAGTGCGAGCTCGCAGGGTGTGGGGACCGGATTGCAGGCGAAATCGGACATCGAAGCAGCGGCGCGCTGGGCCACGCCCGTGCTGTGGGGCCGCCTGTCGGTCAAGGCGTTCACGCGCAGCTGGGGTCGCGACGTGATGCTCTACACCGGCGGCGTGTCCTTCTTCGCCCTGCTGGCGGTGTTTCCGGCCATCGCCATCCTGATCGGCTTCTACAAGGCGGTGCTGTCGATCACCCAGGTCAGCGAACAGGCCGCGGCCCTTGCGGATGTCATGCCGACGGCCGCCCGCGCCATCTTCAAGCTTGAGATCGAGCGGCTGGCCAACGCCTCGGCGCGGACCGTTTCGGCCCAGAGCTTCTTCGCCGTGGTCATCGGCGGCTACGCCGCGCACCGCGGCTTCAAGGCCCTGCTGGCCGGACTGAACCTGATCCACGACGAGAAGGAGCCGCACGGCTTTTTCAAATTCAACCTGCTGGCCTTCTTCGTCGCCCTGGCGGCCTTCCTGTTGTTCACCGTCGTCTCCGGCGCGGTGGTGACCTCACGGCTGCTGGAACATGCCGGTCCGGAAGGGACGGCGTCGACCGGCGGCGGCCTGCCGCTGGACGGATTGTGGCCGGCGCTCGGGCTCGCGATCGGCCTGACCATGCTCTACCGCTACGCCATGTCCCACCGAACGCCGGTGGCCTGGGCGCCGTCCATCGCGGGCGGCGTGGTGGCGACCGTGATGTCGACCGTCTCGTCCTGGCTCTGCGCCATCTATGTCGAGCAGATCGCGCCGCTGGGCGCGACCTATGGATCGGTCGGCGCGGTTGTGGTCCTGCTGATCTGGTTGTCGTGGAACGTCAACGCCATCTTCTATGGCGGCGCCTTCGCGACCGAGATGGAGATCGCCGCCCGATCGATGGGCGCGCCTGAAATCGAACCCGACGAGCCGCTGCCGGATTCGGTGGTCAATCTGTCGGCGCGCCGGGCGTCGCGACCACGATAGTCAGCACCCCGTCGGCCTCGTCGATCGAGACCACTTCTCCGCCCAGCCCGGCCATCAGATGCGGCACGTCGATCCGCGCCATCGGATCGGTGGCCAGCAGGGTCAGGCGCGCGCCGGGGCCGGCTTCACGCATCGCCTTCTGAAGTTTCAGGCTGGGGGTCGGGCAGCGGTGGCCGCGCGCGTCGACGATCATGCGCCGATCCGGTCCAGCAGAAGGCCCAGCGCCACGCGGACGCTGGCCAGTCGAACCTGTTCGCGTCCCATGTCGCCGAAACGGCGCTCGACATGGAACGCGCCGTCCGGGCCGACGGCCCCGAAATGCACCAGCCCCACCGGCTTGTCAGCCGAGCCGCCGCCCGGACCCGCCACGCCGGTCACCGAGACGGCGACCCGGGCCGACGACCGCGTCACGGCGCCGGCGGCCATGGCGCGGGCAACCGGCTCGGACACGGCGCCGTGGGCCTCGATCAGATCCGCGGGCACACCCAGCAGCTCGGTCTTGGCGGCGTTGCTGTAGGTGATGAAGCCGCGTTCGACGACGGCCGAGGAACCCGGAATCGCCGTCAGGGCGCCGGCGACGAGCCCGCCCGTGCAGCTCTCGGCCGTGGCGATAGTCAGACCCCGCGCGACGGCGGCTTCGATCACCTGACGGGCGAGGGTCTGGATGTCGTCAGGGAACATGCGTTCTGGGCCTTCCGAAAGGGCGGCGAGTCGGTTCAGGGTGGCGGAATGCGCCCGGAGACGGCGCCAGCATACGGGGCGGGCATGAGCGACACCACAGGGGACTCCGGCATCGTGTCGGGCGCGCCGGACCGGCTGACGCCCATCCTGTTCGCGGTCGCGATCTTCACCTCGGCGGCGCTGGTGTTCGTGGTCCAGCCGATGGTGACCAAACTGGTCTTGCCGATGCTGGGCGGATCGCCGGCGGTGTGGAACACCGCCATGGTCTTCTTCCAGACCGCCCTGCTGGCCGGCTACGGCTATGCCCACCTGTTGCAGAAGGTCGGATCCATCAAGACCCAGGTGAGCATCCATCTGGGCCTGCTGCTGGTCGCCGCCCTGTTCCTGCCGCTCAGCGTCAACGGTCTGCTGGGCGATCCCGATCCCGCCGCGCCCATCATGTGGCTGCTGGCCACCCTGACCCTGTCCGTGGGCGCGCCGTTCGCCGTGCTCTCGGCCACGGCCCCGCTGCTGCAGGCCTGGTACGCCCGGGTCCGCGTCGGCCATGCCGACGGCCAGAATCCCTATGTCCTGTACGCCGCCTCCAACCTCGGCAGCTTCCTCGCCCTGCTGTCCTATCCGATCCTGATCGAGCCGCTGGCGACCCTGTCGGGGCAGCGCGGCTGGTTCGGCTGGAGCGGCGGCTACATCGCCTTCGTGCTGATGGTCGTGGCCCTGGCCTTCACGGTCTGGCGCCGGCGGCTGGACCAGACGTCGGAGCCCGCGCCGCTCGTGGCCAGCGCGCCCCTCTCATGGCGCGAGAAGGGCGTCCTCGTCCTGCTGGCGGCCGCGCCGTCCAGCCTGATGCTGGGCGTGACCTCCCATCTGTCGACCGACGTCGCCTCGGCCCCCTTCCTCTGGGTGCTGCCTCTGGCGCTGTATCTGCTGACCTTCGTCATCGCCTTTCAGAACCGGCCGTGGATCCCGCTCAACGTCACCCTGATCATCCAGGGCGCCACCGGCGCGATCGTGGTCCTGATCGTGGCCTTTCGTTCGGCCAACTGGTCGCTGGCGTTCGGCCTGCACCTGACTGCCTTCTTCTTCGCCGCCCTGATGTGCCACCAGCTGCTGGCGTCGAGACGGCCCCCGCCGGACCGGCTGACGGAATTCTATCTGCTGATGTCGCTGGGCGGCGTCGTCGGCGGCGCCTTCACGGCCCTGCTGGCTCCGGTCATCTTCAACATGGTTTGGGAGTATCCGCTGGTGCTGGTGCTGGTCGGCCTGGCCCGGCCATGGGGCAAGGGCCGGCTGACCGGCGCGCCTTTGGGAACCCTGATCGCCGCTGCGGTCGTCGCCGCCTCGCCGGTGCTGCTGGCGATCTGGCTCGACGCCAACGACGGCGCGCGCGGGTGGTTCTACGCCAACGTCCCCCTCGGCATGGACCAGCTGACGATGGTCCTGTTGATGCCCGCGGCCATATGCGCCTTCCTGATCCGCGACCGCGCGCTGTTCTTCACCGCCATCCTGCTGATGATCACCCTGTCGGCCCAGTGGATCGCGCGGGGTTATGACTGGAGCTATTCGGAACGCAGCTTCTTCGGCGTGATGCGGGTGGCCAACGCCCCCGATCCGCGGCTGGGCGGCGACGTCCATGTGCTGATGCACGGCACGACCCTGCACGGCGCCCAGGCCCGCGACGGCCGCTTCGACTGCGTCCCCACCCTGTATTACGCCGCCGCCACCCCGATCGGCCAGGCCGCGACCATGGTCGGGCGGCGCGGGCCCGCGAAAATCGGCGTGGTCGGCCAGGGCTCCGGCGCCATGGCGACCTACAAACGCACCGAAGACACCATGACCTTCTTCGAGATCGACCCGATGGTCGATCAGCTGTCGCGCGATCCGCAATGGTTCAGCTACATCTCCCACTGCGCCTCGGGCCCGATCAACACTGTCCTGGGCGACGCGCGGCTGACACTGGCGAAGGAGACGCCGGGGTCCTACGACCTGCTGATCATCGACGCCTTCTCGTCGGACGCCGTGCCGACCCATTTGCTGACGGTCGAGGCCATCGAAGGCTATCTGGCGTTGTTGAAGCCGGACGGCGTGGTCCTGCTGCACCTGTCGAACCGCAACCTCGACATCACCATGCCCGCCGTGGCGGCCGCCCAGGCGTTGGGCAAGCCGAGCCTGCATCAGCTCTACTATGAGCGGGACGATACGCCCGAGATGGCCGAGGCCTCGACCGAGGCGCTGATCCTGTCGCCGACGGCCCAAGGGCTGACCGACTTCATGGCCGACGACCGCTGGAACACCCCGGCCCGGACCGCGATTCGTCCGTGGACAGACGATTACGTCAATCTGTTCGGGTCGCTCCAGCGCAGCATGTTCGACACGCCCGAGCTTCAGGCGCTCAGGAGCCAGTAAGCTCGATCGTCGCGATGGCCTGGGCGGCCAGGCCTTCGCCGCGGCCGGTGAAGCCCATGGCCTCGGTCGTCGTCGCCTTGACGCTGACGGCGTCCAGCGGGAGCGACAGCAGTTCCGCCAGCCGTTCGCGCATGGCCTGACGATGCGGCTTCACCCTGGGCCGCTCGCAGATCAGGGTCACGTCGACATTGACCAGCCGCCCGCCCCGCGCGGCCAGCCGCTCGACGGCATGGATCAGGAAGCGGTCGGATGAGGCGCCCTTCCACTGCGGGTCGGTGGGCGGAAAGTGGTCGCCGATGTCGCCGTCGCCCATGGCCCCGAGGATGGCGTCGGTGAGGGCGTGCAGGCCGGCGTCGGCGTCGGAATGGCCGATCAGCGTCTCGTCGTGCGGAATCTCGACGCCGCACAGCCAGACCGAGGTTCCCGGCCCCCAGCGATGGGCGTCGAAGCCCTGACCGACGCGGGTCTGACGGGGGATGAGCGCTTCGGCCATGGCGAAATCCTCCGGAATTGTGAGCTTCATCAGCCGGGCGTCGCCCTCAATGATCACGACGCCGCCGCCGTTGCGTTCGACCACGGCGGCTTCATCGGTTGCGGCTTCGCCGGCGGGCCAGGCCGCATAGGCGTCGATGATGGTCTGAAGGCGGAAGGCCTGCGGCGTCTGGGCGCGCCACAGGTTTTCGCGGTCGACGCCGCCGGACAGGCGGCCGTCGGTCGCGCGGCGCAGGCTGTCTGTGACCGGCAGGACGGGCAGGGCGCCGTCGGCGTGGGCTAGAGCCTCGAGCAGCCGCCGGATGATGGCCGCACCCAGGAGGGGGCGGGCGGCGTCATGGATAAGGACGGGCCGGTCAGCCGGGCCGCCCAGCGCCGTCAGGCCGTTTCGGACCGAGTCGGCCCGGGCGGCGCCTCCTGACGCCAGCCGCCAGCCTGACAGGCCGGCGAGGGCGGTTTGCGCCTCGGCCTCGGACCCCCGCGCGATCACGACCACGACATCCTCGGCCCCGGCCTTCAGCAGCGCCTCGACCGACCAGCGCACGACCGGCTTGCCGCCCAGGGTGCGCCACTGCTTGGCGCCTCCCGCGCGGGAGCCGGAGCCGGCGGCGACCACGATGGCGGCGAAGGCGGGGAGGGCGGTGGTCATCCCGGCCTTCTAATCGCCGCGGTTGCGCTTGACGAGGGGCGCTTCAGGCCGCGGTAAGGGACGGATGAGCGCAGGGATACAGATCGGCGACGTGTGGGTGCCCGGCCGGGTGCTGACCGCGCCCATGACCGGCATCACCGACCTGCCCTTCCGGCGGCTCGCCTCGCGGCTGGGCGCGGCCTATGTCGCGACCGAAATGGTGGCCGCCGCCGAGCTGGCCCGCGCCCGGCCGGATGTCGTGCGGCGCGCGGCCGTGGGGGAGGGGCTGCCGCTGACGGTGATCCAGCTGGTCGGACGCGATCCCGCCGCCATGGCCGAGGGCGCGCGCATGGCCGAGGCCGCCGGCGCGGACATCGTCGACCTGAATTTCGGCTGTCCGGCCAAGGAGGTCACGGGCTCGGCCTGCGGCTCGGCCCTGATGCGCACCCCTGATCTCGCCTGCCGGCTGATGCAGGCGGCGGTCGAGGCCACCAGCCGGCCGGTGACCGTCAAGATGCGGCTGGGCTGGGACGACGCCCACCGCAACGCGCCCCTGCTGGCGAAGCGGGCCGAGGAGATCGGCGTTCGCGCCGTGACCGTGCACGGCCGCACGCGAGAGCAATTCTATACCGGCGTCGCGGACTGGGCGGCGGTGGGCGAGGTCAAGGCGGCGGTGGGCATTCCGGTCATCGTCAACGGCGACATCCTGACCGCCGACGACGCCCGCGAGGCGCTGCGCCAGTCGGGCGCTGACGCCCTGATGCTGGGGCGCGGCGTCTACGGGCGACCGTGGCTGGCGGCGCATATGGAACGCGCCCTCGCCGACGGGACGGTGCTGCTGGAGCCGGATCGCGACGGGCGCCTGGGAATCGTCATCGAACACCTGCGCGCCTCGGTCGCCTTCTACGGCCTGCCGCTGGGGCTGAAGATGTTCCGCAAACACCTCGGCTGGTACGTCGAACAGGCGCCCTGGCCCGCCGATCCGCTGGAGCGGCGGGCGGCCAAGGGGCGACTCTGCCGACTGGAAACGCCGGAAGCGGTCGAACAGGCGCTGGCGGCGCTCTGGCTGGAGGTGACGCATTCCGGCAACCCAGGTGTTGATATTCCGCCACAGCTGGCCGAGACTGCCGTGGCATGACGGATACGCCCGCCGCCGACACAGAGCCCGCTCCGCCCGCAGATCGACGCGGCGCGGTTCGCTGGTTCTCCGGCTGGTCGGAGGATCGCCGCCGCAACGCCTTCCTGATCGTCTATGCCGTCGCCTTCTTCGTCACCGCCGCCGCCATCTGGCTGGTGGCCGTGGCGCCGGGGGCCAGCGGCGAGGGCGCGCGGGCGGCGGCGAGCCAGGCCGTTCTGGTCATCCTCGGTCTCAATCTGCTGCTGATCGGCGGACTGGCCGCCGTGGTCGGCCGCCGGGCCCTGATGCTCTTCCGCCGCCGCACCGACGCGGGCGCCCGGCTGCACCTGCGGTTCGTGACCCTGTTCTCCATGGTGGCCCTGATCCCGGCGGTGCTGATCGCGCTGGTCTTCGGCGTGCTGGTCAATCGCGGCGTGGACCAGTGGTTCAGCGCCAATGTCGAGACCGCCGTGGAGAACAGCGCCGGCATCGGCCAGGCCTATGTCCGCGACGTCAGCCTGCGTGTTCAGGCCGACCTGGAGACCATCGCCAGCGAACTGGCCGCTCCGGAAGCCCGCGCCCGCTTTGACTATCCGATCCAGTTCTCGGAACTCCTGGCGCAGATCGCCGACCTGTTCGGCTATCCGGCGCTCTACATCGTGGACGGGAGAGGGGAAGTGCTGGCGCGCGGCGAGTTGCCGGGTGCGCCGCCCTACTTCGCGCCTTCGCGCCAGGACCTCGAAACGGCCGGGCTGGGAGAGACCGCGCCTATCGAAGTGACCGAAAACCCGGACGCCATTCGCACGCTGTATCCCTTGTCGGGTTACGGCGACGCCTACCTGTACCTCGTCCGGCCACTGCAGCCCGGCCTCATCGCCCAGATGCGCAATGGCGAGGAATCCATCGTCGCCTTCCGCGAAGCCAAACAGAGCCGCGCCCGCATCCAGGCGGCCTTCGCTCTCGGCTATTTCGAGACGGCTCTACTGGTGCTGGTCGGCGCCATCTGGCTGGGCATGGGGGCCGCCAGCTCGATCTCCGCGCCGATCGGCCGCCTGGTGGAGGCGGCGGACCGGGTCGCCGGCGGCGACCTGACGGCGCGCGTCGACGGCGAGGGCGGGCCGGGCGAGATCAAGACCCTGTCGGCCGCCTTCAACCGGATGACAGGCGATCTCGAGGCGCAGCAGGCGGCGCTCAGGGCCGCGAGCGAGGAGGCGACCGGCCGCAGCCGGTTCATCGAGACCGTGCTGTCGGGGGTTTCGGCGGGCGTGATCGGCCTTGACCGTCTGCGCCGCGTCTCGGCCATCAATGACAGCGCGGTCGAACTGCTCGCCATCCGCGACCCCGCCATCATCGGTCGCCCGCTGGGCGAGGTGTCGCCCGAGCTCAGCGAACTGGCCGCCCGGGCCGAGGCCCATATCGAGGAAGAGATCGACGTCAGTCTCGAAGGCGAGACCCGGCGTCTGCGCGTGCGCATCGAGGGCGGCGTCGGCGGCGAGATGGTGCTGACCTTCGACGACATCACCCGCCTGGTCACGGCCCAGCGCAACGCCGCCTGGCGCGACGTGGCCCGCCGCATCGCCCATGAGATCAAGAACCCCCTGACCCCCATCCAGCTGTCGGCCGAGCGGTTGCGGCGACGCTATCGCAGCCAGGTCGGCGACGATGTCGAGGTGTTCGACCGCTGCACCGAGACCATCATCCGGCAGGTCGGCGACATCGGGCGGATGGTCGATGAGTTCTCGTCCTTCGCCCGCATGCCCGCGCCGCGTTTCACCGCGGTCGATCCGGCCGAACTGCTGCGCGAGGCGGTGTTCGCCCAGCGGGTGGCGGCGGCCGGGATCGGCGTCGAACTGATCGAGCCTCTGCCGAGCGTGGTGTTGCACGCGGACCGTCCCATGGTCGGCCAGGCCCTGACCAACATCCTCAAGAACGCCGGCGAGGCCGTGGCCGCGCGACGCGCCATCGCTCCGCGCGACGGCGACGGCGACCGGCCGGGGATTTCGGCGCGGCTGCTGGTCGAGGACGAGACCGTGGTCTTCATCATCGAGGACGACGGCATGGGCCTGCCGGCCAAGGACCGCGACCGGCTGACCGAGCCCTATGTGACCACGCGCGAGAAGGGCACGGGCCTCGGCCTGGCGATCGTCAAACGCATCTGTGAGGAACACGGCGGCGAGCTCAAACTCGCCGACGCTGAGAGCTTGGCCGGCGCGCGCGTCTGCCTGATCTTTCCCCTGAAATCCCAACCGAAACCGACCGGCGCCGCCGGGACGAAGGACGCGAAAGCGTCCCGGTCCCGCACGGTTCCGGCCGCCGAATAGCGAGGCGTCATGCGATCCACGGGAGCCGACATTCTGGTCGTCGACGACGAGGCCGACATCCGCGAGCTGGTCTCCGGCCTGCTCGAGGACGAGGGCCACGCCGTGCGCGTCGCCGCCAACTCGGACGAGGCCCTGGCCGCCATCCGGGCCCGCAAGCCGTCGCTGGCCCTGCTCGACATCTGGATGCAGGGCGGGGGCCTGGACGGGCTGGAGTTGCTGGACGTCATCAAGGAGCTGGATCCCGACCTGCCGGTCGTGATGATCTCGGGCCACGGCAATATCGAGACGGCGGTCACGGCGCTGCAGCGCGGCGCCTATGACTTCATAGAAAAGCCCTTCAAGTCCGACCGGTTGGTCGTCGTTGTTCAGCGCGCGCTGGAAGCGTCGTCGCTCAAGCGCGAGAACAGGCGGCTGCGGGCCCAGGTGGCGGCCCCCACCGGCTTCATCGGCCGCTCGGCGGCGGCCCAGGCCCTGCGCAGCACCATCGCCAAGGTGGCCCCGGCCAACAGTCGAGTGCTGATCTCGGGCCCGCCCGGCTCCGGCAAGGAGCTGGTCGCGCGCCAGATCCACGAGGCCAGCGCCCGGTCCAAGGGGGAGTTCGTCGCCATCGCCGCCGCCGGCATGACGCCCGAACGTCTGGACATCGAACTGTTCGGCGAGGAGGGCCACGACGGGCGCCCGCGCAAGATCGGGGTCTTCGAGCGCGCCCACAACGGCACCCTCTATCTCGACGACGTCGGCGACATGCCGCGGGAGAGCCAGAGCCGGGTCCTGCGGGTGCTGGTCGAACAGCGCTTCCGCCGGGTCGGCGGCGAACAGGACGTCCAGGTCGACATCCGCGTCGTCACCTCGACCTCCCGGGATCTCAAGGTCGAGATCGCGGAGGGCCGCTTCCGCGAGGACCTGTTTCACCGTCTCAACGTCGTGCCGATCCGGGTCCCGGCCCTGTCCGAGCGGCGCGAGGATATCCAGGAGCTGATCGACTATTTCATCGAGACCCTGTCGGCGTCCCAGGGGCTGACCAAGCGGCGGCTCGGCGACGACGCCATCGCCGTGCTGCAGGTCCACCCCTGGCCCGGCAACGTCCGCCAGCTGCGCAACAACGTCGAACGGCTGCTGATCCTGGCCACCGGCGACCCCGACGAGCCGATCAGCGCCGACATGCTGCCGCAGGAGGCGACCAACGCCAATTCGACCGGCACCCTGGGCGGCGAGCGCATCATCGCCCTGCCGCTGCGCGAGGCCCGCGAGGTGTTCGAGCGGGAATATCTGGCGGCCCAGATCATGCGCTTCGGCGGCAATATCTCGCGCACCGCGGCCTTCATCGGCATGGAGCGGTCGGCCCTGCACCGCAAACTCAAGTCGCTCGGCGTTTCGCCGTCGCGCGGCGGCGAGGATGATATCGAGGAGCCTGTCGAGGCATGAGTCGCGTCGCCTATGTCAACGGCCAGTACCGGCCGCACGGTCAGGCCGTGATCCATGTCGAGGATCGCGGCTTCCAGTTCGCCGACGGCGTCTATGAGGTCTGGTCCGTGTTCGACGGCCGGCTGGCCGATTTCGACGGCCACATGACCCGTCTGCACCGCAGCCTGAACGAACTGCGCATCGACATCCCGATGACGCGCGAGGCCCTCGGCCGGGTGCTGAACGAGACGGTGCGTCGCAACCGGGTGCGCGAGGGGCTGGTCTATCTGCAGGTCACGCGCGGCACGGCCCGCCGCGACCATCCGTTCCCGCCCGAGGGCACCGCGCCCAGCGTCGTCGTCACCGCCCGCTCATTGCCGCTCTCGAAAGGCGACGCCAGCGCGAAGAAGGGCGTGGCCGTGATCACCCATCCGGACATCCGCTGGGGGCGCTGCGACATCAAGACGGTGGGGCTCCTGCCCAATGTCCTGGCCAAACAGGCCGCCAAGGAACGCGGCGCGGCCGAGGCCTGGATGGTCGACGAGATGGGACTGGTCACTGAGGGCTCGTCCACCAACGCCTGGATCGTCGATGAGCACGGCAAGCTGCGGACGCGGGATGCGCAGGCCAATATCCTGCAGGGCATCACCCGCGCGGCGGTGATGGCCCTGATCGCCGACGAGGGGCTCGAGCTGGAAGAGCGGGCCTTCAGCGTCGACGAAGCCAAGCGCGCGAAGGAGGCCTTCTACACCTCGGCCAGCGGCTTCGTCATGCCGGCGACCTCCATCGACGGGGTCAAGATCGGCGACGGCAAGCCCGGCCCGATCGCGACCCGGCTGCGCGCCCTGTATCTTGATCGGGCGATGCGCGACGCCATCTAGGCGTTGCGGCCCCGCGCGGGCGGTGGCTAAGGTGCCGGGCCGGACATCCGATCCAGCCCCGCGCCGCTCCCTCGGCCGGAGAACAAGCAAGAACAGGCTGAACCTGCCATGTCGCAAGACAAGTCCAAGAACCTTCAGGACACCTTCCTCAACAGCGTCCGCAAGACCAAGACGCCGCTGACCATCTTCCTGGTCAATGGCGTCAAGCTGCAGGGCATCGTGACCTGGTTCGACAACTTCTGTGTGCTGCTGCGCCGTGATGGCCAGTCGCAGCTGGTCTACAAGCACGCCATCTCGACCATCATGCCGTCCGCGCCCGTGCAACTGTACGAGCCGGAAGCGGACGAGGACTGATCGCTTCCTCGACGCGTCACCCCCGGGCATGACCCGGGGGCCGGACGTTGTGTGCCTGTGTCTCAGGGATGGCCCAACGGCCGTCGACTTCCTATCTGTCGATCAGCACCCCAACATCCGATCCTCCGGGCAAGCCCGGAGATGACGGCGCAAAGAAAGTCCGACACCTGACTGCCAAACACATCGACCACGCCGTCCCCCTGATCCGGGCCGTCGTCATCCATCCGGAACGCTCCGATTCCGGCGCCGGCGAAAGTTCGCGCCAGTCCGTCGAACGTCTGGAAGAGGCCGTCGGCCTCGCCCGCGCCCTCGACCTCGACGTGCGCGGCGAGGAGATCGTGCGCATCCGCAAGGTCACCCCCGCCACCCTGTTCGGCTCGGGCAAGGTCGAGGAGCTGGCCGCCCTGGTACGCGCCGCCGAGGCCGAGGCGGTGGTCATCGACGACGCCCTCTCGCCGGTGCAGCAGCGCAATCTTGAGAAGGCCTGGGACTGCAAGGTCATCGACCGCACCGGCCTGATCCTCGAGATCTTCGGCCGCCGCGCGCGGACCAAGGAGGGCCGGCTGCAGGTCGAACTGGCCCGGCTGGACTATGAGAAGTCGCGCCTCGTCCGCACCTGGACCCACCTGGAACGCCAGCGCGGCGGCACCGGCTCGACCGGCGGCCCCGGCGAGACCCAGATCGAGCTCGACCGCCGCCTGATCGCCGACCGCATCGTCAAGCTGAAGGTCGAGCTGGACGAGGTGCGCCGCACCCGTGGCCTGCACCGCAAGCAGCGCCAGAAGGTGCCGTTCCCGACCATCGCCCTGGTCGGCTACACCAACGCCGGCAAGTCGACCCTGTTCAACCGGCTGACCGGTTCGGACGTGGTGGCCAAGGACCTGCTGTTCGCCACCCTCGACACCACCCAGCGCACGATCCGCCTGCCGCAGGGCCGGCCGGCCATCGTGGCCGACACCGTCGGCTTCATCTCCGACCTGCCGCACGAACTGGTCGAGAGCTTCCGCGCCACGCTGGAGGAGGTGGGCGAGGCTGACCTGATCCTGCACGTCCGCGACATCGCCTCACCCGACAGCGAGGCCCAGGCGAAGGACGTCGAGGCGGTGCTGAAACAGATCGAGACGCCCGAGGGCAAGACCCGCCGGGTGCTGGAAGTCTGGAACAAGATCGACCTGCTTGACGAGGACGTCCGCGAGGCCGTGCTGGGCCAGGCCGAACGCCTGTCCCGCGACGGCAAGGCAGTCGCGGTCTCGGCCTGGACCGGGGAGGGGATCGAACCCCTGCGCGAGACCATCGCCCGCCTGATCGACGACGACCCGGAGACGGAACTGGTGCTGTCGCCCTCACAGGGCGAGGCGCTGGCCTGGCTGTACGAGAACGGCCGCGTCACCGGCCGCGAAACGGACGACGCGGGCCGGACGCATGTGACCGTGCGCCTGCACCCAGCGGCCCTCGGGCGGTTCGAGCGGCAGTTTTCCGCGGCCGGATAAGAGCGGGCGCGGCGAACCGCACCCTGTGTTAGGATGATCCGCTCACGGGTGGGCGCGCGGATTCGCGCGGCCCCGTTGAGCCTGGACCCCTTGCATGCCGAAGACGAAAGCTGGGGCGCCGACCTGGGACGCCGGCAATCTGCAACGGGGGCTCGAGGCCGCCGGGGTCGCCCTGTGGTCATGGAACGTCGACGACGACACCTTCGCCATGGACGCTGCCGCCTTCGGGCTCTGGGGCATGGCGGTCAAGCCGCACGTCACCTTCGAGGATCTTTCGTCCCACATCCATCCGGCGGACCGGGACCGGGTGCGGGCCGCCTTCGCCGCCACCCGCGCGGTGGTGGGGCCCTATGAGATCGACTTCCGCATCCTGGTCGAGGGCGACGTCCGCTGGATCTCGGCGCGCGGCCAGGGCGACGACCTCGGCATGGTCAGCCGCAAGATGTTCGGCATCTTCATCGATGTGACCGGCCGTAAACAGGCCGAGGAAGGCCACGAACTGCTCGCCGGCGAGATGAGCCACCGGGTCAAGAACCTGCTGGCCATTGCCTCGGGCCTGACCGCCATCACCTCGCGGTCGGTGGATTCGACCACCGACATGGCCCGCGAGCTGACCCAGCGCCTGACCGCCCTCGGCCGCGCCCACGACCTCGTCCGCCCGCTACCGGGCGAGGAAGGCAAGGCGCTGCTGGGGGACCTCCTGTCCGTCCTGCTGGCCCCCTATGACGATCTCGGCGCCTTCAGCGGCCGCATCCGGGTGTCGGTGCCGCGCATGGGCGTGGGCGAACAGGCGGCCAACGCCCTGGCCCTGATCGTCCACGAACTGGCGACCAATTCGCTCAAATACGGCGCCCTGTCGGCCGAGGCCGGGACCCTCGACGTCTCCTGTTCGGCGCATGACGCCGAACTGGTGATCGCCTGGACGGAACAGGGCGGGCCGCCGGTGCAACCGCCCAAGGGACCGGGCGGCTACGGCAGCCAGATGGTGGCGCGAGCCATGGCCCGCCAGCTGGACGGCTCCATCGAACGCGACTGGGCCGAGCAGGGGCTGGTGGTCCGCCTGCGGATCAACAAGGAAAAGATCGCGCAGTAGCGGGCGTCACGCCCGCTCCGCCGCCTTCGCCGCGTCCCACAGCCCGTCCATCTCGGCCAGGTCCGACTGGTCAGGCGACCGCCCGTCCTTCGCCAGCTCCGCCTCGATGAACCCGAACCGCCGGACGAATTTCGCATTCGCCCCACGCAGGGCGTCCTCCGGCTCCACCCCAAGCTTCCGCGCCAGATTAGCCACCACGAACAGCAGGTCCCCGACCTCGTCGCGGGCCTTGTCCAGATCGCCGGCGGCGATCTCGACGCGCAACTCGGCGACCTCCTCGTCCAGCTTGTCGAACACCTCGTCGGTCGAGGGCCAGTCGAAGCCGACGCGGGCGGCGCGCTTGGTCAATTTCGCCGCGCGCGCCAACGCCGGCAGGCCGACCGGCACATCGTCCAGCACCCCGTGCTGTTCCTTGTCCTTGCGTTCGGCCGCCTTGATGTCCTCCCAGCGCGCCTTCTGGGCCGCGCCGTCGGGCTTGGCCGCCTCGTCGCCGAACACGTGCGGATGTCGGCGCTCCAGCTTGTCGGCGATGGCGTTCGCCACGTCGTCGAAGGCGAACAGCCCCTGTTCCTCGGCCATGCGGGCGTGGAAGACGGTCTGGAACAGCAGGTCGCCGAGCTCGGACTTCAGTTCGTCCATGTCGCCGCGCTCGATGGCGTCGGCGACCTCATAGGCCTCCTCCAGCGTATAGGGGGCGATGGTGGCGAAGGTCTGCTCCACGTCCCAGGGACAGCCGCCGACGGGGTCGCGCAGCCGGGCCATGATGCCGATCAGGCGGTCTATGGGCCTCATGCCGCGGCCGCGCCGTCGCGTTGTTCCAGCGCCTTGCGAATCTCGTCATGCCGCGCGGGCGTCAGGGGATAGCCCTTCAGCACCAGAGCCGCCGCCGCGAGCAGCAGGCCGGGCACGAGGATGAACAGGATCTGCAGCGTCAGCAGCGAGCCCTCGCTGTTGCCTTCAACCCCCGGAATGGCGCGGAAACCGACCCATTGCAGGATCAGATAGGGGATCAACGCCACGACGTGGCCGATCTTGGTCGTGGCCGACAGGATGGAGAACATCAGGCCGGTGCGATCGACGCCCGTCTCCAGCCGGATCTCGTCGCCGGCGTCGGCCATCATGGCCCGCAGCAGGAACAGGCCTGCCGCATAGGGCAGGCCGGCGATGAACATGGCGGCGGCGGTCAGGGCGAAATTGCCGCCCGGGACCAGGGTCGCGCCGATGTAGAAGGCCGCGAAGACCAGGCTGGCCGTCGCCAGCGCCTTGTCCTTGCCGATCTTCGTCGCCAGCCAGGCCCAGAACGGCGCCCCGACCAGTCCGGCGACGAAGTAGAACAGCATGAACAGCGACGCCTCGGTGTGGTCGTAACCCTTGATCTGGCCGAAGAAGAAGAACAGCAGGGCGCCGGTGATGCCCGGGGCCACGCCCAGCAGCAGGTCGGCGAAGAGCAGCTTGCGCACCGTCTTCTTGCCGAACAGGCCGAGGTAGGCCTTGGGGCCTCCATGCGGGGCGGCGCCGGCGTTGACCGGCTCGGGCACGACGAACATGGCCAGGCCGATGGTGACGGGCAGGGCGATCATGATGGCCCAGCCCATGATGCGCACCCCGGCGGCGTAGTCGCCGAGGCCGGTCTTCACCACCACGGTCGGCAGGATCAGGATCAGGATCACGCCGATGATGTTGAACACCTGCCACCAGCCGTAGACCCGGCTGCGCTGGTCGTATTGCGGGGCGAGGACCGAGGCCCAGCCCAGCTGGCCCAGGGTGCCGATCGAAAAGCCGAGATAGAGGACCAGCAACCAGCCGAAGAGATAGGCCGCGCCGGCACCCGGCTGGACCACCACAAACATCATCAGGGCCGACAGCATCAGGATCGGCGTCGAGATCGCCATCCAGGGGCGATAGCGGCCCCATTTCGTCTTCGTCTTGTCCATGCCCCAGCCGATGAAGGGGTCGAAGACGATGTCGATCAGCCGCACGGCCATGAAGACCGCCGCGACCACCCCCAGCTCCAGCCCGACATAGGTCGCGTAGAACTCGGGCAGGGTCACCGGCAGGGCCACGCCGAAGGCCGCCAGCGGGAGGCACGGGCCGGAGAAGGCGGCGAGAATGGCGTTGGATCGGCGCGCCGGGGCGGCGGTTGCAGGCGCAGTCGGGGCGGCGTCGGTCATGGGTGCGTCCGGCGGTCCGGCCCTGAGTCGGCCGTCCCTTCACCATGCCGACTTTGCGCGCGCCGCGCGAGGCGTCGGCTCCCCATTCTGGCCCGGCGTGAAGGGCCTTGCGGCGAACACAGAGACAGGGTCAGCTTCCGCCATGCTGTTGCGCCTGTTCCTGCTGCTGATCGGCGCCCTCGCGACCGTGCTGGTCGCCGGGCCGGCGAAGGCGCAGGCCGAGTTCTGCGACCGCCAGATCGAGGACTTCGGCGGCCCCGCCCTGGCCAACGGCATCTCCCTGCACTCGCTGGAATGGGCGCCGTTCGGTTCGACCGAATGGGGGTGGGAGACCTATGTCCCGCTGATGCAGCAGGAGCTGGGCACCGGGTGCGCCGCCAACTCCCCGGTCTTCGCCCGCCGCCTGGCCGATTTCCAGACCGCGCACCAACTGCCGTCCACAGGCATCTTCGACCCGGCCACCTTCCAGATCTTCCGGGGCCTGTGGCAGGAGCGGCGGCCCTTCATCATGGCGCGGGTCCGCGACGAGCCCTGTCCCGACCCGCCGCCCCTGTACCAGCTGGGCTATCTGGTCGCGTCCGAGGAGCATGCCGACCGCCTGACCCGCCTGCTGCGGCGCGACGTGCTGGAGGCCTACCGCCGGATGGTCGCCGCCGCCCGGGCCGAGGTTCCGGAGGTCGCCAATGATCCGGAACTGCTTCAGATCTTCTCCGGTTTCCGGGACCCCGAGGCCGACGCCGCCCGCTGCGCGGCGTCCGGCAATTGCGACGGCCTGCGGCGCGCGGTGTGTTCCCCCCACAGGACCGGGACGGCGGTCGACCTCTATGTCGGCCAGGTCGTCGGCCTCGGCGTCGACAACACCTCGCCGCCCAGCCGCCTGCACATGAGCCGCGGCGCGACCTATCGCTGGCTGGTCAGGAACGCCGGGCGGTTCGGCTTCGTGCCCTACGCCTTCGAACCCTGGCATTGGGAGTGGGTCAGCCCGGTCGGCGGTTATGCCGGGCCCCCGCCGCCATCGTGATCCGGCGACTGACCGACGGCGAGCGGGCTCTGGCGGTCGGGGCCTTCGGAGAGGCGCTCATCCTCGACTCCATCCGTTTCCTGCCCGCGCCCTGGCCGTTCGATCGGGCCTTCGTCCCGGGACGATGGTTCGGTCGCGACTGGATCGTCTGGCCGAAACAGACCCTGCCGCCGGACCTCGCCGCGGCGCCCCTGCGGCTTCAGGCCATGCTGATCCACGAGCTGACCCACGTCTGGCAGGCGCAGCAGGGGGTCAATCTGCTGACCGGCAAGATTCGCGCGGGCGATCGGCCGGCGTCCTATGAATACCCCATCGGCGTGGACTGCGACTGGGGCGGGCTGAACATCGAACAGCAGGCCATGGTGGTCGAACACCGCTTCCGCCTGACGCGCGGCCAGCCGGCGCCCGCGGACCCGGCCTTCTACGACCGCGTCTGTCCGATCGGTCCCCGGATCGGCGCCTGAGCCTTGCGGCGACGTCCGCACAGCTCATATTGGAAACAGATACTGTTTCTAATGAATCGGAGTGAGCCCTGATGCGCCAGCCCGCGATCTTCTTCGGCCACGGTTCGCCGATGAACGCCCTCGGCGGCCCCTACGCCGACGCCTGGCGTGCGCTGGGCGAGGCGGTCGGCAAGCCGAAGGGCGTGGTCATGGTCTCGGCCCATTGGGAAACCAGCGGACCGGCTGTGACGGCCCAGGCGACCCCGGAAACCATCCATGATTTCGGCGGTTTCCCGGATGAACTGCATGCGATGCAGTACCCGGCGCCGGGATCGCCCGGGCTGGCGGCGCGGGTCTCGGAACTGACCGGGGCGACGCCGACGACGCAGTGGGGCCTCGATCACGGAACCTGGTCGGTGCTGGCCCATGTCTGGCCCCAGGCGGACGTCCCCGTGGTTCAGCTGTCGCTGGACCGCGGCCTCGACGCGCGCGGCCATCACGACCTGGCGAAGCGTCTGGCGCCGCTGCGGGACAAGGGGATCATCATCGCAGGCTCGGGCGACTTCGTGCACAATCTGCGCACCTGGAAGCGGGCTGGCGGCGAGGCGTATCCATGGGCCTCGGGCTTCAATGAGGCGGTCAAGGCGGCGCTGCTGCGCGGCGACGACGACGCCCTGATCGACTGGGTCGGGCTGGCCGAGGACGCCCGGCTGAGCGTCCCGACCGATGAACACTATCTACCGCTGCTCTACGTCGCCGCCCAGCGTGCGCCAGGCGACGAGGTGAGCTTCTTCAACGATGTCATCGAGGGGGGGTCAATCTCGATGACGGGCGTGCGGATTGGTCAGGCCTAGGCCCTTTTGCGCATGACCGCGTCCAGGCTCCAGGGCCCGGGGCCGGCGGCGGTCAGATACAGGAAGACGAAGCAGTAGAGGGCGATCAGCTCTCCGCCGTTGAGAATGGGGAACAGGTTCTGTGTTCCATGGATCGCCCAGTAGCCGACGGCGCAGAAGCCCGCGGCGAAGAAGGCGGCCGGGCGCGAAAACAGTCCGAGCGCCAGCAGCAGGCCAAGCACCAGCTCAAACGGTCCCGACAGCCCCGGGAGGCTCAGGCCCGGCGGCGGCACGCCTTCGACGGCGGGAAACCCGAGAACCTTGGCCGTGCCATGCTGCAGAAGCAGCAGGCCGGAGACGATGCGCAGGACGCTGAGAAGCTGCGGCTGATAGCGTGAGACGGAATCGAACATGAAGCCCTCCTTCTGATTGCCCAAGACTGAAACAGAGTCTGTTTCAGTTCAACGGCGAAGTTCAGGCGGCTTTCTCGAGCTCCGCCATCTGCTGGATCCGCACGTAGTCGGTCTTGCCGGTGCCCAGCACGGGCACCTCGGCCACGCGCATGATCTTCTTCGGAACCGCCAGTTCGGGGGCGCCGTGGCTGCGGGCCCACTCGGCCAGGCGGGCGACGTCCGCGTCCCGGCGGTCCGTGACCAGCACCAGCTTCTCGCCCTTGCGGGCGTCCGGGATGGAGACGACGGCGTGCCGTGCGTCGGGCCACACCGCGCTGGCCAGTCCCTCGACCGCCGTCAGCGACACCATTTCGCCGCCGATCTTGGCGAACCGTTTGATCCGGCCGAGGATCGAGACATAGCCGTCCTTGTCGATGTCGACGATGTCGCCCGTGTCGTGCCAGCCGCCGGCCAGCGGTTCGACGCTCTCGGGATCCTCGGCCGACAGATAGCCCTTCATCACATTGGGTCCGCGCAGGAACAGCCGCCCGCCGTCGGGAATGCCGTCGACCGGGTCGATGCGCCACTCCATGCCGGGCATCATCTGGCCGACGGTGCCGGGACGGTTGCGATCCGGGTGGTTCACCGCCACCACCGGCGCCGCCTCGGTCGCGCCGTAGCCTTCCAGCAGTTTGAGGCCATGGAAGCGGGTGTTGAACAGGTGATGGGTCTCGGGCCGAACCTTCTCGGCGCCGGCGACGACGAACTGCAGGGTGGCGAAGTCGTCCGGCGCCGCGACACGGGCGTACTGGTTCAGGAAGGTGTCGGTGGCGAACAGGATCGAGGCCTTCACGTCCGGCAGCAGTTCGACGATCTGTTTGGCGTGCAGCGGCGACGGATACTGGAACGCCTTCATCCCGTGCAGGATGGGCAGCAGCACCCCGCCCGTCAGGCCGAAACAGTGGAAGGTCGGCAGCGGGTTGAACATCACCCATTCGGGCTTCAGGTCGATGTGCTGGGCCACCTGACGGCAGTTGGCGACCAGATTCCACTGGCTCAGCACCACGCCCTTGGGCGCGCCGAAACTCCCGGAGGTGAACAGCACCACGCCGGGCGAAGACGGGTCGGTCTTCACCCGAAACTGTCTGGGCATCAGGCCGGCCATCAGGCCGTACAGCTTGTCGGGAAGGCCGATGGTCTTGCGCACGTCGTCCAGCCAGACGATCTCGGCCACCGTAGCCAGGTCGTCCAGCAGGTCCTCAAGCTTGGCCTGGTTTACGAACCGCCTGGCGCAGAGAATCTTCCTCACCCCGGCCGCCTTGATCGCCGCCTTGATGTTGCTCTGGCCCGAGGTGAAGTTGAGCATCACCGGCACTCGGCCGTGCGCGTGCAGTCCATAGTAGGTGACGACGACGCCCGCGCTGGACGGCAGCAGGATGCCGACCCGTTCCCCCGGCTCGGTCATCGCCGCGATCTTGCGGCCCAGCACAAAGGCGGCCCGGATCAGCCCGGTGTAGGTCAGGGGCTTGCGATCGAGATCCTCGAGGATTTCCTTGTCGCCGAACCTGTCGCGAGCGGCGATCAGGCCGTCGAAAATGGTCTGTTCGCCGTCCTTGGCATCCAGGGGTACGCGCAAGTCCATCCTCCGTGCGGATGCGGTTGTCCCGCAGCCTTTGTCTTCGCGGATCAAACTAGAGCCGCCGAGCGGTATTGAAAAGGTGCGTTACCTTGCGTGACCCGAAGGGCTCATCGCTTGGACTGATTGAATCTGATCGGGTTCGCCGGACCTCTGGAAATCGATCGCCGTTCTCTCTACGCCTGTGAGGCGGAGGGCAGGAGCGCGCGTGACCGGGAAGGAATCGCCAAAGAAGCTGACCGAACTGCCGGCGCCCTATGCGGCCGAGCCGGCGCCCGGCCTGCCGCCCTGGTTCCTGAAGGCCGTGGCCTGGACCGGCGCCCTGGGCGTGCTGACGGCCAACCTTTCGGTCCTGCTGCCGCACATCGCCTCCCTGCGGACCGCCCTGCAGGAATCGTTCGGCCTCATCGCCTTCGAAAGCTTCAGCAGCGCCGCGGGCGTCCTGACGGTCCTCGGACTGGGGGCCGGCTATTTCTGCGGCTGCGCCCTGATCTATTTCCTGTGGATACGGCGGCATCTGAAATTCAAACTGCCGTTCCTGATCGGCGCCGGCGTGCTGGCGCCCTTCGTCTTTTTCCTCAGCCTGAGCCTGCGGCCCGCCAGCGACCTGGGGCCGATGCAGTCCGGACGGCTCGGCGAACTGCTGGCCATGGTCGACCAGAACTATGTCCGCGCCGGCGCCGACCATGGCGGCTACTGGTTCGCGACCGACAACGCCGCCATGGGGCCGCAGGGCTGGACCACGGCCCAGGTTCTGGCCGGCGTGCTCCAGGCGCCGTCCAGCGCCGAGTCGCGGCCCCAGACTGTCGAGCGGGTCCGCCGCAGCCTCGCCTATATCGAATCCATCCGGCAGCCGACCGGCTGGGGCTATCAGGACGGCGCGCGGACCACGGTGACCGAGATCATCGGCTGGGTCGCGACCGCCGAAGCCCTCGCCCTGCAGTCCGACCCGCACCAGCCGGTCTGGACGCCGGCCGAGGAAGGCCAGGCCAAGGACCGGCTGTTCACCGACCTGCGCGAACTGGCCGGCCGCCAGCATTCGGACGGCGGATGGGGCCCGTTGTCGCCGACGTCCGCCCGCGAACACCAGCGCACCTATTCGACCGTCGTAAGCCTGATGGCCTTTCTGGCGGCGCGGGACGCCGACATCGTGCGCGGCGACGCCCGCTGGATCTGGGACAATGACATCCGGCGCGGCGCCCGCTGGCTGATGCTGAACGCCACCGAGGGCCAGGAAGGCGCCAAGGGCTGGTGGCCCAACCCCTATGTGCGGCGGACGGACGGCGACTGCCTCGGCCTGACGTCCCAGGTCATGTACGTCCTCGCCCACATAGATCGATCGCTGGGCCTGCGCCCCTATGACGCCGCCTTCGCGGAGCTGCGCACCGGCTATCTCGGGCGGCTGCGCGAGGGAGACGGCCAGTTCGCCTCGATCCAGAAGCGGCCGCTGGACATGAACTGCCAGCTTCAGGACAGCGAATCCTACCTGTTCGGCCAGCCCGACTTCACGCTCGAGCGGTCCACCTTCCTCTGGTATCCGTGGACGATGGCGGCGGTCAGTGAGCTGTCGCGTTCGCCCAGGCTTTCGGCCGACGAGCGCAAGCGGCTGGCGGTGCTGGACGACATCCTGACCCGTCGCCTGCCCGAGATGACGCAGAAGGATCTCGAGAACACCGTCCTCTATCCGACGGCCGAGACCCTGTTCGGCCTGGGCGTGCGGATGCGCAACGACGCCGTGCTGAATCCCTGAACCCGTCGGGCCCCGCCTTGCCTTTGAGCGCCGAAAGACCGACATAGCCGCTCTGGCAAGGAGCCCTGTTCCCCGGCGATGGTCACGCTGATCGACACCCTGACGAAGACGCCGGCCGAGTTGCGTCACCCCGAGAAGCAGAACCGTCCAGAGACGGCGGTGCTGAAGAAGCCCGACTGGCTGCGCGTCAAGGCGCCCGGATCGGGCCAGTACAACGCCACCAAATCGATCGTGAAGGACAAGGGCCTCGTCACCGTCTGCGAGGAGGCGGCCTGCCCCAACATCGGCGAGTGCTGGAGCCAAAAGCACGCCACCCTCATGATCATGGGCGACACCTGCACGCGGGCCTGCGCCTTCTGCAACGTCAAGACGGGCCTGCCCCAGCCGCTGGACCCTGAAGAACCCGCCAAGGTCGGACTGGCCGTGGCGCAACTGGGTCTGAACCACGTGGTCATCACCAGCGTGGACCGGGACGACGTCTCCGACGGCGGCGCGGCCCATTTCGCCGAGGTGGTGCGTCAGATCCGCCTGCAGGCGCCGAACACAACCATCGAGATCCTGACGCCCGACTTCCTGCGCAAGGACGGGGCGGCCGAGGTGATGATCGACGCCACGCCCGACGTCTTCAACCACAACCTCGAAACCGTGCCGCGGCTGTATCTGAAGATCCGGCCCGGCGCCCGCTACTTCCACAGCCTGCGTCTTCTGCAGATGGTCAAGGAGCGCGATCCCAACCAGTTCACCAAGTCCGGCATCATGGTCGGCCTGGGCGAGACCCGCGAAGAGGTCATGCAGGTGATGGACGACATGCGCTCCGCCGGCGTCGACTTCATCACCATCGGCCAGTACCTGCAGCCGACGCGCAAGCACGCCGCCATCGACCGGTTCGTGACCCCGGACGAGTTCAAGGCCTATGAGGCCATCGCCCGCGCCAAGGGCTTCCTGATGGTTTCCTCCTCGCCCCTGACCCGCAGCTCGCACCACGCCGGCGACGACTTCGCCCGCTTGCGCGCGGCGCGACTGGCGCAGACCGGACGCTGAGCCGCGCTTGGCCGTCCATCGCGTCACCAAGATCCTGCCGTATACGCCCGCCCAGCTGGCCGCGCTGGTCGCCGATGTGCGCGCCTATCCCGAGTTCGTGCCCTGGGTCACCGCCATGCGGACCTGGAGCCCGCGCGAGGAGGCGCCGGGCGTCAGCCTGGTCGACGCCGAGGCGGCCGTGGGCTTCTCCTTTCTCAAGGAGCGGTTTTCGACCTGGGTGCGGCATGACCGGAACCGTGACGTGGTCGAGGTCGGGCTGATCCGGGGGCCCTTCAGGCATCTGAAGAACCGCTGGGAATTCTTCCCCGATCCGGCCGGGACGCGGGTCGAGTTCATGATCGACTTCGCCTTCAGGTCGCGGCTGCTGGACGGCATGCTGCACGCCAATTTCGACCGCGCCGTCAGCAAGCTGATGGGCTGTTTCGAGGCGCGGGCGGCGAAACTCTACGGTCCGAAGGCGTGAGTTTCGACTTCGACGCGACGGTGGTCGGCGCCGGCGCGGTCGGCCTCGCCTGTGGTCGGGCGCTGGCGAAGCGCGGCCTGTCAGTGCTGGTGCTGGAGAAGGAGCCCCACATCGGTCAGGGCGTATCCTCGCGCAATTCCGAGGTCATCCACGGCGGTCTCTACTATCCGACCGGCTCGCTGAAGGCGCGCTTCTGCGTCGAGGGGCGGCGGGCGCTCTACGCCTTCCTCGAAAGCCACAAGGTCGACCACCGCAAATGCGGCAAACTGGTCGTGGCCACGGACGAGACCGAGGTCGAGCGCATCGAGGCCATCTTCGTCCAGGCCACCGCCAACGGTGTCGAAGGCCTGGAGCACCTGACCGGCGCCCAGGCGCGCGCCCTGGAGCCGGGTCTCAACGCCCACGCCGCCATCCTGTCGCCGGAGAGCGGCGTCTTCGACAGCCACGGCTATATGCTCGCCCTTGAGGGCGAGATCGGCGAGGCGGGCGGCTCGGTCGTGGTCTCGACGCCGTTCGAACGGGCCGAACCGCTGCCCGGCTTCGGTTTCACCCTCACTGCGGGCGGGGAGGGCGGCGCCACCCTGACCACCCGCCTGCTGGTTACGGCGCCGGGTCTGGGGTCCCAGGCCGTCGCGGCCCGGATCGAGGGCTATCCGGCCGACCGCATCCCGCCGGGCCATTTCGGCAAGGGCGTCTATTTCCGCCTGACCGGCAAGGCGCCGTTCGAGCGGCTGATCTATCCGCCGCCGATCCCGGGCGCGCTCGGCACCCACTATCGCAAGGACCTCGGCGGACAGGCCGTGTTCGGCCCCGACCTCGTCTATGTCGAATCCGAGGACTATGCGGTCGACGCCGCCAAGGCCGCCGAGTTCGAAGGCTATATCCGCCGCTTCTGGCCCGGTCTGCCCGACGGCGCCCTGACCCCCGACTACGCCGGCATCCGGCCCAAGCTGCACGGGCCGGGCGAGCCGCAACCCGATTTCCAGCTGCACGGCCGCGACGTCCACGGTCTCGACGGCCTGGTCGCCCTGTTCGGCATCGAGAGTCCGGGCCTGACCAGCTCCCTTGCGATCGGCGAGGCGGTCAGCGAAATGCTGGCCCATGACTGAGATCACGATCCGCGACGCCGCCGCCGCCGACATTCCGGCCCTGCACGCCCTGATCGAGAGCGCCTATCGCGGCGAGGCGTCGCGCGCGGGCTGGACCACGGAGGCGGATCTGCTGGACGGTCAGCGCACTGACCCGGACGATCTGGCCGGCATTCTCGCCGACCCGAAACAGGCCTTGCTGACCGCGTGGCGCGGCGAGGATCTGGTCGGCTGCGTCCTGATCGCCGACCGTGGCGAGGGAACCGGCTATTTCGGCATGTTGTCGATCCGCCCGACGCTGCAGGGCGGCGGTCTGGGCCGCCGCCTGGTCAATGCCGCCCACGCCGCCCTGACCGATCGCTTCGGCGCCCGCCGGGTGCGGATCTCGGTGTTCCCGCAGCGCGAGACCCTGATCGCCTGGTATGAGCGCCTGGGCTATCGGCGGACCGGAGACACTCTGCCCTTTCCCTACGGCGATCCCCGTTTCGGCCTGCCAAAGCGTGACGACCTGCATTTCATCGTCATGCAGCACGAACTGGCCTGAGCGGGTGGAGATCCGCACACCCCGCCTGATCCTGCGCTCCGCCCGCCCGGACGATCTGGAGGCGATGCACGCCGTCCTGTCGGACCCGCGCGCCACCCTCTGGTGGTCGACGCCGCCGCACGAGACGCTGGAGCAGACCCGGGAGTGGCTGGACGGCATGATCGCCAACGGCCCTGACCACCCCGACTTCGTGGTCGAGCGGGATGGCCGGGTCATCGGCAAGGCCGGCTTCTGGAACCTGCCGGACGTCGGCTACATCCTGCATCCTGACGTCTGGGGGCAGGGGCTGGCGTCCGAGGCGGTCGGGGCGGCCATCGACCATGTCTTCCGGACACGTGACATCGAATCCCTGACCGCCGACGTCGATCCGGAGAACGCCGCCTCGATTCGGCTGCTGGAGCGGCTGGGCTTCATCCGGACCGGCTTCGCCGAGCGCACCTGGAACGTCGGCGGCGTGTGGAAAGACAGTCTCTACTATGCCCTGACGCGCGCGGATCGGGCGGCGGCGACCGCCGGACAAGCTCCCGCTTGAACTCCGGGCCGGGTTGAGGCATAAGCCCGCCCTCGCTGGCGGCTCTTTCGGGCCGCCGCTGTTGTTTTCGCGCCTCCGCCGGCGCCGACCTTATAGAAGATTGAGACGGACATGGCCGTTCCGAAGCGCAAAGTATCGCCCTCGCGTCGCAACATGCGCCGCTCGCACGACTCGCTGGGCTCCAACCCGCACGTCGAGGACAAGGACACGGGCGAGCTGCGCCGCTCGCACCACATCGACCTGAAGACCGGCACCTATCGCGGCCGCCAGGTCCTGACGCCCAAGGAAGACTAGGTCTTTTCAGGCCTGTATCCGACCGAATGACGGCGCGCGGTTCACCGCGCGCCGTTTTCGTGCGTTGTATCTCCCACCCGAAGGAGTTGCGCCATGATCCGCCGCCTGATGCTGACCTCCGCCGTGCTCGCCCTCGCCGCCTGCGGCGCGCCCGACCCCGAGCCGGCCCCGACGCCCGAGCCCGCGACGCCGGTCGAAGCCCCGCCCGCCGCGGATGTGCTGACCGCCCAGGGCTTCGGCCCGCTGCGCATCGGCATGACGCGGGCCGAGGTCGAGAGCGCCCTGGGGGGCGATTCCAGCCCTGACTCCGTTGGCGGGCCGGATCCCGCTTCCTGCGACACCTTCCATCCCGCCCGCGCCCCGCAGGGCCTGACGGTGATGGTCGAGCAGGGCGTCCTGACCAGCATCTGGCTGGACGACGGCGCCACGATCAAGACGGACCGCGGCTTCGGCGTCGGCGATACGGCCACGGCGATCAAGGCCGCCTACGGACCGCTTGCGCACGTCTCGCCACACAAATACGCCGCCGCCCCGGCCGAATACGTCACCACCTGGAGCGTCGGCGGCGCCGCCGGCTATGTCCAGAATCCCTCAGCGCGCGGCATCGCCTATCACATCGGCACGGACGGCCGGGCCGAACATGTGGCCGCGGGCGGACCCAGCATCCAGTACGTCGAGGGCTGCGCCTGACGGTTGGCGATTCGGCGGGGGTTGGGCTAAACCCCCGCCAACTCCCCGACAGCAGAGCGCCCCCATGACCGACATCGCCGACATCGTCGCCCGCCAGATCCTCGACAGCCGCGGCAATCCGACGGTCGAGGTGGATGTGATCCTTGATGACGGCAGCTTCGGCCGGGCGGCCGTGCCGTCGGGCGCCTCGACCGGCGCCCATGAGGCGGTCGAACTGCGCGATGGCGACAAGGACCTCTGGGGCGGCAAGGGCGTCGGCAAGGCCGTCGACAACGTCAACGGCGAGATCTTCGACGCCCTCAGCGGCATGGACGCAGAGGACCAGCGTCGCATCGACGAGGCCCTGATCGCGCTGGACGGCACCGAGAACAAGGGCCGGCTGGGCGCCAACGCCATTCTCGGCGTGTCCCTGGCCGTGGCCAAGGCCAGCGCCATCTCCTCGGGCCTGCCGCTGCACCGCTATCTGGGCGGCGTCTCGGCCCGCATCCTGCCCACCCCCATGATGAACATCATCAACGGCGGGGCCCATGCCGACAATCCGATCGACATCCAGGAGTTCATGATCCTGCCGACCGGGGCGGACAGCTTCTCCGAGGCCCTGCGGATGGGGTCGGAAATCTTCCACGCCCTGCGCAAGCAGCTGAAGGACGCGGGCCACAACACCAACGTCGGCGACGAGGGCGGTTTCGCCCCCAACCTGGCCTCGGCCGAAGAGGCGCTGAGCTTCATCACCCGCGCCGGCCAGGCCGCAGGCTATCTGGCCGGCGAGGACTTCCACCTCGGCCTCGACGTCGCGGCCACGGAATTCTTCAAGGACGGCAAATACGTCATGGCCGGGGAGGGCAAGACGCTCGAGGCCGAGGCCATGGTCAACTATCTCGCCGACCTGTGCGAGCGCTTCCCCATAGTCTCGATCGAGGACGGTTGCGCCGAAGACGATTTCGACGGCTGGCGGATGCTGACCGAGCGTCTGGGCGACCGCTGCCAGATCGTCGGCGACGACCTGTTCGTCACCAACCCGGCCCGTCTGGCCGCGGGCATCGGCGAGGGTCTGGCCAACTCCATTCTGGTAAAGGTCAACCAGATCGGAACCTTGTCCGAAACTCTTGATGCTGTGGATATGGCCCATCGCGCCGGCTACACCGCCGTGATGAGCCACCGTTCGGGCGAGACCGAGGATTCGACCATCGCCGACCTCGCCGTGGCCACCAACTGCGGACAGATCAAGACCGGCTCGCTGGCCCGTTCGGACCGCACCGCCAAATACAACCAGTTGCTCCGCATCGAGGAGATGCTGGGCGACCAGGGGGCCTATTTCGGCGACGGCATGTTGCTCAACCGGTAACCGAAAACGGACGCGGCGGCGCCAAATCCTACTGCCAAGCTACGGTTCGTTAGGCATTTTCGGTCAGGATTCATTGATTGTGTGTCCACGCTCAGAAGGAGCGTCCAAAGTGCCCGAACGGATGAAGCCGTATTTCCCTTCCGCCATTCTGCTGTTGCTGGTCGTCTATCTGGGCGTTCAGGCCCTGACAGGGCAGCGCGGCCTGCTGAGCGGGCACGAGCGCGACGCCCTGATGGTGCGGCGCGAGGCGCAACTGGCCGGAATTCTGGAACAGCGGCGCGATCTCGAGGTCCGGGTCCGCTATCTGCGCACCGACAGCCTGTCCCGCGACCTGCTGGAAGAGCGCGCCCGCGCCGTCCTCGGCTTCGCCGACCCGCGCGACTACGTCATCAGGGTCTCCGCGCCGGCCGCGACGACAGGGCCCGCGCCGCGGGCGTGAACTTTCGTTACAGCTTGGCCAGAGCGCTTTGCCTTTCGGGAACGAAGGCTGCTAAAGCCCCCTTTCCGTAACGACAAGAGGTCCTGACGCGGGGCCCAGCCGGGAGATGATGGATGGCGAAAGCCCCCGCTTCGAAGACGACTTCGAAAGCCGCGAAAATCCCCAATACGCCGACGGCCTCGAAAGAGGACCTGCTGCGCTTCTATCGCGAGATGGTGCTGATCCGCCGTTTCGAGGAGCGCGCCGGCCAGCTGTACGGCATGGGTCTGATCGGCGGCTTCTGCCACCTCTACATCGGCCAGGAGGCCGTGGCCGTCGGCGTTCAGGAGAGCGTCAAACAGGGCCACGACAAGATCATCACCGGCTATCGCGACCACGGCCACATGCTGTGCGCCGGCATGGACCCGAAAGAGGTCATGGCCGAGCTGACCGGCCGCATCGGCGGCTCGTCCAAGGGCAAGGGCGGCTCGATGCACATGTTCGACACCGCCACCGGCTTCTACGGCGGCCACGGGATCGTGGGGGCGCAGGTAGCGCTCGGCACGGGTCTGGCCTTCGCCGGCCGCTATCGCGGCGACGACTCGGTCGCCTTCATCTATTTCGGCGACGGCGCGGCCAACCAGGGCCAGGTCTATGAGAGCTTCAACATGGCCCAGCTGTGGAAGCTTCCGGCCATCTACATCATCGAGAACAACCAGTACGCCATGGGCACGAGCATCGAACGCTCGTCGTCCACGACGCAGCTGAGCGAGCGCGGCTCCAGCTTCGGCATCCCGGGCGAGCAGGTGGACGGCATGGACGTGCTGGCCGTGCGCGACGCCGTGGCTCGCGCCGTCAAGCGCGCCCGCGAGGGCGGCGGCCCCTTCATCCTCGAGATGAAGACCTACCGCTATCGCGGGCACTCCATGAGTGATCCGGCCAAATACCGCGCCAAGGAAGAGGTCGACGAGGTCAAGAAGACCCGCGACCCGATCGATCACGTCAAGATGCTGCTGGACCAGGCCGGCGCGACTGAGGACGACCTCAAGGCGATCGACGCCGAGATCAAGACCATCGTCGCCGAGGCGGTGCAGTTCGCCCAGGAAAGCCCGGAGCCGGACCCGTCCGAGCTCTACACCGACGTCTATGTGGAGGCCTCAGCGTGACCGACATTCTCATGCCGGCGCTGTCGCCCACGATGGAAGAGGGCACGCTGACGAAGTGGCACATCAAGGCGGGGGACACGGTCAAGGCCGGGGACGTCATCGCCGAGATCGAGACCGACAAGGCCACGATGGAGGTCGAGGCCGTCGACGAGGGCGAGGTCGCCGAGATCCTCGTCGCCGAAGGCTCGGAGAACGTGAAGGTCAATACGCCGATCGCCCGTCTGGCGGGCGAGGCCGGCGCCGCGGCGCCCGCGCAGAAGGCTGAGGCTCCCAGGGCCGAGGCGGCCGAACCGGCCGCGCCCGCCGCGCCCGCCGCCGCGCCGGGCCCCAGGGTCGAGCTGCGTGATCCCGAGATCCCCGCCGACGCCAAACTGGTCAAGACCACCATCCGCGACGCCCTGCGCGACGCCATGGCCGAGGAGATGCGCCGCGACGAGAAGGTCTTCCTGATCGGCGAGGAAGTCGCCCAGTACCAGGGCGCCTACAAGGTCAGCCGCGAGCTGCTGCAGGAGTTCGGCGACAAGCGCGTCGTCGACACCCCGATCACCGAGCATGGTTTCGCCGGCCTCGGCGTCGGCGCCGCCATGGCGGGGCTGAAGCCGATCGTCGAGTTCATGACATTCAACTTCGCCATGCAGGCCATCGACCACATCATCAATTCGGCGGCCAAGACCCTCTACATGTCGGGCGGCCAGATCCGCGCCGGCATCGTCTTCCGCGGCCCCAACGGCGCCGCCAGCCGCGTCGGCGCCCAGCACAGCCAGGACTATTCGGCCTGGTACGCCCAGGTGCCCGGCCTGAAGGTCATCGCGCCCTATGACGCCGCTGACGCCAAGGGTCTGATGAAGGCGGCGATCCGCGACCCGAACCCGGTCGTCTTCCTCGAACACGAGATGATGTACGGGCTGGAGTTCGACGTGCCCGAAGGCGACTACGTCCTGCCCATCGGCAAGGCCAAGGTTCGCCGCGAGGGGACGGACGTCACCATCACCGCCCACAGCCGCATGGTCGGCTTCGCCCTGCAGGCTGCGGAACAACTGGCCGGGGAGGGCATCTCCTGCGAGGTGGTCGACCTGCGCACCCTGCGGCCGCTGGATCACGAGACCATCGTCGAGAGCGTGAAGAAGACCAGCCGCCTGGTTTCGGCCGAGGAAGGCTGGGGTCCGATGGGCGTCGGCGCCGAGGTCGTGGCCCGCGTCATCGAACACGCCTTCGACTACCTCGACGCGCCGCCGCTGCGGGTGCATCAGGAGGACGTCCCTCTGCCCTACGCCGCCAATCTGGAAGCCCTGTCGCTGCCGGGCGTGGACAAGATCGTCAAAGCCGTCCGGGCGGTGATGGCATGAGCCAGCCTGACGAATTCCAGCTGAAGACCCCGGCCAGCGTCGCCGCCGACGCCGAGGCGGTCGAAATCCTGCGCATCTGGTGGTCGAAGGGCGAGCCGGTCATGTCGATCAAGCCGGCCTTCAACGACCCGCGCCAGTTCGGCCAGGTCCTGGCCCTGGCCGCCCAGCACATGGCCCACGGCTACAACGTCCGGCACGGCCATGACGAGAAACAGGCCTACAACAAGATTCTCGCCGGCATTTCCGATGTGCTGAACGGCCCGGGGGTGGCGACCGTGGTCGAGGATCCGACCTCAGGGAGCCTGCAATGACCGACATCCTGATGCCCGCCCTGTCGCCCACCATGGAAGAGGGCGTTCTGGCCAAATGGCACGTCAAGGTCGGCGATGTGGTCAAGGCCGGCGACGTCATCGCCGAGATCGAGACCGACAAGGCGACCATGGAGGTCGAGGCCGTCGACGAGGGTGAGATCACCGACATCCTCGTGGCCGAAGGGACCGAGGGCGTGAAGGTCAATACGCCGATCGCCCGGCTGAAGGGGGAGGATGGGGCGGCCAGCCCCTCCACCGCTTCGCGGTCCCCCTCCCCGCAAAGCGGGGAGGAGACGCCCGCCGTCGCCACCAAGTCTCCTCCCCACGCCGGTGGGGAGGGGGACCAGCCGAAGGCTGGTGGAGGGGCGCCCGCCGCACCTGCGAAAGCCGACGGCGCCCGCGTCTTCGCCTCGCCGCTGGCGCGCCGTCTGGCCGCCCAGGGCAACATCGACCTGGCCTCAATCAAGGGCACGGGCCCGCACGGCCGCATCGTCAAGCGCGATCTCGAAGGCGCCCTGACCGGCGCCGCCAGGCCCGCCGCCGCAACGGCTCCGGCCGTCGCCGCCGAGCCCCGCAAGGTCCAGTCGCTGGCGCAGATGGGCATTCCGGACGGCAGCTACGATCTCGTCCCGCTGGACGGCATGCGCAAGGCCATCGCCCGGCGCCTGACCGACAGCTTCCGCGACGTGCCGCATTTCCCGCTGACCATCGACTGCCGCATCGACGGCCTGCTGGCCGCCCGGGTCAAGGTCAACGCCTTGCTTGAGAAGGACGGGGTCAAGGTCTCGGTCAATGACTTCGTCATCAAGGCCAGCGCCATGGCCCTGAAGGCCGTGCCCGAGGCCAACGCCAGCTATTCGCCCGAAGGCATCGCCATGCATCACCACGCCGATGTGGCGATGGCGGTGGCGATCGACGGCGGCCTGATCACCCCGATCATCCGCAAGGCCGAGACCAAGTCCCTGTCGCAGATCGCGACCGAGTCCAAGGACCTGGCCAAGCGCGCCCGCGACCGCAAGCTGAAGCCCGAGGAGTTCCAGGGCGGCACCTTCTCGGTCTCCAACCTCGGCATGTTCGGAATCCAGTCCTTCGCCTCGATCATCAACGAGCCCCAGGGCGCGATCATGAGCGTCGGCGCCGGCGAGCAACGCCCCGTCGTGGTCAATGGCCAGCTGGCGGTCGCCACCGTGATGACCGTCACCCTGACCTGCGATCACCGCGTGGTGGACGGCGCCATCGGCGCCAAATTCCTGCAGGTCTTCAAGGCGATGATCGAAGATCCCGTGACGATGCTGGCCTGATCGGAGACGCGGTGTGACCTCGGTCTACGACTTCAGCGCCACGGCCATCGACGGCGCCGAGACGGCGCTGGAGCAGTATCGCGGTCAGGCGCTCCTGATCGTCAACACAGCCTCGAAATGCGGCTTCACCGGCCAGTATGCGGGGCTGGAGGCGCTGCATCGTCAGTATGCGGACAAACCGTTCCAGGTGCTGGGCTTCCCCTGCAACCAGTTCGGCGCCCAGGAGCCCGGCAAGGCCGCCGAGATCGCCAGCTTCTGCTCCAGCACCTATGGCGTCGATTTTCCGATGTTCGACAAGGTCGAGGTCAACGGTCCGAACCGGCATCCCCTCTACGCCTGGCTGACCAGCCAGAAGAAGGGCTTCCTCGGCAGCCGCGACATCAAGTGGAATTTCACCAAATTCCTCACCGACCGGGAGGGGCGGGTGGTGGCGCGCTATGCGCCCCAGGTCGAACCCGAGACCATCAAGGCCGATATCGAGAAGCTGATCTGACATGGCCGCGCTGCGGGACCTCGCCATCGCCCTCGACCACCGCCCCGGCGCCCTTGCCGAAATGGGCGAAGCCCTGGCGCGCGCCGGCGTGAGCATCGAGGGCGGCGGCGCATGGATCGCCGGCGGAGGGGGCGTCGCCCACTTCCTGTTCACCGACGGGCCGGCCGCCCGTGCCGCGCTGGAAGCCGCGGGCATCCGGGTCGTCGCGGAACGCGAGGTTCTGGTCCAGCGGCTGCGGCAGGATGTGCCCGGCCAACTGGGACAGTTGACTCGCCGGATGGCCGGGGCCGGCGTCAACATCGAGGTTCTGTACAGCGATCACGACCATCAGATGATCCTTGTGGTCGACGACATGGCGAAGGGACGCGCGGTCTCCGAAGCCTGGACCCGCGAGACGGGCCTTTGACCACGACCGACGGTCCGGGCGAGGGCGAGGAAAGCTGTTCGGACTGCGGCGCCGCCCTGGTCGGACGCTTCTGCCACGCCTGCGGCCAGGACAATCGTTCGCGAAACCTGCCGATGAAGGACCTCATCGGCAATGTGCTGGCCGAGAGCTTCAACCTCGAGGGACGGACCTTCCTGACGGCGGACGCCATGCTGCGTCGGCCCGGCGATCTGCTGGTGGCCTTCCGCGAGGGCCGCAGCCTCTACACTACGCCGTTCAAGCTGTTCCTGATCGTCTCGGCGGTGTTCTTCGTCTTCCTGGTCTGGACGGACGTCGCCATCTACCAGTTCCTGCCGGTCCGGACCGGTGCGGAGCCGATCACGGCCGAACTGGTCCCGAACGGGGTCCGGCTGATCGGCGGCGCCCTCAGGGACGTCTTCCTGTTCCCGCGGGCTGACCAGGCGACGGCGCTGGAGACCATCGCCGCGCTGGAGGCGGCGCGGCCGGGAGCCGACGCGGTCCAGACCCGGGCGATCGACGACTTCATCCAGTACCAGAGGGCCTGGACCGACCTGAACGCCACCCTCGAGACCTGGCTGCCCCGCCTGCTGTGGCTGCTGATGCCGATCTACGGCCTGATGCTGTGGCCGCTGTTCGGAGGCCGGCGGCGGATGCTGGTCGAGCATTTCGTCTTCGCCCTGTGGGCCCACTGCCTGATCTTCATCCTGCTCGTGCTGTTCGCGACGCTGAACTGGCTCGGCCTCAGGCTCAGCTTCTGGCTTCTGGCTCTTCCGTATCTGGCCTATTTCACCCTGGCCGCGCGGCGCTACTACGCCGTCTCCACCGTCGGGGCCGCGTGGCGGGGGGCTGTCCACCTGCTGGCCTTCTTCCTGCTGGCCTGGATTCCCCTGTCGTTTGGCGTCGCCTGGGGCAGCGCCTGGAACAAGCTGCCGGACACCTTCTGGGTTTCGGAAACCAGCGAAGGTTTCGACGACATCGACCGCTGGGTTCTGCCCGACCCGCCCACCGATCCGGCGCCGTGAGCGGGAGGCCGGCCGGGGTGATCGCCGTCCTTGCGGCCAGACGGCTGACAAATTGTATCGCGCGCGGCTGGGGAGTGGCCCCCGGCGCCGTGGGCGCGTTAAAGAGGCCGGACATCCGGCGCGGCCCAGGAGACCTGACCCATGGCTGAATTCGACCTTATCGTCATCGGTTCCGGCCCCGGCGGCTATGTCGCGGCCATCCGCGCCAGCCAGCTGGGCCTGAAGGTCGCGATCGTCGAGCGCGAGAGCCTGGGCGGCATCTGCCTGAACTGGGGCTGTATCCCGACGAAGGCCCTGCTCAAGTCGGGCGAGAAATACGAGAGCCTGTCGCACCTGAAGGACTACGGCCTGTCCGCCGAAAAGGTCGGGTTCGACTTCGACGCCATCATCCAGCGTTCACGGGGCGTCGCCGCCACCATGAACAAGGGCGTCACCTTCCTGATGAAGAAGAACAAGATCGAGGTGATCGAGGGCACGGCGAAGCTGGAAAAAGGCGCCGCGGCCCCCAAGGTCGTCATCGCCCTCAAGGCCGGCGGCTCGCGCACGGTCGAGGCGAAGACGGTCATGCTGGCCGTCGGCGCCCGGGCCAAGGCCATCCCGCAGATCGGCCTTGAGGCCGACGGCGACCGTATCTGGGCCTACCGGGAGGCCATGGCGCCGAAGAAGATGCCGGTCTCGATCGTCGTCATCGGTTCGGGCGCCATCGGCATCGAGTTCGGCAGCTTCTACCGCGCCCTCGGGGCCGAGGTGACGGTGGTCGAGGCGGTGGACCGCATCCTGCCCGTTGAGGACGAAGAGGTCTCGAAGGCCGCCCGCCGGTCGTTCGAGAAGCGCGGCATGAAGTTCCGCGTCGGCTGCAAGGTCACCAGGGTGTCCAAAGGCGGCAAGGGCGTGCAGGTGGCCATCGAGGCCGACGGAAAGGCCGAGACGCTTGAGGCCGAGGTCTGCATCTCGGCGGTCGGCATCACCGCCAACACCGACGGCATCGGCCTGGAGGCGCTGGGCGTCAACATGGACCGCGGGCACATCACGATCGACGGCCACTGCCAGACCAACGTCAAAGGCCTGTACGCCATCGGCGACTGCGCCGGCGCGCCCTGGCTGGCGCACAAGGCCTCGCACGAGGGCATCCACGCCGCCGAGCACATCGCCGGCTACAAGACGCCCAACGTCCACTCGCCCATCGCCGGCTGCACCTACGCCCAGCCGCAGGTGGCCTCGGTCGGGATCACCGAACAGGGCGCGCGCGAGGCCAAGCTGGACGTGAAGATCGGCCGCTTCCCCTTCAAGGTGAACGGCAAGGCTGTCGCCGCCGGCGACACCGACGGCTTCGTCAAGGTGATCTTCGACGCGAAGACCGGCGCCCTGATCGGCGCCCATATGATCGGGGCCGAGGTCACAGAGATGATCCAGGGTTTCGTCACCGCCATCGCCATGGAGGCCACGGAAGAGGACATCCACGGCATCGTCTATCCGCACCCGACCATGTCCGAAGCCATGCACGAAGCGTCGCTGGACGCCTGGGGGCGGGTGCTGCACATCTGACGGGTCTCAGCCCGCCAGCACGTCCGCGCTCATCCGCTCCAGCAGCGCGCCGCCCTGACGGATGGCGGCCATCCGTCCCGCCGCGCCGTCCAGCACATTGGCGGCGTAGACCTCGTACAGGGTGATCTTGCCCTCGAGCCAGGCCGGGTCGCCCTGGCCGCCGTCCAGCTGGTCGCGGGCATGGATCGCGCCGAGCGCCAGCATCCAGCCGCCCGTGACGTCGCCGACCAGCTTCAGATAGCCGTCGGCGGCGGCCAGCACGTCGGCGGCGCCGTCCGCGGCGCCCTTGCGCTCCAGCAGCCAGGCCGTGGCCTCTTCCACCGCGGCGACGCCCTCGGCGAGGGCCTCGACCGGCCGGCCGGAATAGAGGCGCGGCAGCACGGCCAGGGTCGCCTTCATGTCGGCGATCAGGTCCCGCACCGACTGGCCGCCGTCCTGCGACAGCTTTCGGCCGACCAGATCCATGGCCTGGATGCCGTTGGTGCCCTCATAGATCGGGGCGATGCGGGCGTCGCGATAGTATTGGGCCGCGCCCGTCTCCTCGATGAAGCCCATGCCCCCGTGGATCTGAACCCCCATGGAGGCGACCTCGCAGCCGATGTCGGTCGACCAGGCCTTGGCGATTGGGGTGAACAGGTCCTCGCGACCCTTCCAACGGCGGCGGTCCTCGTCCGTGGCCGCGTGCTTCGCCAGATCGGCGGCGACGCCGGTCGACAGGCAGATGGCGCGGGCGGCGGCGATCTTGGCCTTCATCACCGCCAGCATGCGGCGCACGTCCGGATGGTCGACGATCGGGGCGTTGGCCTCGCCGGTCCAGGCGGAGCGGCCCTGACGCCGGTCGCGGGCGTAGGCGAGGGCGTGCTGATAGGCCCGCTCGGCGATGCCCACCCCCTCGACGCCGACGGCGAGGCGGGCGGCGTTCATCATCACGAACATATGGGCCAGGCCCTGGTTGGGCTGGCCGACCAGTTCGGCGGTCGCGCCTTCGTAGGACATCACGCAGGTGGGCGAGGCGTGGATGCCCAGCTTGTGCTCGACCCCTACCGCGCGGAAGCCGTTGCGCGCGCCCAGGGACCCGTCCTCGTTCAGCAGGAATTTGGAGGCGAGGAACAGGCTGATCCCCTTGGGCCCCGCAGGCGCGTCGGGCAGGCGGGCCAGCACCATGTGGACGATGTTGTCCGTGGCGTCGTGGTCGCCCCAGGTGATGAAGATCTTCTGGCCGTGCAGGGCCCAGGTCCCGTCGCCGTTCGGGGTCGCCGTGGCGGTCAGGGCGCCGAGGTCCGACCCCGCGCCCGGCTCGGTCAGCACCATGGCCCCGGTCCATTCGCCGCTGACCAGTTTCGACAGATAGATATCCTTCTGCGAGGGCGTGCCATGGGCTTCCAGCGCCTCGATGGCGGCCAGCGACAGCATGGGACACAGGCCGAAGGCCATGTTGGCCGCGTGGACCGTCTCATAGGCCGCCAGCTCCAGCGCCTTGGGCAGTTGCTGGCCGCCGGCGTGGGCGGGGGCGGACAGGCCGGTCCAGCCGCCCTCGGCGAACTGGCGATAGGCGTCGGCGAAGCCCGGGGCGGCGCTCACCGCGCCGTCGGCCCAGGTCGAGCCCTTCAGGTCGCCGATCCGGTTCAGGGGCGCCAGCACGCCTTCGGAGAACTGCGCCGCCGCCTCGAGCACGGCGCCGAGCAGGTCGGCGTCATAGTCGGGAAAGGCGCCGGTGGCCGCGACCCGGTCGATCCCGGCCACGGCCTGCAGGGTGAAGGCGAGATCGCGGACGGGGGCGCGGTAGGTCATGGCGGTCGGGCCTTTACTGGTCTGATATGCGTTCATGCCGCCTTGCCCCGACGGTATGCAAGCGCGGCCCTTGGCGTCAGGCCTGCGCTGGTCCAGTCTGGGGGCTCCGGACGGGTGAGGGACCATGGCTGAACCGCGCAACCGCTATTCGACCGTCTCGCTGATCCTGCACTGGCTTATCGCCGCGCTGGTGGCGACCCAGATCGGCCTGATCGCGGCGCATGAGGCGACGGACGGCCCGATCTCGCGCGAGTTCGTCCAGATCCACAAATCGGTGGGCCTGAGCATCCTGGTGCTGACGCTCGGCCGTCTGGGTTGGCGCATCGCCAATCCGGCCATTCCCCTGCCGGCGGCGATGCGCGCCTGGGAGAAGGGACTGGCGCGCGCCACCCACGTCCTGTTCTACGCCTTCATGATCGGCATGCCGCTGGTCGGCTGGGCCGCGTCGTCGGCGGCCGGTCGCGAGATCCAGTGGTTCGGCCTGGTCCCGTGGCCGCTGCTGCCCATCGGCGGGGGGCGTGAGATGGCGGGCCAGCTGATGGACATGCACGAGCTGGCGGCCAAGGCGCTCTATGTCCTGATCGTCCTGCATGTCGTCGGCGCGCTGAAGCATCATTTCGTCGATCGGGACAATGTCCTGCACAGGATGATCCCGTGGATCCCGCGGCGGCCGTGAGGCGGCGCGCCGTCCTGGCCTTCGCCCTCCTGGCCCTCTTGACCCAGACGGGCGCGGCGGCGATCCCGTGGACGGTGGACCGGGACGCGTCCCGCATCGAGATGTCGGTGCGGGCTTTCGGCGGCTCGCACAGCGGCCGGTTCGGCGACTGGCGTGGCGACATCGTCTTCGATCCCGACGCCCCGGACCGGACCCGGGCCACGGTGGTCGTCCAGTCCGCCTCGCTGGCGATGTCGCCGGCCGCCGTGTCGGGTCGCGCCACCGGTCCCGCCTTCCTCGACGCCGCGCGCTATCCGCTGATCCGCTTCGACCTGCGGGCGCTGGAGCCGCTCGGCGGGGATCGCTACACCGCCCGCGCCGAGGTGACGATGAAGGGGGTGACCCGCCCGGTCGCCTTCCCCGTGGACTTGCGCGTGACCGGCGACCGGGCGCATCTGACGGGCGCGTTCGTGCTGAATCGCGCGGATTTCGGCATAGGGACATCGGGGCCTTGGAACAGGCTGGTCGGACGGCAGGTGACGGTGCGGGTGGCGCTTCAGGCGCGCCGCGCCTGACCGTGTCCGACGCCGAGGCCGCCCGCGCCCTGGCCGAAGGCCATCTGGTCATCCTGCCGACCGAGACCGTCTATGGCCTCGCCGCCGACGCCGGAAACGCCGTCGCCGTCGCCGCCATCTTCGAGGCCAAGGGCCGGCCGCGATTCAATCCCCTGATCGCCCATGTCGCCGACGCCGTGCAGGCTGAGGCCATCGCCGTCTTCGACGCCCGGGCGAGGGCCCTCGCCGAGGCCTTCTGGCCCGGTCCCCTGACCATCGTGGCCCCCGTCCGGGACCGGGACCGCGTCTGCGATCTGGCCCGCGCCGGTCTGGACAGCGTCGCCGTGCGGGTGCCCGGCCACGCCCGCGCCCGGGCCGTCATCGCCGCCTTTGGAGGCCCGGTCGTCGCCCCCTCCGCCAACCGCTCGGGCCGCCCCAGCCCCACCACCTTCGCCGACGCGGTCGAGGAGACGGGCGCCTTCGCCGCGGCGGCCCTCGACGGCGGCGACTGCGCCGTCGGCGTCGAGAGCACCGTGGTCTCGGTGCTGGATGGCCGCGTCTCCCTGCTGCGCCCCGGCTCGGTCACCCGAGAGGAGATCGAGGCCGTCGTCGGCCCGCTCGACCGGGACGGGGAGGGCCATCGCTCCCCGGGCCGGATGGCCCTGCACTACGCCCCCGATGCCCCTGTCAGGATCGATGTCGTCGAGCCGCGGCCCGATGAAATCCTGCTCGGCTTCGGCCCCGGCGTCGGGGCGCTCCGCTGGAGCCTGAGCCCGTCGGGCGACCTGCGCGAGGCGGCGGCCAATCTGTTCCGACGGCTGCGGGAAGCGGACCGGGAGCAGCCGGCGGGGATCGCGGTGTCGCCCATCCCGGCGCAGGGGCTCGGCGAGGCGATCAACGACCGGCTCAGGCGGGCGGCGGGGTTTGTGGGGTAGGCGCTACTGCGCCGTCCAGCCGCCGTCGATCGAGAAGCTGGCCCCGTTGGCCGACGCCCCGAGATCACTGACCAGATACAGCATCATTCCGGTCAGCTCATCGGTCGTCACGAACCGCTTGGTCGGCTGGGAGCCGAGAATGACGTCCTTCAGCACCGCCTCCTTCGACAGGCCGCGCGTGCGGGCCTGGTCGGCGATCTGTTTCTCGACGATCGGCGTCTCGACGAAGCCGGGGCAGATGGCGTTGCAGGTGATGTTGTCCTGCGCCACTTCCAGGGCCACGGTCTTGGTGAAGCCGATCACCCCGTGTTTGGCCGCGACATAGGCCGACTTGAACGGACTGGCGACCAGGCCGTGGGCCGAGGCCACGTTGATGATCCGGCCGCGCCCCTGGGCCTTCATGATCGGGATGGCCGCGCGGGTGGCGTAGAAGGTCGAGGACAGGTTGATGGCGATGATCTGTTCCCACTTGTCGGAGGGGAATTTCTCGACCGCCTCGACGTGCTGGACGCCGGCGTTGTTGATCAGGATGTCGACCCGGCCGAGCTGGTGCTTGCCATAGGCGACCATGTCAGCGACCTCGTCGCCGCGCAGCATATTGGCGGCGTGATAGCGCACCTGCACGCCGCAGCTGGCCTCCAGCTCCGACCGCGTCCGCTCGATCTCGGACGGATCGCCCAGGCCGTTCAGCACCACATCGCCGCCGCGCGAGGCGATGGCGCGGGCGAAGGCCAGGCCGATGCCGGAGGTGGAGCCCGAGATCACCGCCACCTGACCCTTCAGGTCGCCTATGTCGCGGAAGGGCTCGCGGGCTGTCTCTGAGCCGTCACCGCGTTTGGGCCATTGGAACATAAGGGTCTCGTCCGTCCGTCAGTCTGGTGTCGCCAGCCTAGCCGTTCGCGGTTGCGAAGGCGACAGTCGGGATTAATTTCCCGACCTGATGAATATCCACTCTGTCTCGCTCGAGGCCGCCTTGTCAAAGCGATAGCCGTCGCGGTCGAAGGCCTTGAGGTCTTCGGCCCGTTCGATCCGCTCGTCGATGGCGAACCGGGTCATGCCGCCGCGCGCCTTCTTGGCGAAGAAGGAGATGATCCGGCTCTCGCCGCCCTTCGATTCGCGGAACTGCGGCGTCACCACCGGCAGTTTCAGCGCCCGGGCGTCGACGGCGCCGAAATATTCCTGGCTGGCGAGGTTCACCAGGACCCGCTGCCCATGGCCTTCGGCGTCGGCGTTCAGCTGTTTGGCGATCCGGTCGCCCCAGAAATCGTACAGGCTGGACCCGCGCCGGGTCTTCAACCGCGTGCCCATCTCCAGCCGATAGGGCTGGATCCGGTCCAGCGGCCGCAGCAGGCCATACAGGCCCGACAGAATGCGCACATGGTCCTGGGCGAAGGCCAGACCGGCCGCATCCAGTTCCCGCGCCTTCAGCCCCTCATAGACGTCGCCGGCGAAGGCGAAGGCCGCCTGCACGCCGTCGGTCGAGTCGGGGTCCAAGGCCTGGAAGCGTTCGCGGTTCAGCCGCGCCAGATCGTCGGAAAGGCTCATCAGCCGGCGCAACTCGGCCACGGTCCGGCCGCGCGCGGTTCTGGCGAGTGACGCGGTGTCCTCAAGGAAGCGCCGCTCGCTGGCGGGCAGGCCGGGATCGGCTTCGGTGAAATCCAGCCGCTTGGCCGGGGACAGGACGATCAACAAGACGGAGCTCCGGCGGCGCAGCCGTCGAGATAGGCCGCTTCGATGACGAATTGAACCGGGCGGGACGTCGCGCTCAGACCGCCTGTGAATAAAGCGCCGCCAGCACCGCCGGGATGCGCTCCGGCAGGTCTTCCGCGATCAGTCCGGGGCCGAAACCCCGCGCCGCCTCGGCATGCATCCAGACGGCGGCGCGGGCCGCGTCGAAACTGTCCATCCGCTGCGCCATCAGACCGGCGATCATCCCGGCCAGGACATCGCCGCTGCCGGCCGTGGCCAGCCAGGGCGTGCCGTTGTCATTCACGCTCAGACGCCCGTCCGGCGCCGCGATCACGGTCGCCACCCCTTTCAGCACCACGACCGCGCCCGCCCGCTTCGCCGCCTCGGCCGCCGCCGCCTCGCGGCCCTGCTCCAGCAGCACCGGAAACAGGCGCCGGAACTCGCCCTCGTGCGGGGTCAGGACATCATCCCGGTCCAGCACCTCGAACAGGTCCTCGGGCCAGCCCTCGAACACGGTCAGTCCGTCGGCGTCCACGACCAGGGCGGCGCCGGTGCCTGCGAGGGCGCGGACATTGGCCTGGGTGGCGTCATTGATCCCGGCCGCCGGGCCGATGACGACGGCGTCGAGGTTCGCGGCCGCCTCCGCCAGGGCTTCATCCGAGCCGAACGGGGTCAGCATGATCGCCTCGATGGCCGGAGCGATCACGGCTGTCGCATCCGGCGGGCACAGGATGCGCACCACGCCCGCGCCGATCCTGAGACCCGCCCGCGCCGCCAGCCTGGCCGCGCCGGTCTGGGTCGCCTTGCCGGACACGACGCCCAGCCGGCCGCGCGCGTGCTTGTGCACATCGACCGCGGGCCAGGGCAGGGTCGTTCGCCAGTCGGGCAGGGCGGGGCGGGTCATCCCGACTTGCGTCCGTTCACGGATGGCGACCTAGGACGAAAAACACTTGCCTTATTGTGCAATGCAATGTCCCCTTGCGGTCCAAGTGTGCGGCACGAAATAGCCCGCCTGGGATCGCCGATGAAAAAGATTGAAGCCGTCATCAAGCCCTTCAAGCTGGATGAAGTAAAAGAAGCGCTGCAGGATGCCGGCGTGCAAGGCATGACGGTGCTGGAGGCCAAGGGATATGGTCGCCAGAAGGGTCATTCCGAACTATACCGCGGCGCCGAATACGTCATCGACTTTCTGCCCAAGATCAAGATCGAGGTGGTGGTTCCCGACGACATGGTCAATTCGGTTGTCGACGCCATCCAGGCCGCCGCCCGCACCGGCAAGATCGGCGACGGCAAGATCTTCATCTCCGACGTCCTCGACGTCATCCGCATCCGCACCGGCGAAACCGGCGCACAGGCCGTATAGTCTCTTCCTCCACCGGCCGCTCCACAAGGCGGCCGTTTTCATTCCTCCCCCGCCAGACAGGATCCACAAGACATGAGCGCCGGCAAGATTCTAAAGGAGATCAAGGAGAAGGACGTTAAATACGTCGATCTCCGTTTCACCGACACCAAGGGTCGGATGCAGCACGTCACCTTCGACATCGACCTGGTCGATGAGGAGTTCCTCGAAGAGGGGACCATGTTCGACGGTTCCTCCATCGCCGGCTGGAAGGCGATCAACGAGTCCGACATGCTGCTCAAGCCGGACCTCGCCAATTTCTGGATCGATCCCTTCTACCAGCAGACGACGATGTTCCTGTTCTGCGACGTGCTGAACCCCGACACCGGCGAGCCGTACAACCGCGACAGCCGCTCGATGGCCAAGAAGGCCCTGGCCTATGTCCAGTCCTCGGGTGTGGGCGACACCGTCTATTTTGGCCCGGAGGCCGAGTTCTTCATTTTCGACGACGTGCGCTGGTCAACCGCCCCGCACGACACCGGCTATGCCTATGACTCCATCGAGCTGCCGGCCAACACCGGAGCCGAATATTCGGAAGGCAACATGGGTCACCGTCCGACCCACAAGGGCGGGTATTTCCCGGTCAACCCGACCGACAGCGCCCAGGACCTGCGCGGCGAGATGCTGGGCGTCATGCGCGACCTGGGCATGCAGCCCGAGAAGCACCACCACGAGGTGGCCCCGGCCCAGCACGAACTGGGCCTGAAGTTCAGCGACCTCCTGACCATGGCCGACCGGACCCAGCTCTATAAATATGTGATCCACAACGTCGCCGCCGCCTACGGCAAGTCGGCCACCTTCATGGCCAAGCCGACCTTCGGCGACAACGGCTCGGGCATGCATGTGCACCAGTCGATCTGGCGCGACGGCAAGCCGCTGTTCGCGGGCGACAAATACGCCGGCCTGTCGGACCTCTGTCTCTGGTACATCGGCGGCATCATCAAACACGCCAAGGCCATCAACGCCTTCGCCAACTCGACCACCAACTCCTACAAGCGGCTGGTCCCCGGCTATGAAGCCCCGGTGAAACTGGCCTATTCGTCGCGCAACCGCTCCGCCTCGATCCGGATTCCGTGGGTCAATTCGCCCAAGGCCAAGCGCATCGAAGCCCGCTTCCCCGATCCGATGGGCAACCCCTATCTGACCTTCGTCGCCCTGTTGATGGCCGGTCTCGACGGCATCGAGAACCGCATCGATCCGGGCGCGCCGGCCGACAAGAACCTCTACGACCTGCCGCCGGAAGAGCGCGGCTCGATCCCCGAGGTCTGCGGCTCGCTGAAGGAGGCGCTGGACGCCCTCGACCAGGACCGCGCCTTCCTCAAGAAGGGCGGCGTCATGGATGACGACTTCATCGACAGCTACATCGAGCTGAAGATGGAAGAGGTGATGCGTCTGCAACTGCATCCGCATCCGGTCGAATTCGACATGTACTACAGCTGCTGACCGGCGGCTGAGGCTGGACAGTCAAAGGCGCCGGACGGGATCCCGTCCGGCGCCTTTTTCATTCTGTTGAGCGAGGGTTTAGCGGTTGGTGGTTTCGACCTCGATGCCGTCACGGCCGGCGCGGACCGTCGTGCTGTCGCCGTCGCGGCGATCGCTTTCAATGACTACCGGCGGGCCGGGGACGGCGACTTCGCGCTCGATGACCACGGGGGCGGCGGGGACCTCGCGCTCGATGATCGTCGTCGTGTCGGTGTCGCGGGCGGCGTCCGCATCGTCGGCGGCCGGGGTGCAGGCAGCGGCGCCGAAGGCGACGAGCGCCAGCGCGGCGACAGTGGTGAGCGTGTGGCGGATGGTCATGGACGGACTCCTGAATGGGAACCCGATGCTAACGGCCACGCTCGGCCGTTGTTCCTGCCTAGTGGACGCTGACCGCCACCGGGTTCCAGCTCTCCGCCGGCTGGACCTCGGCCGGGAAGGTGATGCGCACGCCGCCGCCCGGTGCGCCGCGGGTGATCAGTAGCCGTCCACCCAGCTGTTCGGTGATCGCTTCGAACAGGGGGATGTCGTCCGGGGCGGGCCCTTCGCCCTCGGTCACCGCGAGATTCAGGAACCGGTCCCGCCCGTCCTCGTCGAGGGTGACGGCGAGTGACACCGCGGTCCGCTGGGCTTTCAGGGTGTTCAGATACTCCAGCAGCACCAGCCCCAGAGATGTCGCCTGTTCCAGCGGGATGTCGCGCGCTCCGCCGGCGATGCTGACGCGATCGGACGGCACGCCCCCACGGGCCGCGGCGGCCTCGACCAGCTTGCGGGCGAAGGCCTCGAACGGGATGCGACGGTCGACCCCGCCGGTGAACTCCCGGTGGGTGCGCGAGATCACCAGGGTGCGCGAGGCGGCGTTGGTCAGCACCCGCGAGACGAAGGGGTCGGCTTCTTCTCGGGCCCGCAGTTGCAGGATGGCGGAGATCAGCTGGAGATGATCCGTGGTCCGTTGGGCATGATCGCGGAACAGCTCGGCCTGACCCATGGCCAGGGCTTCGACCTGGGCGTGTTTGGTGGTCAGGGTGTTCAGCCGCGCGCGGATGGTGCTGAGCACATGAATCAGCAGCAGGGAGGAGACGAGGAAGAAGCCCAGGGCGACCATGGCGCGCCCGTCGGTCGGGAAGGAGAAGGGCTTCGGCCCCATGAAATTGTAGACGATCACCGTCGAGAGGCCGGCCGCCATCAGTCCGGGCCGGCCGCCCAGCCAATAGGCCGACAGGATCACGCCTGGATAGAAGCAGGTGTAGCCGTAGCCGCTGGCGAGATAGGGCGAGAGCAGCAGCCGCACCCAGAGCGAGATGAGCACGAGGCCGGCCGCGGCCCAGTACCGGGCGCCGGGAATTCCCCTTAACCGCGTCAGGATCGCGCTCACGCGGGAAGGGGAGGCGGTCAGGAGCGCGGAGGGGGTTTCCATGGCGTGTCAATATCACACCGGCCAGACTGCGTCGCCGGGCTCAGGCCAGCCCTTCGGCCGCATCGGCCTTGTTGCGGCGGAATTCGATCAGCCGCACGCACCAGATCGAGATCTCGTAGAGCAGCACCAGCGGGACAGCGAGCATGATCTGGCTGATCGGATCGGGCGGGGTGACGACGGCGGCGACCACCACCACGGCCATGATGGCGTAGCGGCGACCCTCGGCCATGACCTTCGAGGAGATGATTCCCGCGAGACCGAGCAGGGTCATCACCACCGGCAGCTGGAAGCACAGGCCGAAGGCCAGCAGCAGGGCGGTGACCAGGTTCAGATAGTCCGACACCTTGGGCAGAAGGGCCGCCGATACGCCGCCGCCGGTGATCTGCTGGCTCAGGGAGAACCACATGACGAAGGGCAGCATGACGAAATAGACCAGGGCCGCGCCCAGCATGAACAGCAGCGGCGCCGCCAGCAGGAAGGGCAGGAAGGCGCCCTTCTCGTTGCGGTACAGGCCCGGCGCCACGAACCGGTACAACTGCCAGGCCAGGACGGGGAACGACACGACAATGGCCCCGAAGCCCGCCAGCTTCATCTTGGTGAAAAGAATTTCCAGCGGGGCCGTGTAGATCAGATTGACCGTCTGGCCGTCGACGCCGGGCAGGGGCTTGAGCCCTGCGGTGCCAAGGATCAGATCGAGCGGCGAGACATGGCCGCCGGGGCCGACCGACTGGTGGAAGGCCGCGGCCGCCGCGAACGGCTTGACCAGAAAGATGTACAGCGGCTCGGCGAAATAGAAGCAGACGAAGAAGCTGATGATGAAGGCGATCACGCAGATCACCAGCCGCCCGCGCAGCTCGATCAGATGATCCATCAGGGGCGCGCGCGACGCCTCGATCTCATCCTCGTCGGTGTCCAGGCGGCTCACAGGTCGACCTTTTTGGCGCGGATGGGCCGCGACTTGCCGCTGGCGGTCTTGATGGAGGCGACCGGCGCGTCGGACTTCTTCGTTGTGGTCTTCCGGGACTTGGCGGCCGTCCCGGTCCTGGGCGCGGTTTTCGCGTCGGGCTTCGGCGCGTCTGCCGGCTCAAGCGGCGTCATCACCGGCGGGCTGTCCGGCCATTCGTCCGGCGCGGCCAGCATGACCGGCTCGTCCAGCGGCCGGTTCAGGTCGTCGCGGATTTCGCGGAACGCGGCGTCGGCCTCGGCCCCCAGCGGGACCATGCCCTGACCGGTCCGCAGCGCCTGGACCTCCTTGCGCAGTTCGTCCAGCTCGGACTGGCGCGCCATTTCGTCGAAGCTTGAGCGGAACTCATTGGCCATGGCGCGGGCGCGGGCCATCACCCGGCCGATCTTGCGCATCAGCAACGGCAAATCCTTTGGCCCCACCACAAGCAGGGCCACGATGCCGATCACGAGGATTTCAAAGCCGCCGATACCGGGGCCGAGGCCACCCATCCGTCAGGTCTCCGACGTCAATGAGGGGGCTACGACTTCAGGTCTTCTTTTTCGGCGTCGGTGCGGGGCAGGGCGCCCGCGCGCTCGTCCGAAGGCTTGTCCGAATCGGTGTCCTTCAGGCCTTCGCGGAAGGCCTTGATGCCCTTGGCCGCGTCGCCCATCAGGCCCGACAGCTTGCCGCGCCCGCCGAACAGCAGCAGGGCGACGATCGCGACGATGGCCCAGTGCCAGATGCCGAAAGTACCCACGAACCGTCTCCTCGTTCGGGCCCATGCGCGGCCCGCTCAAACACTTGTGCCGCATATAGGCCGTTCAGTGGCGCGACGCCAAGCGATTGCCGCGTCAGGTCGCCACGCTGTTGGCTCGAACCCAGACGGCGAGCGCGTCTTCGTCCATCTGGCTGGCCGCGATGGCATAGAAGGCCCTGACCGCATCCCCGTCGGTCGCCGCCAGTATCCAGCCATTGAGTTCCAGAAACACGCCCACGCCAAGGAAGGCTGCGCGCTTGTTGCCGTCGACGAAAGGATGGTTCTTGGCCGGACCAATGCCATAGCTCGCGGCCAGATCGCGGATGTCCTCGACACCCTCATAACTCCAGCGATTAAAGGGTCGCGCGAGGGCGGATTCCAGCAAACCCTCGTCCCGCAAACCGGATGATCCGCCCGTGCGGGCCAGAACGTAGTCGTGCAGTTCGATGACGTCGGCCTTGGCGAGCTAACGTGGCTCGACCTTCATTTGGCGAGGGCTTCGAACGTCTTGATGTAGCGCTCGACGAAGGCTTTGCCGCGTTCGACCGCCGTGGCCTCCACGGCTTCGATCGCCACGACGTCGCCCACCGCCGCGCCGAGCGAGGCCAGGTCCGCCGCATCCAGCTGAATGACGGGCTTTCCGGCGACTTCTGCAATCTTCAGATGGATCATGGCGGCGCTCCTGCCTAGGAACATACGCCAAACCGGATTCGCCTCCAACCAGCCGGAGGCCGGAGCCGCTGACCAAAGGTTCGCTCTTGTCCCACGTGATCATCCACACCGACGGCGCCTGCAAGGGCAATCCCGGCCCCGGCGGCTGGGGCGCGATTCTCCAGACCGGCGGCGGTCACGAGAAGGAACTGTGCGGCGGCGAACCCCTGACCACCAACAACCGCATGGAGCTGATGGGGGCGATCAGCGCGCTCGAGGCCCTGTCCCGCCCATGCCGCGTCGATCTGCACACCGACAGCCGCTACGTCATGGACGGCATCACCAAATGGATCGGTCCGTGGAAGGCGCGCGGCTGGAAGACGGCGGACCGGAAGCCGGTCAAGAATGAGGACCTGTGGAAACGCCTCGACGCCGCCCGCGCCCGCCACGAGGTCAAATGGCACTGGGTCAAGGGCCATGTCGGCCATGAACTCAACGAACGCGCCGACGGCCTGGCCAACCGCGGAATCGAGAAAATGCGGGCGGGTTAGGCCGGCCGCACCTTCAGCTTCGGCCCGTCCATCCCCTCGACGATGACGCTCTCGCCGGCCAGCGGGGCCGCGCCCTCGATCTCGGCGACCCATTCGGCGCCCGAGACGAACACCCGGCCGCGGCCGTCGACGAAGGCCTGGACCACCTGGGCGCGCTGGCCGATCAGCCGGACGTCTCGGGCGTTGATGTCCGGCGCGTCCGACGGATTGACCCGCTGGATCAGCCGTCGTGACAGCAGGGTGGCGATCACGGTCAGGGCGGCGAACAGGGCCACCTCTCCGGCGAAGCCCAGCGGCAGGCCGAGGGCGGTGACCACGGCCACCACCCCCGCCGACACCGCCGGCCACAGCAGCCATTCGGTCGAAAAGGCCGCCTCGATCGCCAGAAGGATCACGCCCAGGGCCAGCCAGATCCAGAACGGCTGGGCCGCGTGCAGGTCAGTCAGGGCTTCCATGGATCAGGTCCTCGGAACGGAAGGGCGGGGCGGGCGCGGCGGGGTCGGACGAGCGGGCGCGGGCGGCGGCGGGGCGTCGCGACGCACGTCGCTGCGGCCCTGCTGTTGTTCCTTCGCCAGGCCGACCAGCTCGCCGAGGCCGGCGATGGTGCCGACCAGGCCAGACATCTCCGCCGGCACGATCACCGTCTTCGCCGTCGGGTTGCGCGCCAGTTCGGCGAAGGCCTCGACGTATTTCTGGGCCACGAAATAGTTGATGGCGTTGACGTCGCCGGCCGCGATGGCCTGGGACACCATGGCGGTGGCCTTGGCCTCAGCCTCGGCTTCGCGCTCGCGGGCCTCGGCGTCGCGGAAGGCGGCTTCGCGCCGCCCTTCGGCTTCCAGAATGGCGGCCTGTTTGGCGCCCTCGGCGCGGGCGATGGCGGCCTGTTTCTCGCCGTCGGCCTCGGTGATGACGGCGCGGCGTTCGCGCTCGGCCTTCATCTGGCGGGCCATGGCGTTGGTGATGTCGGCCGGCGGGGTCAGGTCCTTGATCTCGATGCGGTTGACCTTGACGCCCCACGGCTCGGTCGCCGCGTCGATCACGGTCAGCAGGCGGGAGTTGATCGAGTCCCGCTGGAACAGCACCTCGTCCAGCTCCATCGAGCCGACCACGGTGCGCAGGTTGGTCGAGCACAGCTGGGTGATGGCGTAGGGCAGGTTCTCGATCCGGTAGGCCGCCGCCGAAGCCTCCATCACCTGGATGAAGACGATGGCGTCCACCTTCACCATGGCATTGTCCTTGGTGATGACCTCTTGCTGAGGAACATCAAGAACTTGTTCCATCATGTTCATGCGCCGGCCGATCCGCTCGACGAACGGCGTGAGGATGCTGATGCCGGGGCTGAGGGTGCGCGTGTATTTGCCGAACCGCTCGACGGTCATCTCGCGGCCCTGGGGCACGATCTTGACCACGCTGAACAGCAGCACGAAGGCCAGCACCACCAGCGCGACGGTGAATAGAAGCGACGTGTCCATGATATCTCCCTGTCCGGCTCAGGTTAGCACCCTGTGGCCCGCACGCCACAGAAACCGGACAGGGCGGAGATGACATCCGCGTAATCTGCGCCATTCAGCGCGCGGCGGCGGCCATGCGGATGATCCGGCGCGTCTCGGACCAGCCGATCAGGGTCTCGACCTCTCCCAGCGCCACGAACCGCGCCTCGACGGCGTCGTCCCCGGCCACCGGCTCGCCCGACAGCCACCGCGCCGCATAGTCGATCAGCACATAGTGCCGGCCCGCTTCGGGAAACAGGCCGTCGACGACATCGACCAGCCCCGTGATCTCGGCCGCGACCCCGGTCTCCTCGCGCAGCTCCCGCAGAGCCGCGTCCGCCGCCCGTTCGCCGGGCTCGATCCGCCCGCCGGGCAGGCTCCATTCGCCCTGGCGCGGCGGCGTCCCGCGCCGGATCAACAACACGGAGTCGCCCCGCAGGCAGACGACGCCGACGCACGGGACGGGGGTGGGCAGGGAGACGGACATCCACCAACCCTGACACGGCCCTTTCGCCGCGCCCACGACTTTGAGACAAGGACTCCATGACCGCCCCGTCGCCCGCAGCCCTCGCCGCCCTGAAATCCGCTGTCGGCGACGGCGGCTGGACTGACGATCCGGTCGAGATCGCGCCCTGGCTGACTGAGTGGCGGAACCGTTGGCATGGCCATACGCCCCTGATGCTGACGCCGCGCTCGACCGCCCAGGTCGCCGCCGCCGTCCGCGTCTGCGCCGAGCACCGGATCGCCATCGTCCCGCAGGGCGGCGACACCGGCCTGGTCGGCGGCCAGATACCCTATGGCGAGGTGCTTCTTTCGACCCGGAAGCTGCGCGCCGTGCGCGACGTCACGCCGTTGGACGACGCCATGACGGTCGAGGCCGGTGTCACCCTGCTGGAGGCGCAACAGGCCGCCGCCGCCGCCGATCGCATGTTCCCGCTCAGCCTCGCCGCCGAGGGCACAGCCACCATCGGCGGGGTCATCTCGACCAATGCGGGCGGCACGGCCGTGCTCCGCTACGGCATGATGCGCGATCTGGTGTTGGGCATCGAGGCGGTGATGCCGGACGGCGAGGTCTTCAACGGCCTCAAACGCCTGCGCAAGGACAACACCGGCTATGACCTCAAACAGCTGCTGATCGGCGCCGAGGGCACGCTCGGCGTGGTCACCGCCGCGACGCTGAAACTGTTCCCCGTGATGCGCAGCCGGGCCACGGCCATGGTCGGGCTCGACGCGCCCGGAGCCGCCATCGAACTGCTCGCCCGCGCCAGGGCCGAGACCGGCGGCGGGGTCGAGGCCTTTGAGCTGATGAAGCGGATCGGCATGGCGTTCGTCCTCGCCAACATCCCCGACACGCGCGAGCCGCTCGACTCGGCCCCGCCCTGGTACGTCCTGGTCGAACTGGTCTCGGGCGAGCCCGGCGCCGCCGACGCGGCCATGGAGCGGCTGCTCAGCCAGGCCTTCGAGACCGACCTGATCACCGACGCCGTCCTCGCCCGGAACGACAGCCAGCGCGCCGCCCTATGGAAGTTGCGCGAGGAGCAGTCCGCCGCACAGAAGCCCGAGGGCGGCGGCTGGAAGCACGACGTCTCCGTCCCGCTCTCCCACATCGCCGACTTCCTCGAAGAAGCGACCGCCGCCGTCGAACGCTTCCACCCCGGCGCGCGGGTCAGCGCCTTCGGCCACGTCGGCGACGGCAACCTCCACTATGATGTCCTCTGCCCCGTCGGCGGCGATCATCCGGCCTTCATCGCCCGCTGGGAGGAGGGTTCGCAGATCGTCCACGACATCGTCGCCCGCTACGACGGCTCCATCTCCGCCGAACACGGCCTCGGCCGGCTCAAGACCGACGAGGCGCGCCGCTACAAGTCGCCGCTCGAAATCCGCACCATGCAGGCCGTCCGCGCCGCGATCGACCCGCACCGGATCATGAACCCCGCGGTGCTGTTCTAGCGGTCGGAAGGAGCCCTTCCCGGAGTTTGCACCTGGAGCCAGCCTCGTCGGCTCATCACAAAGGGCCCGAAGAAGGCACGAAGAACACTAAGGGAGCGCGCCCGTCCCAGCTTGCAGCGGGCCCTTGCCCGCCATCTCCTTACCTTGTGTCTCCCTGACGGGAGACGCGGGCCCGCCGGCCGCTTCGTGTCCTTTGTGTTCCTTTGTGCCCTTTGTGATGAACCTTTCCCGGTCCGATGCCTCCCGGCAGGCCCGTCTTGCCCCTGCGGCCTGATCGTCCTACCCCTCCGGCTCGATTCAACGCCGCCGGAGACCCCCCCATGACCCTCGCCCTGCTGTTCCCCGGACAAGGCAGCCAGTCGGTCGGCATGGGGGTCGCGCTCGCCGACGCCTTCGCCGCCGCCCGCGAGGTCTATGCCGAGATCGATGAAGCGCTGGGCCAGAAGCTGTCGGTCCTGATGCGCGAGGGGCCGGAGGACCAGCTGACCCTGACCGAGAACGCCCAGCCCGCCCTGATGGCGGTTTCATTGGCCGCGGCCCGCGTGCTCAAGGTCGAGTTTGGCGTCGACGTCAGCCGCGCGGCCTTCGTCGCGGGCCATTCGCTCGGTGAATACTCCGCCCTTTGCGCCGCCGGTTCGATCACCCTGGCCGACACCGCCCGGCTGCTGAAGCTGCGCGGTCAGGCCATGCAGCGCGCCGTGCCCGTGGGCCGCGGCGCCATGGCCTCGCTGATCGGCCCGAAGACCGATCTTGCCCTCGCCGAGGCCGCCGCCGCCGCGGGCTCCGAGGTCGGCGTCTGTGTCGTCGCCAATGACAACAACGCCGGCAATATCGTCATCTCGGGCGACAAGGCCGCCGTCGATCGAGCGATCGAAAAGGCCAAGGAACTGGGCGCCCGCGCCATCCCGCTGAACGTCTCGGCCCCCTTCCACTGCCCGTTGATGCAGCCTGCCGCCGACGAGATGGCCACAGCCCTGGCCTCCGCGACCATCGTCGCCCCCTCGGTCGCAGTCGTCGCCAACGTCACCGCCCGCCCCGAGCGCGACCCCGAGGTCCTGCGCCGCCTGCTGGTCGAACAGGTCACCGGCCGCGTCCGCTGGCGCGAGAGCATGGAATGGATGGCGGGCGAAGGCGGGGTGACCCGCGTCGCCGAGATCGGCTCGGGCAAGGTGCTGGCCGGCATGGCCAAGCGGATTGCGCCGGACGCCGAGAGCCTGTCGCTGAACACGCCGGAAGATCTGGAAGCGTTCGTGAAATCTCTGGGCTAGGCGCGTGCGCTGGCCGAGTGTCTATTGCTGGGGCTGGTTCATGGGCATCCCCGGCCTGCTGCTCTGCTTCGTAGGATCGATCGCGCTGGCCATAGGCGAGATGACTTTGGTCGCGCGCCTGTTTGGCTCGCCGGGCATTCCGTTTGTCGCCTATTTCGGCCCCACCCTGATTGTTGTCGGGCTCGCGGCCTACAAGCTCGTCGATTGCCCCCGTTGTGGGGTAAGCGCCTACTGGCACTCGGGGAAACGCTGGAGCAATGCGTGGCCCGAAAAGCAATGCTCGAAGTGCGACCTCGATCTTCGTAAGTATCACCCCTTCGATTCCCGAGCCAAACGAGGCACATGATGTTCAATCTCACCGGCAAGACCGCCCTCGTGACCGGCGCGACCGGCGGTATCGGCGGGGCCATCGCCCGCGCCCTGCACGCCCAGGGCGCGACCGTCGTCCTCTCGGGCACCCGCGAGGCGGTGCTGCAGGATCTGGCGAAAGAACTGGGCGAGCGCGCCTTCGCCGCCGCCGCCAATCTGTCGGACGCTGACTCGGTCGACGGCCTGCTGGGCCGCGCCGAGGAAGCCGCCGGCGCCCCGCTCGACATCCTCGTCGCCAACGCCGGCATCACCAAGGACGGCCTGCTGATGCGGATGAAGGACGAGGACTTCACCGACGTCATCAAGGTCAATCTGGAGAGCTATTTCCGCCTCTCCCGCGCCGCGATGAAGGGGATGATGAAGCGCCGCTCGGGCCGGATCATCGGTATCACCTCGGTGGTCGGCGTCACCGGCAACCCCGGCCAGACCAACTACGCCGCCTCCAAGGCCGGCATGATCGGCTTCTCGAAATCGCTGGCCCAGGAAGTCGGGTCGCGCGGCATCACGGTGAACTGCATCGCCCCGGGCTTCATCGCCTCGCCGATGACCGATGTGCTCAACGAGACCCAGCGCGAGACCATCCTCAAGAACATCCCCGCCGGCCGGCTCGGCACGGGCGACGAGATCGCCGCCGCCGCCGTCTATCTGTCCTCGGACGAAGCCGCCTATGTCACGGGGCAGACGCTGCACGTGAACGGCGGCATGGCGATGATCTGATGAAAGCCCTGCGCATCCTCGCCACCATCCTCAGCGGCCCGATGCTGCTGATCGGGATCATCTGGGTGCTGCAGGGGCTCAACATCCTGCCGGGCAGCTTCATGACGGGTCAGATCATCTGGGCTGTCTACGGCGCGCCCCTGGCGCTGGCGGGCGGCGGGCTGGTCTGGTGGGTGAACCGCGGCGGTCAAACCCGGTAACGGGCTATTTTCCGCCCGCGCCGCCGTGCTAAAGCCTCCGCAACCGGTTGGCCTGAGTCTTCGTTCAAGGCTTGCGTCGCCGTCGCCGTCGTCATACGGCAGGATTTGAGACAACAGCCGCTGCGGCGGCCCTGAAAGCAGAGACACCCATGTCCGACACCCTGGAACGCGTCCGCAAGATCGTCATCGACCACCTGGACGCCGATCCGGAAAAGGTCGTTGAAAAGGCCAGCTTCATCGACGACCTGGGCGCTGACTCGCTCGACAACGTCGAACTGGTCATGGCCTTCGAGGAAGAATTCGACATCGAAATCCCGGACGACGCCGCCGAACACATCCAGACGGTGGGCGACGCCGTGAAGTTCATCGACGAGAAGCTGGCGGGCTGATCGCCTCCACTTCAAAACGGCTTTGATGGCCGCCGTGGCGCGCCCCTAGCGGGGCCGCCCGGCGGCCATTACTGTTTGCGGTCAGGAATCTGTAGCGAGGAGCGCTCATGCGCCGCGTCGTCGTCACCGGCCTCGGTCTGCTCACCCCGCTCGGCTGGGGTGTCGAGCACAATTGGAAGGGCATCCTCGAAGGGCGGTCGGGCATCGGTCCGATCACCAATTTCGACACCGAGGGCTATGGCTGCACCATCGCGGGCGAGATTCCCTCGGTCGATGGCCGCGGCGGCGGCGCCCCCGGCCAGCCGGGCGTCTTCGACCACGAAAAGGTCATGTCGCCCAAGGACCGCAAGCGGGTCGACGACTTCATCGTCTACGCCATCGCCGCGGCGGACGAGGCCCTGGCCGATGCGGGCTGGAAGCCGGAAACCGAGGAACAGCGCGAGCGCACCGGCGTCATGGTCGGCTCCGGCATCGGCGGCCTCGGCCCGATCGCCGACACCGCCATCATCCTCAAGGAACAGGGCCCGCGCCGCGTCAGCCCCTTCTTCATCCCTTCGGCCCTGATCAATCTGACCAGCGGCCAGATCTCGATTCGCCACGGCCTCAAGGGGCCGAATCACTCGGTCGTCACCGCCTGCGCCACGGGAGCCCACGCCATCGGCGACGCGGCGCGGATGATCATGCTGGACGACGCCGACGTCATGGTCGCGGGCGGGGCGGAAAGCTCCATCGTCCCCATCGGCATCGCCGGCTTCCTGGCCTGCAAGGCCCTGTGCACCGCCTATAACGATGCCCCGGAGAAGGCCTCGCGGCCGTGGGACAAGGACCACTCCGGCTTCGTCATGGGCGAGGGCGCCGGCATCGTGGTGCTGGAGGAATACGAACACGCCAGGGCGCGCGGCGCGACCATCTACGCCGAGGTCGTCGGCTACGGCATGAGCGGCGACGCCTATCACATCACCGCCCCGGCCGAGGACGGCGAGGGCGGCTATCGCGCCATGCAGATGGCGGTGAAACGGGCCGGCATCGACGTCTCCGACATCGACTATGTCAACGCCCACGGCACCTCGACCATGGCCGACTGGATCGAGGCCGGCGCGATCGAGAAGCTGATGGGCGACCACGCCCCCAACGTCGCCCTGTCCTCGACCAAGTCGATGACCGGCCACCTGCTGGGCGCCGCGGGGGCCATCGAGGCCATCTTCTGCATCCTGGCCATCCGCGACCAGATCGCCCCGCCGACCATCAACCTCGACAATCCCGAGCGTGAAACCGCCCTGAATCTGGTGCGCGACAAGGGCCAGCCGATGGAGATCGATGTGGCCATGTCCAACAGCTTCGGCTTCGGGGGCACCAACGCCTCGGTCATCTTCCGAAAGGTCGGCTGATGTCGGTGGAGCGCCGATCCGGCCGCAAAACCGCGTTTCTGGCCGCCACGGCCACCTTCAGCACCTTCCTGATCATCGCCCTCGTCGCCGCCTGGAGCGTCTTCTACGCCCCCGGTCCCGCAGCGCGGGAGGGCGACTCGACCGTCGTCAGCCTGCCCAGCGGCGCAGGGGTCAGCGCCATCGCCGCCACGCTGAAGTCGGCGGGCGTGATCCGTTCGACCGACATGTTCAAGGCCGCCGCCACCCTGACCGGCGCCGACCGCAAGCTGCGCGCGGGCGAATATGAGGTGCCGAGCAAGGCCTCGCTGCGTTCCGTGCTCGTCCTGCTGGTCGAGGGCCGGGTGGTCCGCCACTACGTCACCCTGCCGGAAGGCTGGTCCTCGGCCCAGGCGGTCGAGATCCTGAACAGGCAGCCCATCCTGACCGGGACGATCGACGCCGTCCCGGAAGAGGCCAGCCTGTGGCCCGACACCTATGAGATCAGCCGCGGCGAGACCCGCGCCTCGGTCATCGCCCGCATGCGCCGCGCCCGGGACGAGAACCTCGCCCGCCTGTGGGCCGCCCGTAGTCCCGCCACTGTGGTGCGTACGCCCGAGGAGGCCATGATCCTGGCCTCCATCGTCGAGAAGGAGACCGGCGTGGCCGCCGAACGCCCGCGCGTCGCCGCCGTCTTCACCAACCGGCTGCGCTCCGGCATGCGGCTGGAGAGCGACCCGACCATCGAATACGGCATCACCAAAGGCGTGCCCCTTCGCCGGGGGCTGAGACGGTCCGAGCTCGACCGGCCCAATCCGTGGAACACCTACCAGATCGACGGCCTGCCCCCGACCGCCATCGCCAATCCCGGCCGGGACGCCGTCGCCGCCGTGCTCAACCCGCCCTCGACCGCCGACCTGTTCTTCGTCGCCGACGGCTCGGGCGGCCACGCCTTCGCCCGGACCTATGAGGAGCATCTCGCCAATGTCGCCCGTTGGCGCGAGGTCGAACGCCGTCGGGCCGGTCTTCCGCCCGCCGCGCCGGAGCCGGCCCCCGCCGCCGCCCCCGAGGCTGCGACGGTTCCTCCCGGCGCCCGTGTGATCACCATTCCCGCGCCGGCCCCTGCCGGATGAGCGCGATCTCGGGCATGACCGGCTTCGGCCGGGCCGACGGCGCTGAGGGCGACTGGACCTGGTCGGTCGAGGCCCGTTCGGTCAACGGCCGCAATCTGGAGGTCCGCTTCCGCGGCCCGCCCGGCTTCGACGGGCTGGAACGCCATGCCAAGTCCGCCGCCCAGGTCCGGCTCAGCCGCGGTCAGGTCACCCTCGGCGTTCAGGCCAAACGCGACCTCGGCGTCGCCTCGCTGAAGGTCAATCAGGATATCCTCGCCCACTACCTGACCCTGGCCAATCAGCTGGCGGAGGAGGGGGCCACCCCGCCGTCCGCCGACGGTCTGCTGTCCCTGCGCGGCGTGCTGGAGGCTCCCGAGGAGGTCGATGACGCCGAGGCGCGCGCCGCCGTCGAGGCCGCCATGGCGCTGTCGATCGACCAGGCGCTCGACGCCCTCAAGATCTCGCGCGACCGCGAGGGATCGCAGCTCCTGCCCGTCGTCATGGACTTCATCGGGCGCATCGCCGCCCTGGTCGTCCGGGCCGAAACTGAAGCCTCCGCCCAGACCGACGCCATCCGCGAGCGTTTCGCCCGCCGCATGACCGAACTGGCCCCCGATGCGCCGGGCCTTGAGGACCGCATCTTTCTCGAGGCCGCCTCGCTCGCGACCAAGGCCGACGTCCGCGAGGAGCTGGATCGCCTCGCCGCCCACGTCGCCTCGGCCCACACCCTGTTGCAGCAACCCCCCGCCGGCCGAAAACTCGACTTCCTGATGCAGGAATTCATGAGGGAGGCGAACACCCTCTGCTCGAAATCGGCTACGACCGCGCTCACCGGAATCGGCCTGGAGCTCAAGGCCGTGATCGAACAGCTGCGCGAACAGGTCCAGAATGTCGAATGAACGCCATCCCCGCCGCGGCGTCCTGCTGATCGTGGCCAGCCCCTCGGGCGCCGGCAAGACCAGCCTGTGCCGCCGCCTGATGGCCGACCACGGCGGGCTGGAGCTGTCGATCTCCATGACCACCCGCGGCATCCGCCCCGGGGAGGTCGCCGACCGCGACTATCATTTCGTCGATGACGCCGAGTTCCAGCGTCTCGTCGACGCCGACGCCTTCCTCGAATGGGCCGACGTCCATGGGGCCCGCTACGGCAGCCCCCGGGCGCCCATCGACCGTGCCCTGTCCGAGGGTCGCGACGTCCTGTTCGACATCGACTGGCAGGGCGCCCGCGACATCGCCGTCAAATGCCCTGAGGACGCCGTCCGCGTCTTCATCCTGCCGCCCAGCCTTGAGGAACTGCGCCGCCGTCTGGTCACCCGCTCCCAGGACGCGGACGAGGTCATTGAGCGCCGCATCCAGAACGCCAAGGGCGAGATCGAGCACTGCGGCGACTTCGACTACGTCTTCGTCAACGACGACTTCGACCGCAGCTACGCCGAACTGGCCCACATCTACCACGCGGAGCGCAGCCGCCGTTTCCGCAACATCTGGATCGACGCCTACAAGGACGCCCTGCTGAACGAGGCGGTCTGAGGACTTCCGTCTCCCCGGGGGGAGACGGAACCGTCCTAGGCCTTGTCGATCGCCGCCGCGATCTGATCCGGAGAATGCCCGGTCAGATCCTTCGAGATCTCGCCGACCACCCGCGCGGCCGTCTCCTTGTGCCAGCCCTTGCGCAACTGACCCATCGTCTTGGGCGCGGCGATGACCAGCAGGTGTTCCACCTTGTGGTCCAGCACCAGCTTGTTCAGCACATCGGCCACGCCCATGGCGAAGCCGTCCTCGGCCTGGGTGTCGTTGTCGGGATTGGCTCCGCTGGAGATACGCCCGGCGGCGCCCGAGGCGCGATCGGCGATCGCCGGCGTCGGCTTCGGAGACAGAACCGCGCCCTGATGTCCCGTGTTCTCGTACAGCGCCAGTTTCTCGCCATCGACGACGGCCACGAGGGCGCCTGGGGAAAGTATCATCTGAAGTCTCCGGTATGGGGGGCCGGCTGAACGTCTCGCGGGCGAGGCGGTTGCCGTCCATGCCGGAACCGTACTCACGATCCCCGCCGCGGCCTTGATTGAAATCAATGGGGCGAAGGCCGGGACCCAGGCTGCGCGAACGACGGCGCGGAAGACGCCTACCCCCGTTTGCGCCGCATCATCGTCGCCCCGCCATCGCCCGGCGCCGCCGGCTGTGGCTGTCCCGCCACGGCCCGCGCCAGCCGCAGGAACCCCGCCAGATCGATCACCTCCGCCCGGTCCTCGGGGCTCAGCCCCGCCGCCTCGCACAGCGCCGCCCCGCCCAGCGGCTTGAGGCTGGACCTCAGCATCTTGCGCCTCTGACCGAACGCGGCCGCCGTCACCCGCTCCAGGGCCTTCAGCAGGTCCTGATCCGGCCGGTCCGCGCGCGGAACCAGATGCACCACGGCGCTGGCCACCTTGGGCGGCGGGGTGAAGGCGGCGGCGGGCAGGTGCATGACCAGCTTCGCCTCGCATACCGCCTGGCTGATCACCGCCAGCCGTCCGTAGGCCTCGTCCCCGGGGGCGGCCGTGATCCGCTCGGCCACCTCCTTCTGGAACATCAGGGTCAGGGCGTGCGGGGTCCACGGCCCGGTCAGCCATTTGATCAGCAGGGGGGTGCCGACATTGTAGGGCAGGTTGGAGACGATGTGCGCCGGCCCCTCGACCAGCTCGGCCTCGCGCACCCCGAGGGCGTCGGCCTCGACCACGGTCAGCCGGCCGGAGCCGTCGTCGAGTTCGCCCAACAGGGGCAGAAAGCGCGGATCCTTCTCGACCAGCACCACCGTGCCCGCGTCGCTCTCCAACAGGGCGCGGGTCAGGCCGCCCGGACCGGGGCCGACCTCGATCACCGCCCGGCCCTCGAACGGCCCGGCCAGACGCACGATCTTGCGCGTCACATTCAGGTCCAGCAGGAAATGCTGCCCGAAGCTCTTCTTCGCCAGCAGGCCGTGGGCGTCGAGCGTTTCGCGAAGGGAGGGGAGGTCGTTGGGGGTCACACCCCTCCCTTACGGGACGTGGCGCGGTCCGTCTCCTCCCTGTTCGCGCAGCGAACGGGGAGGGGGACCATGCGAAGCATGGTAGAGGGGTCATGCGGCCTTCGCGATCGTGCGGCGGAACCCGCCCCTCCGTCTCGCCTGCTTCGCCGTCGATCCACCTCCCCATCGCTCCGCGACAGGGAGGAGACGGTCACTTCGCCCGCGCCGCCGCCATCTCTCCCGCCAACTGCACTGCCGCGATCAGGCTGTCCGCCCGCGCCACGCCCTTCCCGGCGATGTCGAACCCCGTGCCGTGGTCGGGCGAAGTGCGGATCACCGGCAGGCCCAGGGTCGTGTTCACCCCGCCCCAGAAGTCCAGCGTCTTGACCGGGATCAGCGCCTGATCGTGATAGAGGCACAGGACCGCGTCATAGGTCGCGCGGGCCTCGTCGTGGAACAGGGTGTCGGCGGGCCTGGGATCGGTGATGGCGATGCCCTCGGCGCGCAGGGCCGCGGCGGCCGGGATCAGCACCGCGATCTCCTCCAGCCCGATCGATCCTCCCTCGCCCGCGTGCGGGTTCAGGGCCGCTAGGGCGAGGCGCGGGGCGGCGATGCCGAAGTCGCGCTTCATCGCCTCGTGCACGACCCGGGCGGTGCGGCAGACCCGCTCGGCGGTGACCAGCTCAGGAACCTCGGCCAGCGGCGCGTGGATGGTGACCAGACAGGCGCGCAGATCCCTGGCGGTCAGCATCATCACCGGCCCGCGCGTCCCGATGAAGGGCGTGTCGGCGGTCAGTTCGGCGATGAACTCCGTATGGCCCGGGAAGCGGAAGCCGGCCGCATAGAGCGGAGCCTTGGCGATGGGCGCGGTGACGACCCCCGAAGCCTCGCCGGACAGGGCCAGGTTGACGGCCTGTTCGATCCAGTCGGCCACGGCGCCGGCGTTGGCGGCTTCGGGACGGCCGGGCGTGACGGGCGCGGGCAGGGGGGTGTCGAGGACCGGAATGGCCCGACCGAAGACGGCTGGAGCGTCAGCGGCCGACAGAATCGATTCGACCGGCTGGCCCTGGGCTCGCATCAGGGCGGCGTCGCCGATGACGGCGAAGACGGGGCCTTCCGCCCGCAGCGCGGTCCAGGCCCTGGCGATGATCTCGGGCCCCACGCCCGCCGGTTCGCCCATGGACAGGGCCAGCGGCGCGGGGCCGGCGGTCATCACCGATACTCGATGAGTGCGTCCTCGCGCAGGTCGCGCATATAGCGACGGCCGAGGGTGGCGAGGTTCTGCCGGAACAGGGTGTTCTCGACTTCCTGCGGATTGGGTGCCTCGGTCCCGCCGACGCGGCGGCCGCACACGCCCAGCAGGTGGACGCCCAGCGGGGTGCGCACGGGGGTGCTGACCGAACCGACCTCGGCGGAACGGGCGACCTGCTGGAACTGCGGGGCGAGGTTCTGCACATCGGCCTCGCCCAGATCGGCTCCGAGCAGACCCTGCTCCGACGTCGCCCGGGCCAGCATGGTGTCGCAGGTCAGTTGGGGGCGGAGAGCCTCCAGCCGCTGGGTCGCCGCGGCGACGTCAGCGTCCGTGGCCGTCTCCGGCAGTTCGATCATGACCTGTTTGATCTGCACAAGACTGGCCGAGGCCCCGTCCCGCTTGTCGCGCATATAGATGATATAGACCCCGCCATCGACCGGGATCGGCCGCGACAGCTGTCCGACCTGAAGCTGATCCAGCGCCTGCTGCAGGGCCGGTTGCATGGTGCCTTCGACAACCCAGCCGGCGTCGCCGCCGCGCGTCGCGGACGGCGCCGCCGAGAACTGCTGGGCCACGGCCTGGAAGGGCGCGCCCTGGACCATCTGCTGCACCAGCTGGTTAGCGCCGTTCAGCGCCGCCTGCTGGCCGCCGACGCGGGCGGACTCGATGTAGATTTCACCGATCAGATATTGCTTCTTGGCGGCCGCCTCAGAGATCTGACGCATGGCCGCGGCCACGGCGGCGCGGCTGACCCGGGCGCGGCTCTGGAACCGGCCGCCGACCAGTTGCGACCAGCCGATCTGGGTCCGCAGCTGCTCGCGCAGGGTGCTGGGGCGGATGCCGCCCTGGGCCAGAAAATCGACATAGGCCTGGGGCGCGGCGCCCACTTCGCGGGCCATGGCCGTGATCTCTTCCTCGACCTGTTCGTCGCTGACGACCAGGTCCTCGTAATTGGCCAGTTCCTGCACCTGCAGCCGCTCATCAATCAGGGCGTTCAGAGCCTGCTGCTGGATGGCGGGAATGTTCTCGGGCGTGGGCTGGACCTGGGTCATGGCGATCAGCAGCAGCATGCGCTGGCGCAGGTCGAACCCGGTGATGACGCTGTCGTTGACCGTCGCGAGGATGCCGTCCGACATCTGGAAGGCCGGTGCGGCAGGCGGGGCGACCGGTGCGGCTTCAGCCGCCGGGTTCAGATTGCCGGCGGCGGCCGGCTGCGCCGGAGGTGCGGTCTGGGCCATGGCCGAACTGGCCAGGAGGGCGGCGATCGCCACGCCCGTCATATAACGCTGCAAACCCATGTCAGTCCTGGTTCCTCAAGCGGCGCTGGTCCGGTTTTCGTCCCGGATTTTCGAACCGCGCGCCCCCGGGCTGCGCGGCCGTCAGCGCCCGTCGCTGCGTCAATACCCTGTACCGCCGAAAGTGGCGAGGTTTAGGCGCACATAGACGCCTTCGGACGGTCCCGTCGGGCGTACGCGGGTATTGTCGCGCCGGTAGCCGATCTCGAACCGGAAACAGTCATCGTCGAACAGCAGGCCGACTTCGGAGCGGGTGATGATGTCCCGCTCCAGATCGGCGATGCCCGACGCCGCCACGCCCCAGTTGCCATAGACGAACTGCTGGCCCGACAGCTGCACGAATTCGTAGTTGCGGTTCAGCGGCCCGGCCAGGGGATTTGAACGGTCGATGATGTAGCTGACCGTCGCCAGATTGCGTCGGCCCCAGCGGCCGTCCACCGCCGTCTCCGCCCGACGGATTTCACCGGAGGCGTCGAAGGTCGCGTGGCCCCAGCCGCGGATGCGGTCCGAAGGCGAGAAACTGCCCTGCACGACCCAGTCGGACGTCTGGGATGCCAGGCCGGTCGGGTCATAGAGCTGGGCCGGCAAATCCGGAACCGGCGTCAGGAAGGCAGGCTCTTCATCGGCGCGATAGCTGCGGCCGATGAACAGGCTGGCCTGCCGGCCCTCGTTCCAGCGCATTGTCGCGCGGGCGCCGATCGTCAGGCGGGGGCCCCCCTCGTACAGATCGTAGCCGGGGAAGCGGTCGGTCCTGAACAGCGAGCTCTCGTCCAGCTCCAGGGTCTGGCTGTCCTCGATGGGAATGCGCGGGTCCAGGTCCGAGGCGGTCGAGACCGACAGCTGGGCCATCGGCTCCAGAATCAGATCGGCGCCGGGGCCGATGCTGCGGAACAGGGGATAGCTGATGTCCAGGCCTGCGGTCGCCCGTCCGCGGGAAAGGGCTTCCTCCTCCAGCCCCAACATGGGCGGCAGGTCTCCGACGGAATAGAAGTCGGCGCGCACGTCGGCGAACGGTTCCCACCGCACGCCGAGGGGCGAGATCAGGGTGCGTCGCCATTCGGCCTGACCCGAGATGCGCCGGCTGTCGACGCCGGGCAGCCCGAGCGTCGGTCCCGCAGGAATAATGGCGGGGCGCAACACGGGTCCGCCGACATAGTCGTCGCGATACAGCGCCACGGCCGATCCCCGCAGCCGAAGTCGGCCGCCCAGAACCGGCCCGGACGGCTCCCAACGCGCCTCGACCAGCGGCGCCACGACGGGCAGGGCGCCGTCGGCCTCGAACTCGTTGAGCGCCGGGGTGACCGGATCAAACCGGGTGACCCGCAGGCTCTGCAGGTCGAAGGCTGCGATCGACAGGTAGGAGCGCGCGGTTTGCCGCTCGGCGAACAACTGGCTGATCAGGCGGCGCTGGTCGCCATAGTAGAGACCGTTGTCCTGATAGGGGTCCCGGACGTCGTAGCGGTCGAACAGGGTCTTGTCCGACACGCGCTCGATGGTGAAGCCCCAGCGCCAGGGGCCTGCGGGATCGAATCGGCCATGGCCGAGGAAATAGCTGCGGCTCGTGCGGTCGCCGTATTTGACGTTGCTCTCGGCGTCGCCGTCGCCGTCGAGGTCGAAGTCGCCGAAACTGCGTTCATAGGTATAGCCGCCGCGCGCGACGATCATCCCGTCGGCGAACCGGCGGCGCCATTGCAGGTTCAGCAGGGGCGCGACGTCGGTGTTGAACTGCGGGCTGATCAGCCAGTCTTCCGACGGAGACACCACCCGCAGATAGGGGATTTCAAGGCTCAGGCCCCGTCCCTCGTCATAGCTGGGAATCGGCACCAGGAAACCCGAGGCCCGTTCGACGGTCGGATCGGGATGGGCGAAGAACGGCAGGTAGAAGACCGGGACGCCGCCGACCCGGAAAACGGCGTTGCGGTACAGGATCGCACGCAGTTCCTCGTCCTGGACCACCTTCTCCGCCTGGATGGCGATACTGGGTTCCCTGGGATTCCCGTCGGCGTCGCAGATCGGGCAGGGCGTGAAGAGAACGTAGTTCAGCTCATTGACGTTCTCGCTCCGGCGCACCGCCGTCGCCGCCATCAGGCTCGCGCCGTTGCGGAAGCGGGTGGCGAAATCGACCGCCACGCCCGCCTTCAGGTCCGAGTCCAGCTCCAGATGGCTGGCGAAGACGACATTGCCGTCGGGGTCGCTGAACTCGACCTGCCGGTCCGCCGTGGCGATGCCCAGGCCGAGGTCATAGCTGACGGCGCCGGCTCTCAGGGTCGCGCCCTGGAACCGGGCCAGCACGCGGTCGGCCCCGACGCCTTCCGCCGTGATGAGATCGCCGGTTCGCGACGCGGAATCCGCTTCGATATAGACAGCGTCGGGGGTCAGCCCGTCGGCGCCCGGTCCCACGGCCGCGGGCGCAGCGGGCGCCTGCTGCGCCTGGGCGGCGCCCGCCAGGGACGCCAGCGCGATTGCGGCCGCACCGGCCAGAAGCCGGTAGCGCAAGGCTCCCAAATCGGGCGCGCGGCGGTCACGCTGCATGCGAGAAATCACTCTGGAGGGCGTACGGTCCGGCAAGCCGGGAGGCAGGCCGGATCGCTTAGCCGTCTTCGGTATAGAACAGCAAGGTGAAGGCGGCGAGCGCTGTCAGCAAGGGCGGCAGCCAGGCCGCCAGCCAGGGCGGAATCACTTCCGCCGAACCGAAGGCGGACGCCGCCTGATTGACGAAGAAGAAGCCGAACCCCAGCACCACCGCCGCCACGCTCATCCGCGCCAGATCGCCCAGCCGCATCAGGCGGAGCGAGAAGGCTGCGGCCAGAATGGACATGGCGGCGAACATCAGCGGCGTGGCCAGCAGCTGCTGCAGCCGAAGCCGGTAGGCGGTCGATGAAAAGCCCGCGGCCTCGACACGGTCGATCTGGGCCGGCAAGGACCAGAATGAGGTCGATTGCGGTCGGGCGAAGCGTTCGAAGGCCTCTTCATCCGCCAGGCTGGAGGGCAGATCCAGTGTGGCGTAGCGCACCGCCCGCTGGCCGATCTCCGCCCCGACCGCATTGACCAGCCGCCAGCTGCCGTTCGAAAGCGACGCCGTGTCCGCGTCGATCCGCTCCGAGAAGGTCCGCATCCCTTCGGCGTCATTGGTGTAGATGAAGAAGGTGACGTCCAGCAGCCGCGCGCTCGACCGGTCCTGCCGCTGGGCGCGGATGACCATCTGGCGCGTATCGTCGCCCTCGCGAATCCAGACGGTGGGGCTGGCCTCGGCCCCGGCGGCCGAGCCGGACAGTCGCGCCCGCTCGCGCTGGAACAGACCGTCCGCCGACGCCGCCAGCGGCCCGAGGGCCGCGACCGTGATCGCGCCGAACATCAGGGCCGCGCCCGCCGCGGGCAGCACGAACCGCCATGCCGAGACGCCCGCCGCCCGCATGGCGATCAGCTCGCTGCGCCGGTTCAGTCCGACAAACGCCGCCAGCGTCCCGAACAGAAAGACGAACGGCAGCAGCTGGATGATCACCTGCGGCGACTTCAGCAGCATCAGGCCGAGAATGCGCGCTCCGGAGAGATCGACATCGGAGCCCACCCCGCGGGACACCTCGACGAAGTCGATCAGCATGATCAGCGCGGCGATGACGCCCAGGGCGATACCCAGCGACCGCGCCTGCTGGACCAGCACATAGCGTTCGATTCGGCCCAGTCTCAGCCAGGGCACGGGCAGGGAGGTGCGGCTGATCATGCGAACCGCGCCTTCAGCCGCTCATAGGCCGGCCAGACCGGACGCCGGCGGGGCTTCAGCGCCCGGAACAGCAGCCTCAGGGCGACGATGGTCGCCACGATCGGCAGCAGATACTGGAAGATGTTCAGCCAGCCGTTCCAGGCGCTGGCCGAGACGACGCCGTAGCCGGCGATGCGGACGATCAGGAACAGGCCCGCGACCTTGGCGATTCGCAGGCTGTAGCCGGTCCGGCTGAACTGCCCGCCCATGATCGCCGTCAACGCCATGGCCATGGCCATCAGGGCGTAGAGCGGGGCCGACAGCCGGGAATGTCCCTCGGCCATCAGCTCCCCGGCCGACCCGACCCGCTCCAGGTCCGCGGGGGAGGGGTTGAACAGCTGCGTCAGATACAGGTCCGACGGCTTGTAGCGGACCCGGTCCGTCACTTCCGAATACTGGGCCAGCGGCACGTCCTGCCGGCCGAAGGACAGATATTCCAGCACGCCGCGCGACGAGTACCGCTGCCACGATCCGTTGAGCAGGGTCAGGTAGGGCTGCCCGTCGATCCGGCTGAACCGGGCCTCGGCCGCGTCCCAGGTCGTCACCTTGTCGCCGTCTTCCAGATAGACGAACAGGTTCTTCAGCAGGCCGTTCTGTTCGATCTGCTGGACATAGACGGTCAGGCCGCCGGGCCCCTCGACGAACTGGCCCTCCTCGACCAGCAAGGCCGCCAGATCGGTGCGGACGGCGAAGGCCTCGGCCCGCGCCTGACGCTGGGCCCACGGCTGGCCGACCGTGGTGACGACAAGCGTCAGCAGGGCCGCGATGGCCGCGATCCGCACCGCCGGGCGAATCGCCGCCCAGCGCGTGACGCCGGAGGCGAACACCGCAGTCAGCTCCTGCTCCCGCTGCAGCCGCGTCAGGGCGATCAGGGCGCCGACGAACAGGCCGATGGGAATGATGACCGCCAGAAGCTGCGGCACGGCCAGCAGGGTCAGCTTGACCATGACCCAGACGCTCTGGCCGCGCTCGACGATGACTTCCAGCTGGTCGAGGCTCTGGCTCAGAATGCCGATTCCGGCCAGGGCGGCGCACGCGCCCACGACGGGGCGGGCGATCTGCCGGAAAAGATAGCCTTGAATCAGGGTCATATGCGGCAGGAAATCGCCCGTTGCAGGCGGCGGCGAGGGAGAGCATCTAATACACACCCGAATGCGCCGGTGAAACCGCGCGCACTCAACCCAACCCACATACAGCCGGGGCGTACCGCCCGGCGGGAGTAGTAAATGAAGATCGAGTTCGTCGCGTCCGCGGGCGCTGCCGAGGTTCTGGCCATTCTGGTCCACGAAGGCCGGGTTCTCTCCGGCATGGGGCCCCAGCTCGACACGGCCACCTCCGGCGCCCTGACGAAGGCGATGACCGCCAGCCGCTTCACCGGCGCTTCGAACAGCACCCTGATTGTGGCGGCTCCGGCCGGGGTCGACGCCGCGACCCTCGTGCTCAGCGGCGCGGGAGAGACGGGCAAGTTCGACGACCTCGCGCTCGAGACCGCCGCCGGCGCCGCCTATCACGCCGTCAAGCTGTCGGGCGCGACCGTCCTGACCATCGACGCCCATCACCTGACCGCCGACCAGGCCGCGCGCGCCGCCTTCGCCGCCCGTCTGGCCGCCTATCGCTTCCTCAAATACCGCACCAAGCTGAAGCCCGAGAAGACGCCGTCGATCGAAACCATCAAGGTGGTCGCCGCCGACCCGAAGGCCGCTGAGGCTGCCTGGGCGGCCCATGCCGCCGTCGCCAGCGCCGTGGAGTTCGCCCGCGACCTCGTCGCCGAGCCGGCCAATGTCCTCTACCCGGCAGAATATGCGACGCGCGTGAAGGCGCTCGAAAAGCTGGGTCTCGAGGTTGAGGTCCTCGGCGAGAAGGAACTCGCGAAACTCGGCTTCAACACGCTTCTGGCCGTGGGCCAGGGCAGCGTGCGCGAGAGCCAGGTCGTCATCATGAAGTGGAACGGCGGCAGGAAGGGCGACCAGCCCATCGCCTTCGTCGGCAAGGGCGTGACCTTCGACACCGGGGGCATTTCGATCAAACCGGCCGACGGCATGGAAGAAATGAAGTGGGACATGGGCGGTTCGGCCGCCGTGGTCGGCCTGATGCATGCCCTCGCCGGCCGCAAGGCGAAGGTCAACGCGATCGGCGTCATCGGCCTGGTCGAGAACATGCCGGACGGCGCCGCCCAGCGTCCGGGCGACGTGGTCATGTCGCTGTCCGGCCAGTCGGTCGAGATCCTGAACACGGACGCCGAGGGCCGCCTCGTCCTGGCCGACTGCCTCTGGTACACCCAGGACCGGTTCAAGCCGAAATTCATGCTCGACCTGGCCACCCTGACGGGCGCCATGATCGTGGCCCTCGGCCTCGAATACGCCGGGGTGTTCTCCAACTCCGACGAACTGGCGAACAACTTCCTCGCCGCGGGTCCCAAGGTCGGGGAGAACGCCTGGCGGATGCCGATCCCGGCCTTCTACGAACGCCACATCGACACCCCGATCGCCGATGTGAAGAACACCGGCAACGGCCGCGCCGGCGGTTCGATCACCGCCGCCCTGTTCCTGCAGCGCTTCACCAACGGCGTGCCTTGGGCCCACATCGACATCGCCCCGACCGCCTGGGTCAAGGACAGCCGCCATCCGACCGTGCCGGACGGCGCCGTCGGCTGGGGCGTGCGCACGCTCGACCGGATGGTTGCCGACAGCTACGAGTCGTAAGTCTCTGAAAAGGTAGAACCGGGTGTCTGACGCCAAGCCGGAAATCTGGTTCTACCACCTCGAGCGGTCGACCCTGGAACAGGTGCTGCCCGGCCTGATGGAGAAGACGCGCGAGCGCGGTTGGCGGGCGTTGGTGCGCGCCGCCGACGCCCGTTTGCTCGACGATATCGACGAGCGGCTGTGGACGTATCGCGATGACAGCTTCCTGGCGCATGGACGGGCGTCCGGTCCGGAGGCGGCGCGCCAGCCCATCCTGTTGACCGAATCACAGGAGAACCTGAACGCCGCTCAGGCGCTGTTCATTGTGGACGGCTCAGAACTGGGCGACACGAAAGGCTTCGAGCGATGCTTCATCATCTTCGACGGGCGGGACGAGACGGCGCTGACGGGCGCGCGGGTCCGGTGGAAGACGTTGAAGGACCAGGGAGCCGCGCTGGCCTACTGGAAACAGTCTCCGGAAGGACGCTGGGAAAAGGCGGCCTGATCGCTCTTCTCGCGCTCGCGGCCTGTTCCACGCCCGCCTCCGACGCCTCCGCGCCGCGCACGATCGAAGAGGCCCAGATCAATCAGCCGACCGGGTCGCGACCCTCCAATCCCACCGCCGACATGTGCCGCGCGGGCGAGTTGCAGTGGCTGGTCGGGAAACCGAAGACGGACATCCCCGTTCCGGTCGATGTCGTGAACCGGCGGGTGACCTGCACCACCTGCCCGGTGACCGAGGACTATTCGCCGACCCGCCTGAACATCTTCTTCAACGAACAGACCGAAATCGTCGAACAGGTTCGCTGCGGTTAAGCCATCACGGGTGACGACGCCGATGAAAATCCAGTCCTTCAGTCTCGCTGCGGTCGCCCTGCTGATCGCGTCCTGCGCACCGGTTGACGCCGGCGATCCGCCCCTGCCGCCTGAAGACGGCCCCACCCAGTGCAAGGCCGAACAGTACCAGCGCTTCATCGGCCGCAACCGTTCGGAACTGCCGGCGCGGCCGGCCGACGAGGTCTGGCGCGTGACCTGCACCACCTGTCCGGTGACCATGGATTACAACCCGCGCCGTCTGAACGTCCTGTTCGAGGAATCCACCGGCGTGATCCGTGAGGTCAAATGCGGATGAGAGCCCTGATCCTGGCCGCCTCCGGTCTCGCGCTGACGGCCTGCGCGCCGGTCGATCCGGCGCCGGACGAGACGCCGATTCCGCAGCGCTGCGACGCCGCCGCCGCCCGCTCGCTGATCGGGGCGCATGTCGGCGCGGTGTCCTTCCCGCAAGGCGCCAATGTCCGGATGGTCTGCACCACCTGTCCGACGACGAAGGACCTCCGGCCTGACCGGCTCAACATCCGCTTCGTCGAGGCCACCGGGATCATCGAGAGCGTGGACTGCGGCTGATCCCGCCCTTGGCGAACCCGGCCTTTCGCGACAAGGTGGCGGCGAGGGCAGGGGAGGCCCACGTTCATGCGCACACTCTTGATGGCCGGCGTCGCCCTGACCGTTTCGCTGATCGGCCCCGTCGCCGTCGCTGACGCAACCGCCGAACGCGCCGCGCTCGACCGCATCGAGCGGCCCCAGGTCTGCGGCCCCGCGGTCTCGGCCAATACCGGAACCCCGGTCGCCGACATGGTGATGGTCGAGGGCTTCGGAACCGGCGGCTTCGCCGTCGACACAATCGTCCCCGAGGCCCAGGCATGGTTCAACCACGGAGTCCGGCTGCGCTGGGCCTTCGAGCACAAGGAATCGGTGCGGGCCTTCCGCAAGGCCCGGCTGCTCGACCCGACCTGCGGCATGTGCGCCTGGGGCGAGGCCTGGGCGCTCGGCCCCAATCTCAACGGCGGGGGCAATGACGACGACAGCCAGTCCGCCGCCCTGAAGGCCGCGCGAGACGCCCGCCGGCTGGCCCGCCGCGCCACGCCCATGCAACGTCAGATGATCGACGCCCTGGTGCAGCGCTATTCGGGTCTGAAGGGATCGCGCGACCGCCGCTTCGCCCTGGCCATGGACCGGATCGCCCGCCGCAATCCATCGGACATCACCGTCGCGGCCATCACCGCCGACGCCTGGATGCTCAAGGCCGACGAATGGTGGGACGACGGCGGCAAGGCGAAAGACCCCGGCATCACCCGCGCCATGGGCATCCTCGAACAGGCGCTGGCGACGGCGCCCGACGATCCCGGCGCCATCCACCTCTATATCCACCTGACTGAATGGTCGGACGATCCGCACAAGGCGATCCCGTATGGGGAGCGACTGGCGTCGCTGGCCCCCGGGGCCAGCCATCTGGTGCATATGCCGTCGCACACCTTCTATCGCGTAGGCCGCTATCGTGACGCCATGATGTCCAACGTCAACGCCGTGGCGCTGGACCTGAAGTATGACAGCCTGGCGCGACCGCCTGGCGGCGTGCCCGGCATGGCCCTGCACGCACACAATATCCATTTCGGCATGGGCGGGGCCCTGATGGCGGGCGGAGCCGAGGAGGGCCTCAAGCTCGCCGAGTGGTTCCTCGCCACCTATCCCGACATTCCCGCTGACAACATGTGGCGACAGGCCATGGCCAACAACGCCTACGCCCTCTACGGCCGGTTCGGATCCGCAGATCAGGTCGCAGGGCTCGCCGAGCCGCCCGAAACCCATCCCATGCTGCGGGTCAGTTGGCGCCTCGCCCGCGGTGAGGCGGCGGCGCGCGCGGGGGACGCTGCGGCCGTGCGGGCCGAGGCCGCAGCCATCGCCGCCATCCGGTCGCAGACAGGCTTCGCGGCGGGCCCCAACGGCGAGATGCGCAACGACTTCACCGAAGTCACCCAGCGGGTGCTTGAGGGCCGCGCGGCGATGATCGCGGGCGACGCTGATGCGGCCATCGCGGCCTTCACCCGCGCGGCCGCGATACAGGGGCAGGGCGAGGAAGGCGGCGACCCGCCGATCATCTGGTATCCGACGCGTCGCAGCCTGGCCGCCGCCCTGCTGTTGAAGGGCGACGCCGCTGGCGCGAGAGCTAAGCTGCTGGAACTGATCGAGGACTGGCCGAACGACCCGTACAGCTATTTCGTGCTGGCTGAGGCTGAGGCCGCGCTCGGAAACGGGGAGGCCGCCGCCGAGGCTCGCCGACAGTCGCGCATTGAATGGATCGGCGGCGCCATGGACCTCAAACTGACCTGACGCGGCGCATCAGGACGGCGCAGCGACCGCCATATTGTCGATCAGCCGTGTTCGCCCCAGCCAGGCGGCCGCCAGAATCCGGCCCGGCGCGTCCGCCACGCCGCCCTCGAAGACGGCCAGATCGTCGGCGCGGCGGACGGCGACGTAGTCGACATGGCTGAAGCCCGCGCGCAGCAGGGCCTCACGCGCATCCCGCTCGACGACGTCCAGCGAACCGCCGGATGCGGCCGCTGCCCCAGCCGCCGCCAGCACGCCGTTGAGCTGTCGGGCGACCTCAAGCTCCGCTTCTGACAGGTAGGCGTTCCGCGACGACAGGGCGAGGCCGTGCCCGTCCCGCATCGTCGGGGACCCGACGATCTCGGTGGGAATGTCCAGATCCCGGACGAGCCGCCGCACGACCATTAACTGCTGCCAATCCTTCTCGCCAAAGACGGCCACGTCCGCCCGCGCCTGATTCAGCAGCTTCGTCACCACCAGGGCCACGCCGCCGAACATCTGCGGCCGGAACTCGCCTTCCAGACCTTCCGCGGGTCCGCCGACGCTGATCGTCGTCGTCGCCCCCGCCGGATACATCTCCTCCACGGACGGGGCGAACAGCAGGTGGCAGCCCGCGCCGGCCAGCAGTTCGGCGTCCCTCGCTTCCTGCCGCGGATAGGTCCCCAGGTCCTCGTGCGCTGCGAACTGGGCCGGATTCACGAACACGCTGGCCACCACCCGGTCCGCCCTTTGTCCCGCTTCCCGCACCAGCGTCAGATGGCCTTCGTGCAGCGCGCCCATGGTCGGCACGAAGCCGACCGTGAACCCTTGCCGCCGCCAGTCGCTTAGAGTCTGGCGCAGCGCCGCGACGCTGCGGACCACGGGAAGGGCGTCAGTCTCGGCCATGATGAACGGATTAACCTTTCGGCTTAAGCCTGCTTGTGAACCGGCCGGCAAATCTTGCCGTGCCAGTGTCGGCTTATGACGCCCAGCCTCATCATTCGTCCAGTCATGGTCCTCGTGTCGGCGGTCGCCCTGAACGCCTGCGGCATGATCGACAGCGATCCGCATCGCTTCGAGAACCTGGCCAATTCCGTCGCCGCCATCGACGTGGACGGCAAGCGCGCCGGAGCGGCCCCCACGCGTACGGCCGCCGAGGCGGGCCTGCGTCCTGCGCTGCGGGTCGAGGTCATGGATCCGCACGCGCTCTGGGACGCCCGGGACGGGCTGGACGGCGCCGTGGAGCGCGCAGCGCCCCGACTGGTCGCCGCCGCTG
>NZ_BSOY01000002.1 GCF_030160755.1 Brevundimonas denitrificans | reverse complement strand
CCAGGCGAGCGGCGGCGGCCACGGCCTCGGTCTCGTCCGCGGCGACGATCACGAGGCCGAGGGCTCCAGCGCCCACGCGGGCCATCGGGGCGCCGTCGGCAAGGGCGGACAGCCGGCCGCCGAGCGCCGCCAGAAGCCGGGCCATGGAATCATAGCCGATGGCGTTGCGGACCACCTCGAAGCGGTCGACGCCAAACAGAACCACCCAGGCGTCGGCCTGGGCGCCGGCCTGACGTTCCAGCGACAGGCGGTTGGGCAGGCCGGTTTCCTGATCGTGCAGGGCCATGTGGGTGAGTCTGGCCTCGCGGTCCCTGAGGTCCCCGACCATGGCGTTGAAACTGGCGGCGAGGCGGCCGATCTCATCGTTGGAGGTCACCGGGGCCTCGACATATTCGCCCTGCTGCAGCCGGTGCACGGCCTCGTCGAGGGCGCTGATCGGACGGGTCAGGCCGCGCGAAAGGGACCAGGTCCCGCCCATCAACAGGGCGAGGCCGGCGGCGCCGATGGCGGCCAGCCACCAGAACAGGGCTTCATAGGGCCGCATGGCGCGCTTCAATGGGTAGGTCAGAACCAGATCGGCGGGGGCCGTCGCGTCGAAACTCGGCAGGGGGCGATCCAGACGCATGGAGGGGCCGTCGGGTGTCTGGACGGTGATCGGCCCATCGAGTCTTTCGCCCGCGTCGCGGTTGAGCACCACGGCGGCCGACAGGGGAATGGCCGACAGCTGTTCCAGATTGCGCATCTGGGCCGCGTCCAGCCGCTCCGCGAACACGACCCAGCCGATCAGGATCGGGGCGTTCACGGGGGCGGCGACGACCTGGAAGGCCTGACCGTCGATGGCGAGGACGCCCGATTCGATCTGGCCGGACTCCAAGCCGTTGAACAGCCGGTCGAGGGCGGCGTCGTCAAGGACCAGACCCGTCGCTGTCGCATGGCCGTCGATCCCGAGGATCAGGGCGCCGTCAACGCCTTGCCGGGCGCGCAGGTTGTCGAGGGCGGAGCGGACCGTGGCCTCGTCATTGGTGGCGACGGCCTCGCGGAATCCGTAGTCCTGGGCCAGGACGCCCGCGCCTTGCTGAAGCTGGCTGGAGCGCGCGCTCCAGAGCTGGCTGTAGACGGCGCCGGCGGCGGTCATTTCGTCCCGCACCACGCGCCGGGCGCTGTTGGTCACGGCGGTGACGACGGCGAGGGCGGCGAGCAGCAGGGCGAGGCCGAACAGGCCCATATAGACGACGGTGAGCCGGGTCCGCAGGTTGCGGAAACGGACCAGGCTGACGAGGCGCGTCGCGCTCACCGGACGGCCGCCCGGGCGCTGAAATCGCCGCTGACGGTGCTGCGGCCGGGCGCGACGGCGATGGTCAGGGGCCGTGAAATCTCATTGCCGCGGCCGGCGAGCCGGGGATGCCAGACGCGAAGGGTGGCGGCCCCGGCGGGGATGGCCCGCAGGATTGCGTCGCCGCTGGCGGGAGTCTTGGCCGCCCAGGGCGTGTTCACCACCTTGATATAGGCCAGCATCTGATCGTGGATGTTGCAGCCGAGAGCGGCCACGCCGACGGCGGCGAAGGTGTGGGAGCGGCTCTCGTCTCGCCCGTAAAGCTGGAGTTCGAACCGGTTGCCGCGCGAGAAGGAATAGACGTGGTGGCGGACCCGATCGAGGTTGGGGAAGGAGACGGTTCCCCCCACCGGCACGACCAGGACATAGGGCTGGAACTGGATGTCCTGCTGAGTCATTCGCAACGGCCAGGCGAAGCGGATGGGGCCGCGAGGCACGCCGGCGGCGGGATGTACGGTCACCACCGCGTCCTGCACGGGTCGCCCGGCGGCGTCGCGCACGCTGACGGTCAGGTCGCCGGCTATCGCCGGGGAGCAGAACGCAAGCACGGCGAGAAGGGCGAACAGAACACGCATCGATCAAGGTGTACGAAAGCAAGATGAAATCGAGGTAAACCGGTGGACAGTCCGACCAACGCCCTTTCCGGCGGGTCGGGCGCCCGGCTTCCTGCTGGTTTCATGCTCGCTTAACCACGCCTCCCTATCGGTTTGACTTCGAGACGGTGGACCGGGTGAGGGCGATGAGGAACGGGACAATTCTGGCGGCGGCCATGCTCGCTTCGGCGATAGCGGGCGTTGCGCAGGCCCAGTCCCTGATCCCGGACTCGCGGACTGGCGGCAAGCTTCTGCTGACCGGCGGGGTCTCGACCATCGAGGGATCGGGCGGCGGAGGGCTGTCCACCTGGGCGACCATCACGGGCTATGGCGAGGAGGACGGGATCGGCGGCAACGCCCACGTCACCCTCGTCGACCTGCCCGACTATCAGTTCCGCACCGCGGGCGTGGCGGTCGGCCTGTGGGACCGGGTCGAGCTGTCGGCGGCGCGACAGGCGTTCGACACGGGCGACACGGGCGCCCTGCTGGGCCTGGGACAGGGGTTCACCTTCACACAGGACGTGATCGGGGTGAAGATCCGGCTGACCGGCGACGCGGTCTATGACCAGGACACCTGGGTCCCCCAGATCGCGATCGGCCTTCAGCACAAGACCAACGATCAGGGCGCGATCATCGCCGCCGTCGGGGGGCAGGATGATCAGGGCACGGACTTCTACATCGCGGCGTCGAAACTGTTTCTGGCCGAGAGCGTGCTGGTCAGCGGCGCGGTGCGCTGGACCAACGCCAACCAGACCGGCCTGCTGGGCTTCGGCGGCGACGCCAATGACGACCATGAGGCCCAGTTCGAAGGGTCTGTCGGCTGGCTGCTGAGCCGCAATCTTGTGGTCGGCGCCGAATACCGGACCAAGCCGGACAACCTGTCCTTCGCCGCCGAGGACGACTGGTTCGACATCTATGCGGCCTGGGCGCTCAACAAGCATCTGTCGGTCACGGCGGCCTGGGCGGATCTGGGCTCGATCGCCACCTTCGACGACCAGCGCGGCCTCTACCTCTCCCTACAGGCGGGCTTCTGATGATCCGCAAAATGACCCTGACCCTGGCCGCCGCCGCTGCGGCCTTCGCACTTCCGGCCATGGCCCAGGACCCCGCGCATCGGCCGGGCGAGGAGGCGGTCGATCCGTATATCGTCGCCGAAGCCAACGCCGGCGTCGCCCCGTTCGAGGGCACGGAGATGCTCGAGGCCTTCCATGGGCGTGAGGGTTCGGACCGGATCGTCGACGGCATGCTGGATCGGTCGGTCGCCGACGCCCGGATCGCGGAAATCTTCGTCGCGACCGACATGGTCCGGTTGCGCCGGACCCTGAAGGAGCAGTTCTGCTACATCCTCAACGGAGGCTGCGCCTACACGGGCCGGTCGATGCAGGACGCGCACGACGACATCGGCCTGCAGCCCGCTGACATGGGCGCGCTGGTCGAGCACCTGCAGGACGCGATGGATGCGGAGGGGGTTCCATTTCGCACCCAGAACCGCTTCCTGGCCAAGCTCGCCCCGATGCGGCGGGATGTCGTCACGCGGTAACAGGCGTCCGTACCCCGCCAGCCGCAAAGATTTTTGCGAATGTGTCGCAAATTCAATTGCGACGACCGGTGAAGGTGCTATTGCGAGCTAATCGCACTTTGCTCCCTTCCGGATACGCCCATGACCTCCGCCGAAGCCCTTCGGGCCCTCCTGTTCGCCTCCAGCGCCGCTGGCATGCTGATGGCCGGGCCGGCGTTGGCGGAGCCGGGGCCGGACGGCGAACCGCAGGACGCCAAGACGCTGGAGACCGTCACGGTCGACGGCCGGCCCGTCCGGCGCGAACCGCGATCGCCGGAGTTCGTCGCCCCTCTGGTCGACACGCCCCGCTCGGTGACCATCATTCCGCAGCAGATCATCGAGCAGACGGCGGCGACGTCGCTGCAGGACATCCTGCGCACCTCGCCGGGCATCACCTTCGGGGCGGGCGAGGGCGGCCAGCCGCTGGCCGACCGGCCCTTCATCCGCGGCCAGTCGTCGGGCAACAACGTCTTCGTCGACGGCATACGCGACTCCGGCGGCCAGCAGCGCGAGGTGTTCAACCTCGAACAGGTCGAGGTCGTGAAGGGGCCGGACTCCGTCTATTCCGGCCGCGGTTCCGGCGGCGGCAGCATCAACCTCGGCTCCAAGGCGCCGCGCCTGACGGACTTCACCCGCTTCGGTCTGGGCGTCGGGACGGACGGCTATTTCCGCGGGACGATCGACCAGAACTGGAGCCTGGGCGAGACGGCCGGCCTGCGGCTGAATCTGATGGGCGCCGAAGGCGATGTGCCCGGCCGGGATTCGGTGGACTACGATAAATGGGGCCTGGGCCTGTCGCTGGCGGCCGGTCTTGGGACGCAGACGACCGGGACGTTCAGCTACTATCACCTGACGTCGAACCAGATGCCCGACTACGGCATCCCGCTGTTCACCAAGATCGGGGTGCGCACAACGCCCGGCGGCATCCTCGACGTGCCCCATGAGAGCTTCTACGGCCTCGATGACCGGGACTATCTGGTCAATACGGTCGACGCCTTCACCGCCGACTTCACGCACCGGTTCAGCGACACCCTGACCCTGCGCAATGTCACCCGCTGGTCCGAGACGCTGAACGACTACATCGTCACCAATCCCGGCGACGGCGGCGCGGCGCAGTTCGTGGCGGGCGAATGGTGGATGAAGCGCGCCACCAAGTCGCGCTGGAACCCGGTCACCACCATCGCCAATGTCACCGACCTGAGCGGGACCTTCGACACCGGCGCTGTGAACCACGCGTTCGACCTCGGGCTGGAGCTCAGCAGCGAGAAGAACCTCAATGCGACGTATTCGACCTTCACGACCTCGGGCGCGGCCTGCCCGGCAGGCTTCGTCATGTCGGCGGCCAATCTGAACAACCTCGGCGCCGGAGACTGCGCCCGCGTCTATTCTCCGTCCACGGATGACAGCTGGAGCGGCGTGATCAATCGCGGCCCGGTCAGCAGCAACGACAGCGACAGCATCGGCGTCTACGCCCTGGACAGCATATCGCTGACCGACCGCCTGATCCTCAATCTCGGGGTGCGCTGGGACCAGTTCGGGGTCGAGGGCGTCAACGGGACGGCGGCGACGATCGGCGGTTTCACCCAGGTTGGCGGCGTCTGGAATCCGGCCACCTACTCACCGGTGGCGCGCAGCGAGTGGGACTTCGTGAACTACCAGGTCGGCCTGGTGTTCAAGCCGACCTCCGACTCCAGCGTCTATGTCTCATACGCAACCGCCTCGACGCCGCCGACCATCTCAGCGGGCGACCAGAATACGAGCGGTGGGACGGGTACGATCGCCGGCGTCGTAACCGTGCTCGACCCGGAAGAGACGACCAACTGGGAGATCGGGGCCAAGGCCAATCTGTTCGGGGACCGGCTGGCCCTGTCGGCGGCCGCTTTCATGTTGAAGCGCGAGAACGCGGCCATTCAGGTCTCGCCCGGCGTCTTCGAACAGGCCGGCGAGGCCGAGGTGCGGGGTGTCGAACTGGGCGTGTCGGGCAATATCACCCGCGAATGGCAGGTGTTCGGCGGCTACACCTGGATGGACAGCGAACTGGTGGCCGGCGCCTATAACAACGTCAATGTCGGCGATCCTCTGGCCAATACGCCCGAACATTCGTTCAGCCTGTTCACGACCTGGCGCGTGATTCCGAGCCTGAGCGTCGGCGGCGGCCTCTACCATGTCTCCGACAGTTTCGGCGGCAACCAGGGCGGTGCCGGGGGCGGGGCCAACCGGATCTATGCTCCGGCGCATACGCGCGTCGATCTGTTCGCCTCGTACGACATCAGCGAGACGGCCAGCCTGCAGCTGAATGTCCAGAACGCGAGCGACGAGGCCTACATCCTGCGCACCAACGGCGTGCACCATGCCGATGTCGCGCCGGGACGACAGGCCATCCTGACGCTGAATCTGAGGTACTGATCCGGCCATGCTGCTTCACATCCCCGGCGTCTTCACCAAGGATGAGGTCGCGACCCTGCGATCGCGGCTGGACGCCGGGCCGTGGGTCGACGGCAATGTCACCTCGGGCCATCAGTCGGCGACCGCCAAGGTCAACCGGCAACTGCCCGAGGACTCGGCCGAGGCGCATGAAGTGGGCGCGCTGGTCACCCAGGCGTTGCAGGCCAATCCGATGTTCGTCTCGGCCGCCCTGCCGCACACGATCTTTCCGCCGCTGTTCAACGCCTATGAGGGCGGCGAACGGTTCGACGTCCACGTCGACAACGCCATCCGCCAGCGCGGGTCAGTGCGGATCCGCAGCGACCTGTCGGCCACGCTGTTCCTGTCAGAGCCGGAGGACTACGACGGCGGCGAACTGATCATCGAGGAGATGTACGGGCCCCAGTCCGTCAAGCTGCCGGCAGGCGATCTGGTGCTCTATCCGTCGAAAAGCCTGCACCGGGTGACGCCGGTGACGCGGGGGCGGCGGGTCGGCAGCTTCTTCTGGATGCAGAGTCTGATCCGCGACGACGCCGATCGCGAGACCCTGTTCCGGCTCGATGTGGCGATCCAGCGGGTCAGCGCGGAAAAGGGTCCGAAGGATACGGCGGTGCTGGAGTTGACGGCCGTCTATCACAACCTGATGCGACGCTGGGCCGAGGTCTGAGTATTGCCCGCAAATGGACGGTGTGAGAGACGCGGCCCATGTTGATCCGTCCCGCCCATGACGCCGATTGGCCCGCGATCTGGGCCGTGATGGAGCCCACGATCCGCGAGGGGGAGACCTATGCGCTGGATCGGGCCATGACGCGTGAACAGGCCCGGGTCTGGTGGATGGCGCCGGGCCATGAGGTCAGCGTGGCGGAGGCGGACGGCGAGGTGCTGGGGACCTGCTTCCTGCGACCCAACCAGCCGGGGCCGGGCGGCCATATCGGCAACTGCGGCTATATGGTCGCGCCCTCGGCCTTCGGTCGCGGCGTGGCCCGCGCCCTGTGCCAACACACTCAGGATCGGGCGCGCGAACGCGGTTTCCGGGCGCTGCAATTCAATTTCGTGGTCTCGACCAATGCCCGCGCCGTGGCGACCTGGGAGGGAATGGGCTTTCACATCGCGGGCGTGATGCCGGGCGCCTTCCGGCGTCCGAACGGCGACTATGTGGACGCCTTTATGATGTTCAAGGCGCTGGTCTGAGGCGGCTCAGTAAACGTCCCGGCGATAGCGACCGCTTTCGGTGAGCGACAGCAGGGCGTCCGCGCCAAGGGCGGCTTCCAGCGCCTCATGCACACCCTTCGACATGCCTTCCAGGCTGCCGCAGACGAGGATCGCCGCGCCGCGGTCGACCCAGGCGGTCAGGTCCGCGGCATGTTCGGCGATCAGGGCCTGGACATAGCGGCCGTCTCCGGCGTCGCGGGAGAAGACCCGGTCGAGGCGGGTGAGGGCGCCGGACGCCAGAGCGGCCTGCAGCTCGGTGTCGAGGAAGGCGTCATGGGCGCGGGTGCGCTCGCCGAACATCAGCCAGGTCTGGCCGGTCGTCTGTCCCGCGCGGGCTTTCCAGTGGGCGCGCAGGCCAGCCAGTCCGGTGCCGTTGCCGATCAGGATCAGCGGCGTTTCCGGCGACGGGCCGTGGAAGCTGCGGTTGGTGCGGATGCGCATCCCCACTTCGTCGCCGATCGCGAGGTCGCGCGTCAGCCAGCCAGAGGCCAGTCCGGGCGTCCCGTCCGGGCGATGCATCAGGCGGACGATGAACTCGGCGCGGCCGTCGGCGGGCAGGGAGGCCACCGAATACTCCCGGCTGCCGGGCGCTGGCTGGCGTTCGGTCGTCGGCAGGCCGATCTCGGCGATGTCGCCGGCGACCCAGGCCGGCGCATGACCGAGGGGCTCGAACGCCATCATCCAGGCCTCTCCGCCGGGGCTGCCGGGGTTCAGATGGGTGCGCTCAACCAGACGCCAGCGATCGAAGGCCGGCGGGGTCCAGTCCGCCTGGACGGTGGAGCCGGTCAGGAGGCCCAGCTGGTGCTGCCAGTGGCGGACGGCGCCGGCATCACCGTCATCGACCTCGACCCGGTCGAACAGGGGCGCGGCGCCCGAGCGATGCAGCCAGCCGTCCAGCGACCGGCCGAAGCCGCAGAAGTCGGCATAGGTCCGGTCGCCGAGCGCGAGCAGGCCGTAGGACAGGCCGGTGAGATCGGCCGGCGCCGTCATCGACTGGCGCACGAAGCGCGACAGGGCGTCCGGGGCGTCGCCCTCGCCGGTGGTGGAGGCGACGATGAGGACGCATCGGGCGGCCTTGAGTTCGGACAGGTCCAGGTCGCCCAGCGGAGCCACCCGGGCGGTGGTTCCCGCATCGGACAGACTGCGGGCCGTCATCCACGCCAGTTCCTCGGCCAGCCCGGTCTGGCTGGCGAAGGCGACGAGGACGGCGGGAGCGTCTCCGGCCGGCGCCAGGGCGGCCGAACGGGCGGCGGCGGCCCGACGGGCGCGGGCCCGCGACAACTGCACGAGGGCGATGGTCGCCAACCAGAGGCCGACGGCCACAGCGGCCCACAGCCAGCGGACCGGATCGGTGGTCACGCGCCCTCGGACAGCATGGCGGTGAAGGCAGGGGTGACGGTTTCGATCATGCCGCCTTCGGTGCGCACGACGAAGGCGGCGGCGATGTTCATGGCGGCGGCGTAGGCCGGTCCCTCTTCGGGGCCCATGACGGTCAGGGCGGTGGCCATGGCGTCGGCGTACATCGCCGTCTCGGCCAAGACGGTGACGGAGGCGACGCCGTTCTCGACGGGGCGGCCGGTGCGACCGTCGATGGTGTGGCTGTAGGTCTGGCTATAGACCTCGTAGCGGCGGATCCAGTCGCCCGAGGTGGCGCAGGCGAGATCGAACAGGGCGGCCACCGCGCGGGGTCCCGGAGCGCCGGGCGCCTGTTGCAGTTCCGCCCACCAGGGCATGAAGTCAGGCTTGACGCCGGCGCCGCGCAGTTCGCCGCCGATCTCGACCAGATGATGGGTGGCGCCCATGCCGGTCAGCCGTTCGGAGACGCGATCGACAGCGTGACCCTTGGCGATGCCGGACAGGTCCAGTTTGACGCCGCCCAGCTGTTGCACCGCGCGGGCCTCGCGATTGAAGCGGACGATGCCCCAGCCTGACAGGGCGCGGGCGGCCTCGACCTCTTCCTCGAAGGGCACGGTCGGGCCGGTTCCGAAGCCGTTGAGCGGGCGCGGGCCGGGCGGGCCGAACCCCCATAGATCGACCAGCGTCCCCAGCGCCGGATCGACCGCGCCATTGGTGTCGTCGGCCAGGTCCATGGCCTTGTTGAGCAGGTCCCAGAACGGTTCGGACACCGCCCAGAATCCGGGCGGGGCGGCGTTGAGGCGCGACAGCTCGGACCTGGGGTCCCAGTGGCTGAACAGGGCGATGATCCGGGCCAGCTCATCCTCGATCGCCGACTGGAAGGCGGCGCGATCGAGAGCCGGCGGCGGAATCAGCCGCACGGACCAGGTCGTGCCCATGGTCTCGCCGGCGAAGTCCCAGATGTGGGAGCCCGGCGGCGGAGACGGCTTGCGGCCGTGCGTCGGAATCAGGACGCGATTGTCAGGACGCGGCGCGGCATCCCCGCCCACGACGAGCGGGGGCGGGACGACGCCGGTCGGTCCGGAACCGTGATCCGTCAGGGCAGGACTTCCACGACGCCGTTGTACTGGGCGGTGTAGGCCAGCTGGTCGCCCGCCGCGGCGCCGCGGACCGAGGCGTTCATCCAGTACATGCCGGGCTCGGGCCAGGTGACGGTGAAGGCGCCGTCGGCGCCGGTGGTGACCGTCATCTCTCCGGGGTTGTCCCGGTAGCGCGTGCCGCCACGAGCGATGGTGACCTCAAGGCCGGCCGCAGGCTGGCCGTCGCGCACCAGTTTGAAGGTGGCGGGCTCGCCGGCGACCAGATCGTTCGGGTGGCTGACCGGAACCAGTTCGATGCCTTCGCCCGTCGGGGCCAGGGCGGTGGTCGACGGCTCGCCGAGGGTGACGAAGGTCTCGATGCGGCTGGCGCTGCGGGTGGCGACCACCTCGGTGGCGTCCGCCGGAATGTTTGCGGCCATGTCGGCCTCGGCGCCGCGCCAGCGCTTTTGCTCGCCGCCCTGTTTGTAGCTGACGATCACCCCGCCCATGACGTTGGCCACGCGATAGGTGCCTGCCTGCGTCAGGTGGGCGTCGAAGGTGGAGCGGTAGCGGGCCCGGTGCAGATTCTCGGGCGCGAGGGTCGAGCCGTCCGGCGCGGTGATGATCAGGCCGGCCAGGTTCATGGGGGCGTGGTCGGCGATGAAGACCCCGTTGGACATGCCGGCGTCGAAGCCGACCCAGGCGTCGGTGCCGGACAGCACGGTCGCGGTGGGGGCGAGCCAGGCGCGGTGCGCCTGGGCGGACATTGGCAGGGCCAGGGTGGCGAGGGCGGCGAGGATGGCGAGGGACTTCTTCATGGCAGACTTCCTCTAGCGGGTGACGGTGACGCTGACGGCGCCGAGTTCGGTGGAGCCCGCGGCGCGGGCGGTGTTGGCGGCGCCCCAGCGGAAGGGCACCCGCACGGCCTCGCGTCCGCCCAGTTCGCGGGCGGCCTCGACGACCATGACATAGTCGCCGGCGGGCAGGTTCGAGAGGCGCGCGCCGGGCACGGTGAAGGCGTGGCGGCCGGGGGCCTTGGTGGCGCTGGAGACGCCGTCGGCCGGCAACGTCAGGGCGCGGCCGCCGCGGCGCCACCAGGTGCGCATGTCCTTGAGCCAGTCCTTGCCGTCGCCTTCCTGATTGGCGGTCTGCTGGTACCAGACGGCCAGGGTCCGCACGGCGGTGTTGTCGGGCCGCTCGATCCACACGGCGACATAGGGCCGGTGATAGGACGCCCCGGACACGCGCGGAATCTCCACCGAGACCGTGAGGTCGGCGGCCAGGGCGGGCGCGGCGGCCGTGCTGAGGGCGGCGGCGGAGAGGGCGAGGGAAAGCTTACGCATGGCGGCTCGTCAGTGAATGAACAGGAGGGCGATGACGACGGGTATCAACAGGCCGAGGCCCAGCAGCGGCCAGGTCGATGGGCGCTGGCGGGCGTGCAGCCAGGTCAGGCCGAAGCCGGTGACGGCGAAGACGACGCAGGCGACGGCGAAGACGTCGATGAACCAGTACCAGACCACGCCGGTGTTGCGGCCCTTGTGCAGGTCGTTGATCCAGGCGACCCAGCCGCGCGTGGTGCGTTCGCGCAGGGCGTCGCCGGTGGCGCGGTCGATGGTCAGCCAGCCGTCGCCGCCCGGCTCGGCCAGGGCGACATAGATTTCCTCCGCCGTGGTCTCGGTGGGACGGCCCGCGATCTGGATCTTGAAGGTTTCGGAGGCCCAGCGGGCGACGGCGTCGGGGACGGGGTCGGTGGTTTCCGCCGGAAAGTCGGCGAGGCGGGCGAGCAGGGGGGCGGGCAGAGCGCCGGTTTGCTCGACCGTGACCGGCTCCGCCGGAATCTGGGCGGCGTGATTGAGGGTGATCCCTGTCACGGCGAACAGCAGCAGGCCTGTGAGGCTGAGGGCCGCCGAGATCCAGTGCCACTGGTGCAGTTGCTTGAGCCAGAACGACCGCGTGGCGTTGAGCGCTGTCTTCGGCGCCCTGGAGGGCTTTGCTGCGGGAGGGGCGTCGGTCACCTCCGGCTTGTGCCGAAGTTGCGAACGATTTGCAATAGGTGTGGTTGGAGCTTGGCCCGCGATCCACCCTGGGCTCAAGCGGCTTCGGTCAACGCCGTCGTCTGGAGCGGCGTTCGGCCCATGACCAGGCGGATGGCGTTGAGCAGGGCGTCGGGCTGGATGGGCTTTTGCGCGACGCCGTCCATCCCGGCCGCCAGATACTCAGCTTCATCGCGGGGATCGGCGTTGGCGGTGAGGGCCAGGATCGGGATGTCGGCCACCGGTCCAGACAGACCCCGGATCAGTCGGGTGGTCTGGACCCCATCCATGACGGGCATTTTGATATCCATCAGGACCAGGTCGAAAGCCCCTGTCTGGACGCGTTCGATCGCCTCGCGTCCGCCCTCGACGGCTTCGGCGCTGCAGCCGAACAGTTCGAGCACCTTGCCGGCGACGAAGCGATTGGTGGCGTTGTCGTCCACGATCAGGACATGCAGGGTCGTGTGGGCGGTGGGTTCGGCCATCCGCGTGGCGGCGGCCCGCATCTCGCGGCTCGCGCCGGGCAGGGTCAGGGTGAACCGGAAGCGCGCGCCGCCCTGTGGCGACCGCTCGACCGCGATGGAGCCGCTCATCAGTTCGACGATCTGGCGGCAGATGGCCAGACCGAGGCCGGCGCCCGCGCCTTCACGGCCGGCGTGGCCCGTGTTGAACGGGTCGAATATGGTTCCGGCCGCGTCCTCCGGCACGCCCGGACCGCTGTCGTCCACGGTGGCGGTAAGGGTGATCTGGCCATCCCTGTCGCGGCTGGCGATGTGAACGGCCACCTCACCGGCCTCGGTGAATTTCAGGGCGTTGCCGATCAGGTTGTTGAACAGTTGTTTGAGCCGCATCTCGTCGCCGGCCACCCAGTCATGACCGGCCGTGTCCTGAGTGACGGTCAAGGTCAGGCTCTTCTCCTGGGCGCGAGGACTCCACAGGGCCTTGAGGTCGGCGGCGACGGAGTCGAGATGGACCGGCGCCGTCTCGAACGTCATCAGCCCCGCCTCGGCGCGGGACATATCCAGAGCGTCCGTCAGCAGTCGCAACAGGCTCTGGCCGGAATCCAGAATGGTCCGGGCGTAGGGGCGCATGGCCTCCTGGGTGAGTTCGCGCTCCATCAGGGCGGCGACGCCCAGGACGCCGTTCAGCGGCGTACGGATTTCGTGGCTCATGACCGCGAGGAATTCGGACTTGGCGCGGCTGGAGGCCCGGGCCTCCGCTTCGGCCCTGGCGAGGTCGCGGGCGAGTGCGCTCATGGCGTCGGCCCGGCGCCGGTGGATGGCGTTTCCGGCCTGCAGCACGTGCACGCCGGCGCCGACGCCGACATAGAGGCCGGCGGAGGTCACCACGAAGCCGTTGAGCAGGCCGCCCAGATTGGCGTCGTCCATCGACTGGAACAGGGTTTCGGCGTCGGCGGCGGCGTCGAGGATGCGCGGCGCGGTGTCCATGAAGGTTGCGGCCGGGCGTTTGGCGTACAGGGCGCGCCCGAACTCGGCCGCCATCTTGAGCGTGAAGGCGTTGCGCTCGATCAGGCCGACCGGTCGCCGTTCGTCGTCGATCACAGCGATAATCAGGGTGTCCGGCTCGCTCTGGAAGCGGTCGAAAACGTCCGCGCCGGGCGTGTCCGGGCCGATCGGCGCCGCAGCACTCGCAAAGTCACCGATCCTGGCCATTCACCACTCCCGCCTGACTCCGGGAATAGGCGGCTGCCCTTAACGCCAGCTTTTCCGGGCGTGAATGTTTTCTGAAATTCTCTTGAATATCAGTCTGTAAGCGGACGAGTAAGCCGGTCGAGGAGCGTCGCTGCGAAGACGGACAGGGTGTCGTCCCGGGCGCCCATGACGATGATCCGGTCGCCGGGGCGGGCCAGGTCGATCAGCCGGTCGCCGCAGGCCTCGCGGGTGGGCAGGGCCTCGGCGTTGCGGCCGGCGGCGCGGACGCCCGAGGCGATGTCCTCGCTGCCGACGGACCGGTCGGTGGTGCCGCCGAAATAGACCGGTTCGGGCATCAGGAGGACGTCGTCCCCGCGCATCAGACCGGCGAAGCCGTCGATGAACTCGGCCTGCATCAGTCGAAGGGGGCCGAAGCCGTGCGGCTGGAACAGGATCAGCAGCCGGCCGTCGAAGGCGTGCAGCGTCTTCAGGGTGGCGGCGATCTTGTCCGGGTTGTGGGCGAAGTCATCGATGACGGTGACGCCGTTGGCGGCGCCGACCACCTCCATGCGGCGGCGGATGCCGGCGAAGGTCTCGAGGGCCCCGACGGCGTCGACCAGCGGCACGCCGACGGCCCGCACGGCGCCGAGGGCGGCGAGGGCGTTGGCGACATTGTGGGCGCCGGGGACGTTCAGGGTCACCGCATGCTTCGTCCCACCGAGCTCCGTCAGGCTGAAGCGCATGCCGGTCGGCAGGGGTTCGAGATCGTGCGCGTTGAGGGTGGCTGACTCCTCGCCCAGCGCAAAGGTGATCACCCTGTTGGCGGGCAGGGACTGGGCGAGGGCCTGGGTCTCGACATTGTCGAGGTTGAGCACGGCCTTCGCCGCCCGACCGGTGAAGCCGCCGAACAGGTCGCGGAGCTCCTCCATCGACTTGTGGTCCAGCGAGATGTTGGAGACCACGGCGACCGTGGGATTGTAGCGGGCGATGGAGCCGTCGGACTCATCGACCTCGGAGACGAACTGGTCGGGGTCGCCGATCAGGGCGCTGGCGAACGGATGGTCGGCGTCGGCGAAATTCTTCATCACCGCGCCATTCATGACCGTCGGCTGGCGGCCGGTCCGGTGGAGGATCCAGGCGATCATGCCGGTGATGGTCGACTTGCCGCTGGTTCCGGCGACGCCGATCGAAACCGGGGCGGCGTTGAACAGTTGGGACAGCAGTTCCGGCCGGGTGACGATCCGGGCGCCGGCGCGCTTCGCTGCGCCGATGTCGGGCACCGTGTCCTCGATGGCGCCGGTGGCCACCACCGTCTGATCCGCGCGCGAGACGCCCGACCCGTCCTGCGGATGCAGGGTCACGCCGTGGGCTTCAAGCCATGCGAATTTCTCGGGCGTGCGGCCCTGATCGCGGGACCGGTCGGAACCCTCGATACGGCCGCCGCGCGCCTGGACGATCATCGCCAGCGGGAGCATTCCCGAGCCGCCGATGCCGCAGAAGAAATAGTCGTCTTGATTCATGAGGGCGAAACCGGGGAATGTCCGGCGGCCTGACTAGCACGGGCGAGGCTGGAGGCCAGCGGCTCAGCATGAAGATCGGCATCGTCAACGCCAGTTCGCGCTTCAACAAGGCGCGCGCCGAGGCCGTCCTGGCCTGGTTCGCCGCCAATTTTCCGGACGGCTCGGTCACGGCGAGCTTTCACCCGGCCAGCTTCGGCAAGCACGGCCATTTCGGCGGCGACGACGCCAGCCGGGCCAATGCGTTCGCGGAATACGCCAATGATCCGCGGCTGGACGCGGTCTGGTTCGCCCGGGGCGGCTATGGGTCGTGTCGGATCGCCGAGGCCGTGCTGCCGCGGCTGACGGCGGTCGCGCGCAAAAAGCGGTATCTGGGCTATTCGGACGCGGGCAGCATCCTGGCCCTGCTCTACAAGGCCGGCTTCCCGCATGTCGCGCACGGACCCATGGCCTCGGACGCGGTGCGCAACGACCCCACGGCCTGGCGCGCGCTGAATTGGCTGAGGTCGGGCGATCCGACGTCGTGGGAGCCGTCGCTGGCGGAAGATCCTCGACCGGCGGTCGCCTTCAATCTCAGCATTCTGGACGCCCTCGTCGGGACGGCGCTGGAGCCCGACCTGACCGGCCATGTGCTGATGCTGGAGGACGTGTCCGAGCCAATGTACCGGATCGACCGGATGATGTTCCACCTGACCGGTCAGGCTTCGATCCGCAAGGTGGCGGGCATCCGGATGGGGCGGGTGTCCGACATCGTCGAGAACGATCCCGACTTCGGCCTGACCGCGGAAGAGATTTGCCGCTACTGGTGCGAACGGTCGGGCATTTCGTATCTCGGGACCGCCGATATCGGCCATGATCGCCACAACAAGGTGGTTCCCTTCGGCCACAGGTAGCCGCGGATCGGTTCGCGCAAACGGCGAAGCCTGTCGACTCTCCCTCAGATGCCGCGCCAGATGCGTTCAGATGGGGCTTAAGTGGTTGTTAACCATGAGTTCGCGGAGCCTTGGGGGGTAGGGCGTCCGCGGTGGCGGTCTGGACGGCGTCGGGGGGCGCTGACCGGACCGCCAGCCATCGGCCCGTGATCGAGCCGGACGCGGCCGTAAGCCTGAGCCGGCGCGACCACGGCGACGCTGGCGCGGGCGGCGGGCAAGCGCCATCTTCGGCGGGCATGAACCGCCGCTCCCTTCTGATCCGCACCGCAGGACTGGCCGCCGTCGTCGGCGGAGCCTGGTGGGCGCGTGAGACCCTGCTCTGGCCGAAGCCGACGCTGGCCTATGTCGAGAGCGGCGCCACGCCTTGGCTGGCCTATGCGCGGAACGCGCTGGTGCCGACGGTGCGGGTCAGGCTGGGGGGCCTCGAAGTGGTCGCCCTGATCGACAGCGGGGCCCAGTATTCGGTGATCGACCGGGCGCTGGTCGCGGCGCTGCCGTCGGCAGGCCGGTCGCTGTTCGACATGCCGCTGGTGGCCTATGGCGTCGGCGGCGGGGCGCAGGTGGGGCGCGGGACGACGCTGGCCGTCGACCTGCCCGGCCTGTCCATTCGTGGTTTGCGGGCGGCCATTCTCGATCTCGGGCCGCTGGCGTCCAGGGAAGGGCTGCATACGCCGCTGATCCTGGGACAGGACGTGCTGGGCGAGGCGGTGCTGGCGCTGGACCCGCGCCGGCGGCACGCGCGGCTGGTGCGGCGCGAGGCCTTCGTCCGCCCGCCGGATCTGGCCCCGGCGATCGTGCGACGCCAGGGCGGGTCGCTGGTCACCGAGGTGATGGTCGAGGACTCGGCGGTTGAGGCCGTGGTCGACACCGGCGCTTCGGCCCTCCTCGGGCTGAGCCGCGAGGCGGCGAGCGGCGCGGGACTGCTGGACGGCCGGCCGCAGGGGAGAGGGGTCAGTCTGGTGCTGGGCGGCGCTCTGCGTTCGGCCACCGTTGAGGCGCGGACGGTGACCTTTGCGGACCATCTGTACCGCCGCGTATCGGTCGGCGTGTTCGACCAGCCGCCTCTGCCGAACTTCCCCGGCGGGCTGGTCGGGATGGAGGCGTTCAACGGCCGGCGCGTGGCCATGGATCTCGGCGCCGGCGCGTTGTTCGTGTCGCGTCCGCTGGACCTGACGGTGGGCTAGGCCCTACAGGGTCTGGAAGGTATCGCAGGCCGCCGGGTCGCCCGCTTCATAGCCCCGCCGCAGCCATTCGACCCGCTGGGCCGAGGAGCCGTGGGTGAAGCCGTCGGGCTGGACGCGCCCGCCCTGGCGGCGCTGCAGGGTGTCGTCGCCGATGGCCGAGGCCGTCTGCATGCCGGCCTCCAGATCGCCGGCCTCCAGCGCGACTTCGCCGTTCGAGGCGGCGGCCGCATTGCGGGCCCAGACGCCGGCGTAGCAGTCGGCCTGCAGCTCCAGCGCGACGGAATAGCGGTTGGCCTCGGCCTGGCCGGAGGCGCGCTGCTGGGCCGTGCGCACCTGTTCCGAGAGGCCGGTCAGGGTCTGGATGTGATGGCCGTATTCATGGGCGATGACATAGGCGCGGGCGAAGTCGGCGCTGGACGCGCCCAGATCGGTTTCGAGTTGCGACCAGAAGGAGAGGTCGAGGTATACATGACGATCCGTCGGGCAGTAGAACGGTCCCATCGCCGCCTGGCCGAAGCCGCAGCCCGTCGAGGTGCCCTGTTCGTACAGGGTGACAGTCGGGGGCTGATAGCCCTGGATCTTGGTCTTCCAGACATCGTCGATATTGGTTCCGACGACATCCACGAAGGCGCCGGCCTGGTCGGTCGGGCTGCCGGCTCTGCCTTCGGAGACGCCGGCGCCGCCGAACTGGCTGGCCAGCTGGGTGGTCGTCTGGGGGTCGATGCCGAAGACGAAATAGCCGATCGCTGCCAGAACGACGGTCCCGAGCCCGCCTCCGATCATCGCGCCGCCGCCCATGCCGCGCCGGTCGTCGATGTTGCCGCCGCGTCGTCCACCCTGCCACCGCATGATCGTTCTCCCTCAGCCCTGATGTTCAAGCTAGGCCGGAACGCAGGACGAGGGGAAGGGATGCAGCCTGAAAGGCGAACTCTGTTCGGCGGTTCTCAGTCGCGGGGGCGATCCAGCCAGGCGTCGATCTGACCCACATTTGACGCTGCGGCGGCGCGACGTCCGGAGGCCGACTGGCGCAAGGCCCGTTCTTCCTCCGGTGAGCGCAGGGCGCGGGGGGCCGGCGGCTGAATCGGCTCGGGCAGGCGCGCGGCCTCGATCTGCTGGCGGTTGAGACGGGTCTCGATCTCCAGCTGCCGGGCGAAGGCCTCGCGCTGTTCGGCCTGGGCGCGGAGCCGGTCCATTTCGAGGCGGTGCTGGTCGGCCTGATAGCGGTGCGGGTCGATGGCGAGGGCGCCGGGCCGCGGCTGCCACGTCTGGGCCTGCGCGGCGGCGGGCGCGGCAAGCAGGACGAGGGCGAGGAGAACCCGAAGGGCGGTCATGGGTCGAAGATGGCGCCTGTTGCGCCGACCTCCAAGCGTGGCCGTCAGCAGTCCGGGGCCAGGGTCCAGACGCGGGTCCGCTTGACGGCGCTGTCCTCAAGCTCGCGCGTGGTCGGGACGCTGTATTCCGCCAGCAGGTCGAAGCCCGACTTCGGGAAATAGGTCCGCAGGGGATCGCCGACGAGGACGCGCGTTCCCCGCTCAGCGGCGCACGTCAGCCAGGCCTGGACCCGGCCGGCCATCGGCTGTTCGTAGAACACGTCGCCGGCGCAGATGACCTCGACCTCGGGCGGCGCTGCGTCCAGCAGGTCGGCGTCGATGAATTCCAGCGTCACGCCGTTGGCTGCGGCGTTGAGCGCCACGGCGGAGCCGCAGAACGGGTCGATGTCGGCGCACAGCACCGAGGTCGCGCCCGCCTGCATGGCGGCGATGCCGACCAGACCCGAACCGGCGGCGAGGTCGAGCACCCGCTTCCCGGCGACCTCGGCGGGATTGTCCAGCAGCCAGCGCGCCAGGCCCTGACCGCCTGCCCAGGCGAAGGCCCAGAACGGCGGGGGCAGGCCCATCTCGCCCAATTCCTCCTCGGTCAGCCGCCAGATCGGCGTGACCTCGTCCGCCAGCCACAGCGAAATCTCCGGCGCGTGCGGCACGGGCTGGAGGCGGGTGTTGGCGAGGATGAAGGCCGTGGGGTCGGAGATCACGCCCTGGCCGATGCCTTGCCGAGGACGTCCAGATAGCCGCTCGCGACCTCCATCCGCCCTCCCTGCGGTCTCGCCCGCACCGCCCGGTGCAGGGCGGGGAGCTTCCAGCAAGGGACGTGCATGAACAGGTGGTGCTCGGCGTGAAAATTGACCCAGTAGGGCGCGATGAAGGCGCGCTCCCACCACGAAGCGCGCGTGGTGCGGGCGGCGCGGAACGGGTCGGTGGACGATCCCTCGACGCAGGCGTGTTCGGCGATGTTCCTCAGCCGGGTGACCATGGGGAACCAGGTCGCCATGGGCAGCAGCCACAGGACGAAATACGCCCACCAGACGCCGCCGAGCGTCAGGCCCAGCAGCAGGGCGGCGTTGACCAGCAGGAAGGGCGCGACGCTGCGACCGGTGACCACGGCGCCCTGCGCCACGTCTTCATCGCGCCGTGAGGCGAAGGCCCTGAAGGCGAACAGGACGCGCTGCTTGAAGAAGGTCTGGCCCGTCAGGTCGCGGAGGATCTTGCGGCGCAGGGACTCGCGGGTGACGGGGAAGGGCGCGGAGAGGACCAGGTCGGGATCTTCGGGCTGCTGGGCGTATTTGTGATGGGCCAGATGATAGGGACGGTAGGCGGTCAGCGAGGCCCCGACCGGGACCGCGCACAGCCAGTGGCCGAGGAAGTCGTTCAGCCGCCCGTTCGGGGACAGACCCCCGTGCGCGGCCTCATGCATCAGGATGGCCAGACCGAGCTGACGTGTGCCGATGACGGCGACGCTCAGGGGGATCAGGATCGGCCAGAGCACGCCGGCCGCGATGGCCAGGGCGATGACGCCCCAGCAGTGCAGGACCAGCAGTGGACCGATCCAGGGCGAGCGCGTCTGGAACGGCGCCCAGTCGTCGGGCGTGAACAGGTCGGACGGCCGTATGCGGGGCGCGGCGGGCATGGCTCATGATACGCCCTGTCGGACACGATCCAAAGCGCAGCCTGTTCCCGGGCGGCGGAGCCGCCAAAGCTTGTGAGTCACGCGAACCCGACAAAAAGTCAGGTTGACATGACAATTTCCTGATGTAAGGTAGGCCTTACTTCAAGTCAGGGACGCCTTCCATGCTCGCTCTCGGAAAATCCGCCTCGTCGGCGCACAAACGCTATGTCCTCCGGACAATGGCCTTCATGTCCGGCTATGTGGCGGTCAATGTGGCCGCGATCTTCGGCGCCTTTGACGACATCGCCTCGCCGGCTGCCGCGTGGGCCCTCGCCCTGACCGTGTCGGCGCCCGTGGTCGGGCAGATCTGGGCGACGTTGGCGCTGATGCGCGAGTCGGACGAGTTCGTACGCGCCGTCGTCGCCAAACAGTTCATCCTGGCGTCCGGTCTGGCGATGGCTGTCGCCAGCGTCTGGGGGTTCGGCGAGAGCTACGCCGACGCGCCGCACATCCCGGCCTGGATCATCTATCCGTTGTTCTGGGCCTGTTTCGGCCTGATCGCACCCTTCGTGAAGTCGTCGAACTGATGAAGAACCGCCTCAAACTTCTGCGCGTCGAGCGCGGCTGGACCCAGGAACAGCTGGGCCAGGCGCTGGGCGTCTCACGCCAGGCCGTCAACGCCCTGGAGACCGAGAAGCACGATCCGTCGCTGGACCTCGCCTATCGCATCGCGGTGCTGTTCGCGCGGCCGGTGGAAGAGATTTTCGACAATCCGCATGCCTGACCGGGCGTCAGGATAACCTTACAGGAAGACTGCCATGATGTTCATGTCCCGCTACGGCGGCGGCCGCCTGCTGCGCGCCTTCGCCCTCGCCTCCGCCGTGGTCCTGGGCGTGGGAGCGATCGCCTTTGCGGTCCGGGCCGGGCCGGTCCCCGCGGTCGCCCAGGCCGCCTTTGTCTCCGACCGCCTGTCGGTCGAGGTCGTCGGGTCGGGGCCCGACGTGATTCTGATCCCGGGATTCGCCTCGTCGCGGGAAGTGTGGCGGGCCGAGGCGGAGCGGCTGAAATCGACACGCCGGGTGCATCTGGCGCAGCTGGCCGGCTTCGCGGGCGAGCCGTGGGCGCACGGCGACGGACCGTTCGTGCAGCCGATGGCCGATGAACTGGCGCGCTACATTCGCGAGCAAGGGCTGGTGCGGCCGATCGTCGTCGGACATTCCATGGGCGGGATGACCGCCGTGCTGCTGGCCCAGCAGCATCCGGACCTGGTCGGTCGGGTCATGAGCGTCGACAGCCTGCCATTCTTCAGCGCCCTGTTCGGGCCGCAGGTCACGGCTGAGACGGCGCGTCCGTTCGCCGATCAGGCGGCGGCCGGCATCCTGGCGGCGGACGAGGCCGGCTTCCGCGCCGGTCAGGTGCAGGGCGCCCCTGGCCTGGCCCGCGATGCGGCGACGCGCGCCGCCATGGTCGAATGGTCGATGAGGTCAGACCGGCGGGCGATGGCCGCCGCCATCCGCGAAGTAATGACGACCGATCTGAGGCCCGGGCTGGGGGCGATGACGACGCCGGTCTGGGCCGTCTACGCCGCCGACGCGGAGGGCGGGGCGCCGGCGGCGATGGCCGACGCCCTGTGGGGCCGCGAGTACGCGGGCCTGCCCGGCGTGCGGCTGATCCGGGTCGACGGCAGCCGGCATTTCATCATGGCGGATCAGCCGGCGCGGTTCGCCGAACTGATGGATCAGTTGTTGGCGGAGCCGTTCTGAGGCGCCGGCGCGACCGCCGCGACATTGCCGGGCAGCTGGCAGCGGCTGAGGACATTGTTGTGCGTCACCTCATATCCTTCCGCCGGAATGTCGAGGCAGTCGACCCACTGGAGCGGCGAGGTGTCGGAGACGACGAGCCCGCCGCCCTCGCTGCAGTTGACCTCGACGAAGGGGGCGAAGGCGTTGGAGCGGGCGACCACCGCCGCGTCGAGGACCTGGCAGACGAACCCGGCGCGACGGATCACCCGTTCGGCGTACTGGAGCGTCTCGGTCCGGTTCATGTCATCGCGGAAGCCGCGATCCCCGCCGCGACGGCCGCGGTTCATCTCGCGGCGTGAGCTTTCGATGCGGGTCGGGGTCGTGGCGTCCAGACCGAGAGCGCCCGCGGCCCGGGTCCCCTCGATGCCGAAGGTTTCGACATGGCCGTTCGGCGTGAAACTCCCCGGGACCGAATAACTCTGCGCGAGGACGGGTGTGGCGGCGAAGGCGACGGCCGTGGCGGCCGAGGCGATGAGGATGTGGGACAGGCGAAACATGGGCGGTCTCCTCCAGCGGGTATGACATCCCCGGTCACGGCGGACTGGCCTACAGGTTCATCAGAGTACGACGGTCAGCGTGGAGCGGAAGATGGTGACGGCAATGGTGAATTCATTCGCACTTTCAACTCAGGGTCCAGTCTGACGGCGGCTACGACGGAAAGTCAAGCGCCGGCCCGGGGTCAGTTGGGGGCGGGTCGCGACCGCCCGGCCAGGCCGGCGTTGCCCGGCAACCGACAGGCGGCGACGATCCGCTGACGGCGCCCCGCCTGACCGGTGTCGGGCGCCAGATCGAGGCAGTCGGTGACCTGAAGCGGGTCGGAATCGGCGATGATGACGCCGCCGCCTTCGGCGCAGTCGATCTCGATCAGGGGGCCGCCGGCGCGGGTCCGGCCGATGACGGCCGCCTCGGCGACGGCGGAGGCCTCACCGGCGCGGGCGACGGCGTCGGCGGCCCGATCCTGCACGGAAGGTGCGGCGTCCGGGTTGCGTCCCCTGTTCATCTCCGCCCGCGAGCCGGCGATGCGGCTTGGGGTTTCGGCGACCACGCCGAACTGCGTGGGGCTGTAGATGCGCAGACCTTCGGGTTCGCGGGCGCTCTGGGGCAGGGCCAGGGCGGGGCTGGCGAGGCCGGCGAGGATCAGCACGGCGAGCCGTTGCATCAGGTGGTCGCCGGCGCGGGACTGACGGTCATGACCGGCGTGACGTCGCCGGCCTTGAGCAACTGGCCGGCGAAGTCGTCGGCATAGGCGATGGCCAGCAGGGAGCGGAAGCCCGTCACGGGAATGGCGAGCTCATAGCCGCCCTCGGCATAGGGACCGACCTGGTACGGCCCGATGAAGAAGATCAGGCCGGCGGCCTTGCCGCTCACGGTCCCGGGAGCGAGGACGAAGGCGGTGTCGGCCGCGCGCGGGCATGACGCGCCGGGAGGGCCGCTGAGGGGCACCGAGACGCTGTCGGGCACACGGGCGCGCTTGGCCGCGTTGATGGCCGAGCACAGGGCCTGGTCGAGGACGGTCAGGTCGGCGTTCTTGCGGAACAGGTCGGCGAGGCCGAGCCGCCGCTTCAGCGCCTTGTCCCACAGGATTCCGCTGGTCAGGGTGTTCGGATGGGCGCCGCCCGAATAGTCGAAATCGACCCGTTTGAGGCTGAACAGCTTGCCGGTCTCGAGGGCGGCGGTGATGGTGATGGTCTTCTCGAACTTCGGCCGGTCGGTGTCGGCCCCGGCCTCGGTCAGCTCGCCCTGGGCGCCCTCGGCGAACTGGCGCAGCAGCCGCACCTCCTCGGCATAGAGGCGGGCGTGGAGGTCGGTCTGGCGCTTGAGGGCGTCGGGCAGGGTCAGGCGGACGTCGGCGTAAGGCGTCTTCGATTCAAAGGCCATCGGCGCGGCGGCGTCGGCCGGGGTGACGGCCGCGGGCTGTCCCGGCGTCGCCGCCGCATCGGGAGCCGCGGGCTCGCGGTCGCGGTTGCAGGCGGACAGGCCGGCGGCGAGGACCGCGGTCAGCAGCAGGGCGCGCAGTGTGGCCTTGTGGGGGGCGGTCATGCGGGTCTCCTTCAGAACGGCCACGATACAGCGCCGAGAATGATGGCGGAAAGCAGAATGAAGCCCGCGTCGCGGTTGGAGCGGAACAGGCGCAGGGCGAGGGCAGGATCATCGGGGCGGACGTCCCGCGCCTGCCGGAACAGATGGGCGGCGAAGGGCAGGAGGGCGACGTAGAAGATCGGGCCGAGGCCGGCGGTCAGGCCGGCGAGGACAGTCAGGACGACGGTGATGCCGTAGAAGACGCCGACGCCGGCCTGCACGTTGCCGCCGAGGCGGCGGGCCGAGGACTTCACCCCCACCATGGCGTCGTCCTCGATGTCCTGCAGGGCGTAGATGGTGTCGTAGCCGAGGGTCCAGAAGATGAGGGCGAGGTAGAGGAGGAGGGCGCTCATGTCCCAACCGGATGGCGCCCCAAAAGCAGAACTGACGTTGAAGCCCGTCCCATCTCCATCCATCAGGACCCGCCAGCTCGCAGCCGCCGCGGCGAATCCCATCAGGACGCCCCAGTTGAACGTCAGGCCGAGCCAGGCCTGCGGCCACCAGGTGATGCGCTTCATGAAGGGATAGGCAGCGACCAGCAGGAGCGAGGCGACGCCGAGCAGGACGGCGACCATGTTCAGGGTCAGCAGGATCAGCAGGCTAACCAGACTGCAGCCGATCACGAAGGCCCATGCCTGTTTGACGCTGATCCGGCCCGAGGGGATTGGACGCTGGGCGGTGCGGGCGACCCCGGCGTCGATGTCGCGGTCGACGATGTCGTTGAAGGCGCAGCCCGCCGCCCGCATCAGACAGGCCCCGAGGGCGAAGCCGAGAACCAGCCAGGCGTCATAGAGGTCCGGCGTCTTGCGGTATTGGGCCAGCGCCAGGGCGATGCCCTGCCAGCCGGGCAGGAGCAGCAGCCAGATGCCGACCGGGCGGTCGAACCGGCCGAGCTTCAGCCAAGGTTTCAGGCCTTCCGGCGCGTGACGGTCGACCCAGTTCGTCGGGGCGTCGGGAAGCGGGGCGGAGGTCATCAGCGGGTTGTAGCGGGTTCCTCCCGTGACCGGGAGGGGCCGTCGTTACGGATGGATCGTCTCGCCGTGCTGGGTGTAGTCGAGGCCTTCGATCTCTTCCTCCTTCGGCACGCGCAGGCCGGTGGTGAATTTGCAGATCATCAGGATGGCGAAGGTGCCGACGGCGCTCCAGGCGATGACGGCGATCAGGCCGATGGCCTGGTTGAGCAGATTGGCGCCGGCGGCGGCGGGGTTGATGGCGGCGGTGGCGAGGACGCCGGTCAGCAGGGCGCCGACGATGCCGCCGATGCCGTGCACGCCGAAGGCGTCGAGGCTGTCGTCATATTTCAGCGCGCGCTTGAGCCAGACGGCGCCGGCGTAGCAGGCCGGGCCGGAGATGATGCCGATGATGAAGGCCCCCTTGGGGTCAACCAGACCGGCAGCGGGGGTGACGCCCACCAGCCCGGCGACGAGGCCGGACAACAGGCCCAGCAGGGTGGGCTTCTTGTGGTCGATCCATTCCACGGCGGTCCAGGCGACGGCGGCGGCGGCGGCGGCGAGGAGGGTGTTGAAGGCGGCGACGGCGGCGATGCCGTCGGCGGCCCAGGCCGAGCCGGCGTTGAAACCGAGCCAGCCGACCAGCAGCAGGCCGGCGCCGATGGCGGTGAAGGCGAGGTTGTGCGGAGCCATATTGTCCCGGCCATGTCCGTGGCGCGGGCCGAGCACGAGGGCGGCCACGAGACCGGCGACGCCCGCATTGACGTGGACCACGGCCCCGCCGGCGAAGTCGAGCACGCCCAGCGAGCCCATCCAGCCGCCGCCCCAGACCTGATGGCAGATCGGCGCATAGACGATCAGGTGCCAGAGGAAGAAGAACAGGATCGAGGCCGAGAATTTGATCCGTTCGGCGAAAGCCCCGGCGATCAGGGCCGGGGTGATGATGGCGAAGGTCAGCTGATAGGCGATCCAGAGGAACTCGGGCAGGCCGGGGGCCAGGCTGTGGGCCGTGGACGGGGTGACGCCGTTCAGGAAGGCCGCCTGCAATCCGCCGATGAAGCCGTTGGTCGCCTCGCCGCTTGAGCCGAAGGACAGGCTGTAGCCGACGATGAACCAGAGGACGGTGACGATGGCCATGGCGGCGGTCGAATGGGCGATGGTCGCCAGCACGTTCTTGCGCCGCACCATGCCGCCATAGAACAGGGCCAGACCGGGCAGGGTCATCAGCAGGACGAGGGCCGTCGAGGTCAGGATCCAGGCCGCCGAGGCCTCGTTCAGCACCAGCGGCGCCTGATGCGCCAGCAGGGCGGGCGGGGCGGCCAGAGCGGGCCCGGCGATCAGGCCGAGGCCGGGGCTGAGAAGGGCGGCGAGGGTGCGGGATTTCATGCGCGGGGTCCGAGGCTGGAGTCACAAGGCTCGGCTCGAACCGCGTTCGGGGCCGCGGATAGGGATAGGAGCCTATTGCACCGCAGCAGGCAAATCATTTCGTGTGCGGCGCAATAACTTGCTGTGGCGCTGCGCAATCCGGCTCTAAAGGCTGACGTTACGGCACATCCTGACCGTTCGCCTTCGCGCCTGCGGCGGGGAGCCAGCCTTCCTCGGGGCAGGGGCGCGGCCGCCGCAATCGCTAGACACCGTAGAAGTCGCGGTACCAGTCGACGAACCGCTTCACCCCGACGTCGATGGGGGTCGACGGAGCATAGCCGAGGGCGGCGCGGGACTCGCTCACATCGGCCTCGGTTCGGGTCATCTCGCCATCCTGGGTCGGCATGACGTTCAGGATCGCCTTTCGGCCCAGCACCTGTTCCAGCACCTCGATGTAACGCGCCAGAGGCTCGCGCCGCCCGGCGCCGAGGTTCAGGATGCGCCAGGGGGCCACGCCGCTTGTGCCGGGCCCCGGAGCTTCGGCCCGCCAGTCCGGATCCTTGCCGGGCACGGCGTCCAGCGCGGCCACCACGCCGTCGACGATGTCGTCGACATAGGTGAAGTCGCGCTCCATGGCGCCGGCGCCATAGACGTCGATGGGCCGGCCTTCGAGGATGGCCCGGGTGAATTTGAACAGGGCCATGTCCGGCCGGCCCCAAGGACCATAGACGGTGAAGAACCTGAGGCCGGTGCAGGGGATGCCGAAGATATAGGCATAGGCGTGGGCCATGGCCTCATTGGCGATCTTGGTCGCCGAATAGACGTTCAACGGATGGGCCACGCCCTGCTGCACGGAGAACGGCAGGGCGGCGTTGGCCCCGAAGACCGAGCTGGTGGAGGCGAACACCAGATGCTCGGCCTTCACGGCCCGGGCGCCCTCCAGCACGGTCAGGAAGCCGACCACATTGGAGTCGATGTAGGTCTCGGGGTTTTCGACGCTGTAGCGGATGCCGGCCTGGGCCCCGAGGTGGACGATGCGGCGGGGCGCGTGCTCCGCGAACAGGGCGGCCATGCCGTCGCGATCCGCCAGGTCGAGCGTGTAATGACGGTAGCCCGGCTGGGCCAGCAACAGGTCGAGCCGCGCCTGTTTCAGCGCCGGGTCGTAATAGTCGTTGAGGTTGTCGACGCCGATCACCGTCTCGCCGCGGGCCAGCAGGCGCTGCGCGGTGTGGAAGCCGATGAAGCCGGCCGAACCGGTGACGAGGACGGGGTCCCTGGAGGTCATGGATCTGCGATAGCGCCGGGCGAGCGGCTCCGCCACCTCATATCGAAAGCCGCCGCGTGATCCGGCCGGACAGGGGCGGCAGGTCGCCGGTCGGGACGCCGTCGATGTTGACCGCCTCGACCGGGGCGGCACGGCCGTCCGGCGTCCAGGCGACGGGCGCATGGCCGAGGTTGAAGACGCAGGTCAGGACGTCGTCGCCGGCGCGGCGCTCGAAGGCCAGGAGGGGGGCGGGGGCGTCGAGGAAACGCAGGGATCCCAGGCGCAGGGCCGGCTCGCGCTTGCGCAGGGCGATGAGGCGGCGGGTCAGGTTGAGCAGGGAGGCCGGGTCGGCGTCCTGACGATCCACGGCCAGGGGCGGATGGCGGGGATCGACGGGCAGCCACGGCTCGGTGGTGGAGAAGCCGGCGTGGGGCGCGTCGGCACGCCACGGCATGGGGGTGCGGGCCCCGTCGCGGCCGAGGGTCTCGGGCCAGTTGGCGATGGCCTCGGGATCGACCAGCCGGTCGAAGGGGACCTCGCCCTGCGGCAGGCCCAGCTCCTCGCCCTGGTAGACGAAGACATTGCCGCGCAGGCTCATCAGCAGAAGCAGGGCCATACGGGCGAAGCGGTCGGGGTCGCGGCCCTCGCTCCAGCGCGAGACGGCGCGCGGGGCGTCATGGTTGCTGAAGGCCCAGGAAGGCCAGCCCTGGTCGGGGGCGCCGTCCCACGCCGCATTGGCGCGGCGCACCAGATCGGGGGTCAGGGCGTCGGCGTACAGATAGGCGAAGCCGTAGGCGCTGTTCAGATGACGGTCGTCGGCGGTGAAGGCCTGCATCTCGGGCTCGGCGGCGTCGCCGACGACCTCGGCGACGCTGAACCGGCCGGGGTAGAGGTCCATCAGGGCGCGGACGTGGGCGAGGAAGGCGGGAATCTGCGGCTGGGACTGGTTGTGGACGTGGGACTGGAAGTCGAACGGCCGGGTGCGCTTGCCGCCGGGGAGCGCCGGCGGATTGTCGCGGAGCCGGGGGTCGTGCAGGGCGAAATTGATGGCGTCGAAGCGGAAGCCGTCGACGCCGCGGTCCAGCCAGAAGCGGGCGACGTCCAGCAGGGCCTCCTGCACCGCGGGATTGTGCAGATTCAGCTGGGGCTGCTCCGGCAGGAAATTGTGCATGTAGTACTGGCCGCGCCGGGCGTCCCAGGTCCAGGCCGGGCCGGTGAAGACGGACTGCCAGTTGTTGGGCGGCGAGCCGTCTGGTTTGGCGTCGGCCCAGACGTACCAGTCGGCTTTCGCAGCGGTGCGCGACTGGCGGCTGTCGCGGAACCACGCGTGCTGGTCCGAGGTGTGGGCCAGAACCAGATCGGTGACGATCTTCAGGCCGAGGGCGTGGGCGCGGGCGATCAGACGGTCGAAATCGGCCAGGGTTCCGAACACCGGATCGACGTCGCAATAGTCGGCGACGTCATAGCCGAAATCCTTCATCGGCGAGGTGAAGAAGGGGCTGAGCCAGACCGCGTCGACGCCGAGAGAGGCGATGTGGTCGAGATGCTCCGTGATCCCGGCGAGGTCGCCAACGCCGTCGCCGTTGGTGTCGGCGAAACTGCGCGGATAGACCTGATAGATGACGGCGCCGCGCCACCAGTCGGCGTGGCCGGCGGAAATGTTCGGCGGGTCTGGAACCTTGTCGGTCACGCGCGGCCTTGTGATTGGATACATCGCCGGAGGAGGGATCGGGACTTTGCAACGCCCGGTCGCCGGGCGATAGGTGTCGGATAGCGGAGTCTGAAGGATGATCAGAAGGATGAACCGGGCCGGACTTCTGGGCCTGCTGCTGGCCCTGATCGCGGGATCGGCCTGGGCCGAGGTGACCCTGACCTTCTACGCCCATCCGGGCGCCCGGGTGCGGGACGGCTATCTGCTCTTCCCCCACGCCTTCGTGCAGGCCACGGGCACATTGGACGATACGGGCGAGACCGTGGACTGGGCGGCCGGCTTCACCGCGCGCAATCCGGGACCGCAGCTGCTGTTCACTCGCGGCGTCGGCGTGGTCGAGCTTCCGAACCCCCGATATGTGGGCGAGGGCAAGCCCTATCTCAGGCTGGCGGTGAGCGACGAGGCCTATCGGGCCGTGCGGGCGCGCGCCGACTGGTGGAACAGTCCGGAAGGGTCGGTCTATGACCTGCGGCGTCGCAACTGCATCACCTTCATCGCGGACCTGGCCCGGCTGGCGGGCCTGCAGACCGGGGCGGAGCCGTCGATGAAGCCGGGGACGTTTCTGGAAGCGACCGCGGCGCTCAACCCGCTGGCGGCGTGGCGGGAGGGCGCGGTGCAGGAGGCCGGGGCGCAGGCGCCGCCCGCGGCTACGGAACGAGCGGCTGGCGCGAGGCCCGGCGGGCGCTGATTTCAGCCTGGACCTCTTCCAGGGCGCGGGCGCGGGCCTCGGCGGAGGGGTGTCCCCACTGCGGATAGCGGACGCGCCAGTCGAAGGCCCCGAACCGTCGCCAGAAGGCCGGGCCGATGGAACTGTCGAACCCTGCCCGGGCGGCGAGATAGAGGCCGACGCGATCCGCCTGCCGCTCTGATCCGCCTGCCGTAGCCGCGAGGGCCGGCACGGTCTGAGTTTGACGGCCCCGCGTCTCGGCCTCATGCCAGCCCCGGTGTCCAAGGACGTGGTGGGCCAGCTCGTGGCCGAGCACGAGGGCCAGCTCGTCGTCGGTCGCGGTGAAACCGGCCATGGCGGTGGTGATGAACAGGCGTTTGCCGTCCGCCCTGGCGTTGAGTTCGTCGGACGGATCCAGCTGGACGTCGTAGCCGCAGGCGCGTTGCGGCGTCACCCTAGCGGTCTGGTCGTTTCCGTCACGGCGGAAGGCGATCTCGATCGGCCCCGCCGCCAGGGCGAGGTCGAGCTTGTGTATATTGGCCTCGACGCCCTCGAAGGCCGCCGTCCGGCGGGCGACGCCGCGCGTCAGGGCCTCGCCGTTGACGCTGAGGAGCAGATCGCCGCGGCGCAGACCGGCGAGGTCGGCGGCCGACCCTTCGGGAACGGCCAGCAGGCCCGGCAGATCTCCGTCCAGTCCGAACCGGGTCTCGGCATAGGGGCGCAGTTCGGGGCTGTACTGGCTCGCGGCGTGCAGCAGCCAGCCCGGCGAGTTCCGCACCGCCGGGCAAAGCTCGGCATTGGCCGTCGACAGGCGATAGCCGACCCTCGCGACCCGCTGGTCCAGATTCGTCAGGGCGATGAGCCGCTGTTCGGCCGGGGCCACCATCTCCTGGCCGGCTTCGGCGACGGGACCCTTCGAGCCGCAGGCGGCCAGAACGCCGGTCAGGAGCAGGAAGGCCGGGACGAGAGCGGAGGAACGCCGGTTCAACATGGCCGCACCATGCGTCGGGGTCCCGGGCGTGCCAAGTCTTGAAACGGGGCCAATCTTGCGTCCCGTGCGCGTGCGGGGACGTATCAGCATCCTATAGTGGGTGATCCGGCCCGACTGCCAAGGAACAACGGCGTGAATTGTCTGGCAATCCTGAGCTGTATCCCGCGAAATTCATTACATCATGATTGCATCGCGCTTGTCGTTTCGGCGCGCCGCGTTACGGTGATCGCCTCCAGCAGCCCCTCCACGACGGTGGTACCATGTTTTTCGGCTTGATCAGCAACCGCTCCGGCGGCACCTCGAACGGCCTTCTTGAGGCTTTCGAAGGATTTACGGGCCAGACCGAGAGGTTCATCGGCGTCGGCGAAGCAGTGGAGCCGGTCGAGAATGCCTCGTTCGGGGCCATCGCCAGCTATCAGGTATGCGCCTGCTGTGCTCGCTTTCATGGGCCCACGAGCGAGGCGGACGGCGGCGGCGGACCGGTTTTCGGCCTGAACAACGACGATCGCGGCGTGTTCGGCCCCAACGGCAAGCCTTCGCTGAGCTCGACCGATGCCGGCGCCCAGATCACCCGCGGCAACCAGAGCTGGGCCACGGCGCTCGGAACGGCGGCGACGGTGACCTACGCCTTCCGTGACTCGGTCACGACCATGCCTGAGGGTACAACCGGCTTCTCGCAGTTCAACGCCACCCAGATCGCCGCGGGCGTTCTGGCCTTCTCTGCCTGGTCTGACGTGGCCAACGTCACCTTCCAGCGCGTTCAGGACGTTGGCAGCGAGTTTTCGAACAACGCCACCATCCTGCTGGGCAATTACAACTCCGGGCAGGACGGCGCGGCGGCCTTCGCCTATCTGCCCGGGGGCATGCCCGGCGGCGCCAGCGCCGGCGATGTTCGGGGCGACGTCTGGATCAACAGTTCGCTGTCCTACAATGCGCTTCCGGTCCAGCAGGGCTATGGCCAGCTGACCCTGCTGCACGAGATCGGCCACGCCATCGGCCTGAGCCACCCGGCGGCCTACAACGCCGGCTCCGGCGGCACCATCACCTATGAAGCCAGCGCCATCTACTATGAGGATTCCCTCCAGTATTCGGTGATGAGCTATTTCAGCGAGGCCTTTACGGGCGCTGACAGCCGCACGGACGGGGGCGGACCCCGGCGTTATTCGTCCGCGCCCCTGCTCGACGACATCTCGGCCGCCCAGCGTCTGTACGGGGCCAATATGACGACCCGGACGGGCGACACCGTCTATGGCTTCAATTCGAACGCCGGGCGGTTGTGGTACGGAGCCAACAACGAACTCAGCCCCCTGATCTTCTGCGCCTGGGACGCCGGCGGCACGGATACGTTCGATTTCTCGGGCTACCTGAACAACGGCCAGATCATTGATCTGCGGCAGGGATCCTTCTCCAGCGTCGGCGGCCTGATCGGCAACGTCTCGATCGCCCTCGGCGCGGTGATCGAGAACGCCATCGGCGGCAGCGGCTTCGACACGTTCCGCGGCAATTCGGCGAACAACCGGTTCACCCTGAACGGGGGTTCGGACATCGTGGACGGCGGTCTCGGGACCGATACGGTCGTGTTCTCCGCCGCGCGCTCCGCCTACACCATCACCTGGAACGGACAGACCGGCACGGTGTCGGGCAACGGTCAGAACGTGACCGTGACCAATGTCGAATTCCTGCAGTTCACCGACCAGACCATAGCGGCGGCGCCTACCGGCGGCCTGGTGGTCGGCGGGGACATCACCAACGAGACGATCACCGGCACGGCGCTGGCGGATGTCATCGGCGGTCTCGGCGGGACCGACACCCTCAACGGCCTGGCCGGCAACGACAATCTGAACGGCGGCTCCGGCGACGATGCGGTGAACGGCGGCGACGGCGACGACATCCTCATCGGCGCCCTCGGCAATGATGCGCTGAACGGCGGGGCCGGTACGGACACGGCGGACTACGCCGGCGCGGGCGCGGGCGTGACGGTCAATCTGGCCGCCGGGTCGTCCAGCGGCGGGGGCGGGTTCGACACCCTGTCCGAAATCGAAAACGTGACGGGGTCGGTCTATGCCGACACCCTGACGGGTGATGGGAACGCCAACGTCCTGCGCGGCGGCGGCGGAATCGACACCCTGAGCGGCGGCGGCGGCGCGGACCAACTCTACGCCGGCGCGCCCGGCGAGGGCGGCGGCGCCCCGGATATCGTCAAGGGCAATGACACAGCCAACAACACCCGAGAAACGGCGGTTTCGCTGACCGGGGCCTTCGATCTGCGCGCCGACCAGGCCATTGCCAGTTCGACCACGATCCCGCACGCCACGGTCCTGGCCACGACCCACGGCGGCGTCGAGTACTACGCCATCACCGTTGTGGCCGGCGAGACCGTGACCTTCGACATCGACGGCGCGAGCTTCGACAGCACCCTGCGGCTGATGACCAGCGCGGGCGACGAACTCGCCACCAATGACGACAACAACGCGGACGGCAGCGGGGGAACCGACTCGCTGATCACCTACACCTTCGGCTCCGCCGGGACCTACTACATCCAGGTGGCCCGGTGGCTGAGCAATGTCGGCGAAACCTTCACCTCCGGCCCGCCGCCCGCCGGCCAGACCTACCGGCTGAACGTTTCCAGCCCCAGCCAGACCCCTGTGCCGATGACGCTGGTCGGCTCGACCCTGAACGGCGACGCGGGCGCCGACACGCTGATCGGCGGCGCAGGCGTTGATGTACTGAACGGCGGGGCGGACGACGACACCCTGACCGGGGCCGGCGGCGCCGACACGATCAACGGCGGCGACGGCACGGACACGGCTGTCTATGTCGGCATGCGCTCGGCCTACACCATCAGCGTCTCGGGCGGCGTGACCACGATCGCCGGCCCCGACGGGACCGATACGGTGAGCAATGTCGAACGGCTGCAGTTCTCGGACGGTCTGTTCGACGCAACCGGCGCGCCGCTTCCGACGGGACCGATCAACGGAACCTCCGGCTCAGACTCATTGACGGGGACGGCCGCGGCGAACGTCATGAATGGCCTGGAAGGAAACGATTTCCTCAATGCCCTTGCGGGCGATGACACGCTGAACGGCGGGGAAGGTGACGACTTCCTGACGGGCGGCGAGGGCTCGGACGCGTTGAACGGCGACAACGGCGTCGACACCGCCAGCTACCTGACATCGGCGACGGGTGTGGAAGTCTATCTGGACAGCGGAGTCTCCTGGGACGGCACGTCCACGGACTTCCTCAACTCGATCGAGAATGTGTCGGGCTCCGGTCATTCGGACTATTTCGTCGGAAACGCGGGAGCCAACGCGCTGACGGGCGAAGCCGGCGACGACTTCCTCTACGGTTTGGCGGGTGACGATCTTCTGACCGGTGGAACGGGCGTCGACCGGCTGTTCGGCGGCGACGGGATCGACACCATCACCTACGCCAACGCGGGGGCGGGGGTGGAGATCTATCTGGACAACGGAATCTCCTGGGACGGCACGTCCATGGACTTCCTGGAGTCGATCGAGAACGTCACCGGATCGATTTTTTCCGACTACATGGTGGGCACCGCAGCCGCCAACACATTCATCGGCAGCGCCGGCGCCGACTACCTTTACGGCATGGCGGGGGACGATCTTCTGGTCGGCGGCATGGGCGTGGACCGGCTGGTCGGCGGCGACGGCGTCGACACCATCACCTACGCCGACTCGGGCGCGGGCGTGGAGGTCTATCTGGACAACGGAATCTCGTGGGACGGCACGTCGATGGACTTCATTGAGACGGTCGAGAACGTGACCGGCTCAAACCATGCGGATTATTTCGTGGGAACCACGGCCGCCAATACCCTGATCGGCGGAGCCGGCAACGACTTCCTCTACGGCATGGCGGGTGACGATCTTCTGGTCGGCGGCACGGGCGTGGATCGGCTGACCGGCGGCGATGGGATCGACACCATCACCTACGCCGGTTCGGCGGCGGGGGTTGAGGTCTATCTGGACAACGGAATCTCCTGGGACGGCACCTCCATGGACTTCCTGGAGACGGTCGAGAATGTGACCGGGTCCGACCATGCGGACTATTTCGTGGGCGCCGCGGCCGCGAACATCCTGATCGGCGGAGCCGGCAATGACTTCCTCTCCGGCATGGCCGGGGACGATATCCTGAACGGCGGCAGCGGCGTGGACCGGCTGGTCGGCGGTGATGGCGTCGACACCATCACCTACGCCGGCTCGGCGACGGGCGTGGAGATCTATCTGGACAGCCAGGTCACCTGGGACGGCACGTCCACGGACTTCCTCGAGACGGTCGAGAATGCGACCGGGTCGGATCATGCCGATTATCTGGCGGGATCAGCCGGCGCCAACGTCCTGAACGGTGGAGGCGGCGACGACATCATGAGCGGGGGAGCGGCCGATGACACCCTGAACGGCGGCGACGGGACCGACAGGGCGGTCTATTCGGGCAACCGGGCAGCCTATACGATCAGCGTCTCCGGCGGCGTGACCACGATCACCGGTCCGGACGGGACGGACACCCTGACCAATGTCGAACGGCTGCAGTTCGCCGACGGGCTGTTCGACATCGGCGGGAATCCGGTCGCGGCGCCCGCCTCGACCATGCCCCAGGTGCTGCCCGCTCTGGCGGAAGACAAGGCCACGGTGGGACCCGAGGTCCTGCCGACGGCCCCGGGCGACTTCACCAAGCAGGACGACGCCGAGGTGCTGCCGGTCATGTCGGACGACAGCGTCAAGGCCGACGCCGCCCAGGTCCTGCCGGGCGAGGCGACCGACGTCACGACGCCGGGCCGCGACCAGTTTGCACGGGCGGACTTCGGGACCCGCGACGGCGATACGGCGGAAACCCTCTTCCTGTTCGACGGTTCAGCCAACGATGGCTATCTGTTCGCCATGAACGACGGGGTCTCGCCCGAGGTCCTGCCGGCCCTGGATGACGGCTTCGTCCTGACCGGCAAGTTCGACGAGCTCCCGCCCGTCATGCCCACGATGGACGAGTTCGACACAGGCCTCATCTCTCTCACGGAGATGGAACACGCCCGCGAGCTGATGATGGCTCTGATCCGCGAGAACCCGCTCAACGGCTTCGGCGACAGCCTGACGGTGCTCGACGACTGGTCCGGTGTGGCTGCGCCGTCGAAGGACGACGTCTTCGGATAAGGGCGGGAATGCAGGGGTTCCCGACGCCGGCCAGCGCGATCTGGCGTAGCCGGTCGTTCGGGAACACCCGGCTTGCCGTGTCGCCGCAGCCCCGCATCGCGTGAAGGCGGGGCGCCTGGGTGAGGCGGTCTCCGGGGAGCGATAGCCCCCGGTTGCCCTCGGCGGGCGGGCCGGATAGACGTCGGGGAGGGGACCCGACCATGGCCATCTATCCCGTAATCCTTTGCGGCGGCGCGGGAACCCGGCTCTGGCCCGAGTCCCGACCTGCGCGGCCCAAACAGTTTATCGACCTGGTTTCCGACCTGTCGCTGTTTCAGGAGACGGTGCGGCGGGTCGCGCCTTTGGCGCGGGGCGGGCGTATCCTCGTCGTCGCGGGCCGTGACCATCGCCGGTACATCGAGGCGCAACTCGCCGATCTGAAGGTGGACGCCGAGCTGATCCTGGAACCGACGGGTCGGGATTCGGCGCCGGCGATGGCGGCCGCGGCCCTCTGGATCGAGCGGGCTGATCCGGAAGGGACCGCCGTCTTCGTGGCCTCGGATCACTATGTTCCAGACGCCGACGCGTTCCGGCGCGTGATGGACGAAGCGGTTGCGGCCGCGGCGCCCGGGCGGATCGTGACCCTCGGCATTACACCCTCGGGACCGTCGTCAGCCTATGGCTATATCCAGCCCGCCGGGCCGGGCCTGTCGCCGGTGACCCGGTTCGTGGAGAAGCCGGGTCCCGCGGATGCGGAACGCTATCTGGCGGCCGGCTACTACTGGAACAGCGGAAATTTCGTCGCGCCGGTACGGACGCTTCTGGCGGAACTCAGACGGTTCGCCCCGGAGGTTGTCGCGGCCGTGGCTGCGGCCCTGCCGGATGCGGGCGCCGGTCGCGTCCACCCGCTCGGCGAGCGTTTTGGTGCGGCGACCCGGATCTCGATCGACTATGCGGTCATGGAGAAGAGCGACCAGGTCTCGGTCCTGCCGGCCGCGTTCGAATGGTCGGACCTCGGCGCCTGGGATGCGGTGGCGGCGACAGGACAGGGCGGACGCGGTCTGTGGGCGGCCGAGGCAAGCGACGGGTGTCTGGTGCGCGCCGCGCCGGGCATGGCGGTGGCGACGGCCGGGGTCTCGAACCTGGCCATCATCGCCGAGCCGGACGCCGTGCTGGTCTGCGACCTCAACAGCGCCCAGGCGGTGAAGGGACTGGTGGAGGAGCTGGGCCGGCGCGGCTGGACCGGCCAGGGTCGCCCGGCCGAGGCGGCCCCCTCGTCATTGTACGACCTGTCCCGCGATTTCATCCGTTGGCTCAAGATGAGCGCCCTGCCGCTGTGGGCGACGCTGGGCGTCGGGGCCGACGGCGGGTTCGTCGAGGCGTTGGACGAGGACGGCGAAACCGTCGGCGACTTCCGCCGGGCGCGGGTGCAGGCGCGCCAGGCCTATGTCTTCAGCCTGGGCGCCGAATGGGGTTGGGGCGAGGGCTATGCCGCAATCGCCCAGCGCGGTCTGGCTCGCTTCGAGGCGACCAACCTGCGGCCCGATGGCCTCTATCGGACCCGGGTGACGGCCGGCGGCGAGGCGCTTGACGACACCGCGTCGCTCTACGACCAGGCCTTTCTCCTGCTGGCCACGGCGACCGCCGCCGGCGCGGGGATCTACACGGACCGGCAACATCGGACGGCGGCCCGGATCGCGGTCTCGCTCGACGCTCTTCGGTTGCCGCAAGGCGGATGGCGGGAACCGGTCGGCCATCCCTTTCAGGCCAATGCGCATATGCATCTGCTGGAGGCGGTCCTTGCATGGGCGGCGCTGGAGCCGGGCGGGCCGTGGACGGCGATTGCAGAAGAGGTCGTCGCCCTTGCGCGGACCCGCTTCATCGATGACCGGGGAGGCTTCCTCAGGGAGTTCTTTGACGAGCACTGGCGGCCGGCGGAGGGCGAGGCGGGACGCCTGGTGGAGCCGGGCCACCAGTTCGAATGGGCCTGGCTGCTGACCCGCTGGAGCCGCCTGCACAATGATCCGTGGGCCGAACGCGCCGCGCGGCGGCTGTTCACCTGCGGAGAAGCCGGCGTGGATGCCGCGCGCGGGGTTGCGGTCGATGAACTGGACGACACGCTCACGCGCCGGTCTGCGCGGGCGAGGCTGTGGCCCCAGACGGAGTGGATGAAGGCCGCCCTGATCCTGGCCGAGACGGCTGAAGGTGATGAACGCGGGCGACTGATCGACAGCGCCGGCCAGGCCTTGCGCGCGCTCAATCTCTATCTCGGGAGCAATGGTCTGTGGCGCGACAAGCTGGGCGGCGACGGCCTGTTTGAGGCCGAGCCCGCTCCGGCGAGCTCGCTCTACCACATCATGGCGGCGGGTCGTCAGCTCAGGGAGTCCCTGGCGGTCCTCAAGCCGTCCGGCGCGCCAACCTATCCTGCGCGGCGGTAATTCTCCGGACTCCGGGATCGCTATCCGCTACTCGGGCCGAGGGCCGGACGAAAAGCCCGCCGCGACCCGGTTGGGCGGGGGCGAGAAATCGCAGTCGTGCATTGAAGGAATCAATGAGAATATCGCGAGCGGTCCCGATTTCACCGCTTCATTGATGGAGGGCGTTTCATCGCTGATTGCAGCATCCGGGAGGGGCTGCGAGTTTGAGACCGCCAGCATGCTGAACCTTGCCTTGGAGAGCGCAAGCGGGTCGCCCGTCCGCGCTTATTGAAATTTGAATGGCTGAGAGATTACCGGAGCTTGCGTCGAGGACGGAAACCCTCCTACGCCCACTGCTCACGCCGTCCCGGCACATCTTTGGAATGAAACGGTTTTCCAATGCCTGCGCCTAGCCAGTCCCGAACAGGCGCTGATGAGACCGACAGGCTCCGGCATGTGCCTATAAACGCTGCACTTTGCTACCTGGCGGTAACGTTTCTGGTTTTCGTGTTTGGGCCAATTGATTATCCGGTAAAAAACTACTTTTCGATCGCTACGTATTTTGTCCTTGTTTGCTTGTTCCTGAACTATGGCTTTCGTGCCGCCGTACGTCAGCCTGTCCGAGCATCAACACTAAAAATCAGTCGCGCTGTTTTTGTTTCCGGGGCGATCCTTGCTATACTTATCCTGATACCATCTTCCTATTACTACACCGGAAAGATGCCCTGGGAGTTCCTTTCCGCCATTGAAGATCAAAGGTCGGCGTACTCTTCCCTGGCCGGTCAGCTCGCGGTGACCGAGGGCCAGCGGGGCCCGATCATTATCCTCAGGACAATCGCGATGCCCTTCGTGTGGGCGGTCGTCCCGCTGGGCATCCTGTACTGGTCCCGGCTGGGCCTGGTCTATCGGGGGCTCTTTTTCTCCGCAGTGCTTTGCAGTCTGATCTTCTCCGCGCTCAGGGGCACCGACCGCGAAATCGCCGACCTGCTTATCGTCAGCGGCAGCGCCTTCGCCGTCGCGACCGCCCGAAAGCGGTTGGACAGGCAGGAGGCTCCTCCGCCAGCGGCTCTGAATCCATCTGGTCCTCTCACGCGGCGTTGGCGGGTCGCGCTGGTTGTGATCGCGGCTTTGACAGTTTCCGGCTCGGTCTTTGTTGAGCGCAAGGAAGACCGTATGAATACGGTCAGCGCATTCTGCTTTCTGAACTCCGGCGCCTGCGCGGACTACAGCCACCCCCTCATCGTCGGCATGAACGACAGCGGGCGATTCGCCACGACCATGACGGTCGCCTACATCACCAATGGATACTACGGACTGAGCCTCGCGCTTGAAAAGCCGTTCAAGTCTTCGTGGGGCGTGGGACACTCTTCGGCATTGAACCGGATTTATGATGTTCTTGGCGGTGACCCGAACGTCAAATTCAATACATTCAATTACAGGAATATCGACGACGGGTGGCCGCAGGAATACTTTTGGTCAACAATGCTCACATCTATCGCCAATGACGTGAGTTTTCCAGGCGCCGTGGTTCTGATGGGATTTTTCGCCTGGCTTTGGGGCCGCTCGTGGATGGATGCGGTTCTCGCAAAGAACGACAGCGCCGCGATCGTCTTCTGTCTCGCGACCTTCTCGGTGATATATTTTCCCGCGAATCTCCAGATACTTCAAACCCTTGAAGGCTACTCAACCGTGGTGTTCTGGGTCATTGCCTGGCTGTGGTTTCGGGTCCGGGACCCGAGCCGCTCGTGAGTTTTCCCGACAGCGGCCGACTGGCGAAACATAAGGGGCTGCTGCTACTGGGCGTCTTTTTCGGCGTGAAGGTCCTTGTCGGCCTTGCCCTGTTGAAACTGTCCGCCGAGCTTCTCCCGGTCGCCGGGTTCGCCTTGTTTTCCCAGTTCGTCATGCTGTGGGCCCTGCTGAACCTCGTCGCGTCCGGCGGCGTCCAGAATGGTTTGATCCGGCAGATCGCCAGCGCAGACAGCGACATCGCCGCGCGAACCGCCTTCCGTGCGGGGGGGCGGATCTGGGCGACGGCCTCGCTCCTGGTGCTCTCTCTCATTCTGCTGGGGGAGATGGTTTCGGTCGCCCTTGTCGGCAGCGCGACGGCGGCCTGGATGGTCCCCTGGCTTGTCGTCGCCGCCCTGGTCGCGGGCGCCGGACAGCTGTGCAGCGCGGTCCTCATCGGATCAGGGCGGCTGACCGCGAATGTCGGCTCGCAGACCGCGGGACTGGTCGCGGGGTTCGTCGCCGCGGCCGTCTGTCTGTACAGGGCGGAAGCGGGGTGGGCCGTGATTGCGTTCGCCTGGGGGTCGCTTGTCACGCCGGTCACGGCCTGGGCCCTGGCCCGGACGTCGCCCGCCCTGGGTCGGGGCCGGGCGGACGCGGTCGGGGCGGAGGTGCGGGTGTTGATGGGATACTCCGGCGCCTTCATCGCGGTCGCGATTGTGACGCCCGCCATCCTGTTCGCGCTCCGGCATTTCTATCGTGAGGCGTTCGGGATCGACGCCCTCGCCGAGTGGCTGGTGGCGAACCGTATTTCGGACGTCTCGACACAGCTGATCGGGCTGTTCATGGTCCAGTGGTACCTGCCCACCATCTCTGGGCCCGGCCGAACCATTTCCGAGAACCGCACCGCCGCCCTGACTGCGTTCGTCATCGGCTCGGCGGTCATGGTTCTGGCCCTGGCGGTGTTTTGGGTCGGCGCGCCGATCCTCGTGCCGCTGTTCCTGTCGCAGCAATACCTGTCGGCCTCCACGGCGATCAGCCTGTACATGCTCGGTGACGTCCTGAGAGTGACCGTCTCCATCGCCGCCTATCACGCCCTGGGCCGCCGCCGGCTCTGGACGTATCTGGGGATCGAGACCGCGAGCGCAGCGCTCATCGGAATCTTCGTGGGAATCGGCGTACAGCAGGGTTGGATTGACGCCCCCTACTTCGGTTATGTCGCCGCGTACGGGGTCCTGTTTTCGGCGATCTGCATCCGGTTCCTGCTGGCTCAGCGCCCGGGTCAGGGCGGGGGATCGCACGCCCGCGGAAGTGAGAGCGTCCATGAATGAGCCGGGCCCCACGGTCCTCATGGTGTTCTCGAAGTTCGGCGACTCTGCGGACACGAGATACCTGACCAATGATCTCGCCGACGCGTTCGCAGAGCGGGGATTCCGCGTCCGCGTCATCCATCTTCCATGGGACAGCCCCGGGGATCGAACCCCCAGGTTCTATGTCCAGGACAATGGCGTCGAAGTGCTGGTTTCGCCGCCGCTCGCCCTCAGCTGGCTGGGGCGGCTCGGCGCCCTTTGTGCAAAATGGGGCGGGTCTTCCTTCGTCGCAGCCCACAGGGGAAGGCGTCAGTTCGGGAAAACTCCGGGCGCGATCGTCATCGGCATGAGCCCCATCGTGCTGGGAGCGTTCGTCTGGCGCTGGGCGCTGAGGTCGGCCAGCGTCGGTTCCTATGCCTATCTGGTTGACTTCTTCCCGTTTCACCATCGCGCCATCGGCGTCATGCCGGGCGGGTTGATATTCAAGGTGGCGCAATGGATGGAGTCCGCGCTCCTGCGGCGCTTCACGGTCGTGGGGTGTATGTCACCGCTCGGGCTGGACTATCTGGCGAGAAACTATGCGCTGAGGCCGGGCCAGGCGACCGGCGTTGTTTCTCTCTGGGGGCCCCAGTCGCTTGCCCCGTCAGCGGATCCCGGCGGCGTCCGGGCGATGTATGGCCTGCCCGGGGACCGGCCGATCGCGGTGTTTGGAGGTCAGATCACGCATGGCCGGGGCATTGAGGATATTCTCGCCAGCGCGGCATTGGCTCGCAGGGCGCAGTCAGACCTCGTCTTCCTGTTCATAGGACGGGGCCCGCTTGCACCGCTTGTCCAGCAAGCCATCGACGGCGGTTCCTCAAACGTATGTCTGATAAGCGAGCTTGGCCGGGAAGAATATCTGACCCTGGTCGCGGCCTGCGATGTGGGCATGGTTGCGACGGTCGCCGACGTCGACGTGCCGACGTTCCCATCAAAGACGATCGACTACCTTCGCGCGGGACTTCCTGTGGCCGCCTCCGTCGAGGCCAGCACGGACTTTGACGAATTCGTCGCGGCGCGCGGGTTCGGCCTGGCGGTCGCGGCGGGAGATCCGGCCCGGTTGCTGGAAGCGATAGAAGCCATCCTTGCCGATGACGACCGCCGGCGGGCCATGGCCTCGGCCGGTCGCAGGACCCTGCACGAGATCTTCAACGTCGATGTCGCGGTCACAAACATGCTGGCCCAGATCGCTCAGGCCCGGGACCGGAAATCTGCTACAGCGGAGCCCGTCGGCGCACGCGGCGCCGCGACCGGGCACGTTGACCGCTAGAGTGTTCACCGCGAAATACATGTTGCTGAAAAGAAGCGAGCCGCCTGGTGTTTGATAACAATGTCTTGCTGATAACCGGAGGCACCGGCTCGTTCGGCAATGCCGTTCTGCGTCAATTTCTGGCGTCAGGCATCAGCGAGATCCGCGTCTTCAGTCGCGACGAGAAGAAGCAGGACGATATGCGCAGACGTTATGCGCATCCGAAGCTCAAATTCTACCTGGGAGACGTGCGCGATGAACGCAGCGTCGCCGCGGCGATGCACGGCGTCGACTATTGCTTCCACGCGGCGGCGCTGAAGCAGGTGCCATCCTGCGAATTCTATCCGATGGAGGCCGTTCGCACGAATGTGCTCGGCACCGAGAACGTCCTCGCCGCGGCTCATGCAGCGGGGGTGAAGCGGATCATCTGCCTGAGCACTGACAAGGCCGTCTATCCGATCAACGCCATGGGCATCTCCAAGGCCTTGATGGAGAAGGTGATGGTCGCCACCTCGCGCACCTTCGACGGCAGCGGAACGGTGGCCTGCGGCACCCGCTACGGCAATGTCATGGGATCGCGGGGATCGGTAATCCCCCTGTTCGTCAGCCAGATTCTGGCAGGCAAACCCATCACCGTCACCGATCCGGAAATGACCCGTTTCATGATGACGCTGGAGGATGCGGTGGAGTTGGTGCTCTATGCTTTCGCCAATGGCGCCAACGGGGACATCTTCGTGCAGAAGGCGCCTGCGGCGACGGTCGACACCCTGGTTCGGGCCCTGCTCGAGTTGCTGGGCCGGCCGGATCATCCGGTCAGGACCACGGGCGTCCGGCATGGCGAGAAACTCTTCGAGTCCCTGCTGGGCCGCGAGGAGCGGTCACGGTCCGAGGACCTCGGCGACTATTTTCGGGTGCCGCCTGACGACCGGGACCTGAACTACGACAAATTCTTCGATGAGGGCGAGGCGACCGCCGGTCGAAGCGATGAATACAACTCCCGGAACACTCAGCAGCTGGACGTCGAAGGCATGAAAGCCCTGCTGATGAAGCTGGACTTCATGCAGCGTGCAGTTCGCGGTGAACACGTCTCCCTGGAGAGTTGAGCATGACGATCGTGGTCACCGGAGCCGGGGGGTTCATCGGTCAAAACCTCATGCTCCGCCTGGCCGAACGGGGTCATGCCGTTGTCGGGATCGGGTCGGACGCCTCCAAGACTGATCTTTTTGCCGCCCTGGACCAGGCCGACCTGGTGTTCCATCTGGCCGGGGTCAATCGCCCGCCCCGTGACGAGGAATTTGTAACGGGCAACGTCGATTTCACCCGCACGCTTTGCGAGGGCCTCTCCGCCTTGCGACGGCCGATTCCCGTCGTCTTTTCATCCTCGATCCAGGCCGGTCTGGAAAATGCCTATGGTCGCAGCAAGCGGGATGCGGAGGACCTCCTGCTCGCCTATTCCGCCGGCGGGGCGCCGGTGCGAATCTTCCGCCTGCCCAATGTCTTCGGCAAATGGGCGCGCCCCAACTACAATTCCGCCGTCGCCACCTTCTGTCACAATACCGCGCGCGGCCTGGACATCACGGTCAACGATCCGCAAGCGCCGCTCAACCTGGTCTATGTGGACGATGTCTGCGCCGCTTTTCTGGCGCTGGCGGAACACCCCTTCGACGGCGGCGCCTTCGCCGAGGTGGACCCCGTCTATCGCACCACGGTCGGCGAGGTCGCGGACACGATCCGCGCCTTTCCCCACAGCCGCACGACAATGCTGACCGATCGCGTGGGCGGGGGCCTGATCCGCGCCCTCTATTCGACCTATCTCAGCTATCTGGAACCCGCGGCCTTCGCCTACGATGTTCCGCGGCATGGCGACGACCGGGGCGTGTTTGTCGAAATACTGAAGACGCCCGACTGCGGCCAGTTCAGCTATTTCACGGCGGGTCCCGGCGTCACGCGAGGCCAGCACTACCACCACACCAAGACCGAGAAATTTCTGGTGCTGGCCGGTCGCGCCCGTTTCGGGTTTCGCCACATGGTCTCCGGCGAGACCTTCCATCTGGAGACGGAGGGGGGGCAGGGCCGGATCGTCGAGACCGTCCCCGGCTGGACCCACGACATCACCAACGTCGGCGAGCAGGAGATGATTGTCATGCTCTGGGCCAGCGAGATATTCGATCGCGCTCACCCCGACACCGTCCCGATGAAGGTCTGACGATGAAGAAGCTCAAGGTCGTGACCGTGGTCGGCACCCGTCCCGAGATTATCAGACTGTCCCGGGTCCTGGCCCGGCTGGACGAGACGACCGACCATTGCCTGGTCCACACGGGCCAGAACTACGACTACGAGCTGAACCAGATCTTCTTTGACGATCTGGAGCTGCGGAAGCCGGATCACTTCCTCAACGTGGCCGCGGGCAGTGCGGCCCAGACCATCGGCGCCATAATCTCCGCGGTCGACATCGTGCTGGAGGCTGAGAAGCCCGACGCCATGCTGGTCCTGGGCGACACCAACTCATGCCTGTCCGTGATCCCGGCCAAACGCCGCCACATCCCGATATTCCACATGGAGGCGGGCAACCGGTGCTTTGACCAGCGCGTGCCGGAGGAGACCAACCGCCGCATTGTCGACCATGTCGCCGATGTCAACCTGACCTATTCCGACATCGCCCGCGAATACCTGTTGGCCGAGAACCTTCCGCCGGACCGCGTCATCAAGACCGGCAGTCCGATGTTTGAGGTCCTGGCCCACTATGCCGGGCGTATCGACAGCTCGGACGTTCTCAGTCGGCTGGGCCTTGAGGAACAGGACTACTTCGTGGTCAGCGCCCACCGTGAGGAGAATATCGACGACGCGCGCGCGTTTCCTCGCCTGGTCGAGGTCCTGAACGAGGTGGCGAGGACGTATGATCGTCCGGTGATCGTCTCCACCCATCCGCGGACGCAAAAGCGTATCGACGCCGAGGGCTCGACCTTTCATCCGCAAATCCGCCTCCTGAAGCCCCTGGGCTTTCATGACTATGTGCGCCTGCAGAAGTCGGCCCGCGCGGTCCTGTCAGACTCGGGCACGATCACGGAGGAGAGTTCCATCCTCAACTTCCCGGCGCTGAATATCCGCGAGGCGCATGAACGGCCTGAGGGCATGGAAGAAGCGTCTGTGATGATGGTCGGCCTCAACCCCGAAAGAGTTTTGCAGGCGCTGGCCCTGATTGAGACGCAAGGCCGTGGCCAGACTCGCGATCTCCGTCCGGTTGCGGACTATTCGATGCCCAACGTGTCAGAGAAAGTCGTGCGCATTATTCACAGCTATACTGACTATGTGCGACGCACCGTATGGAATGAGTATTGACGTTGTCGCGCCGGGTGCTTTTTCTTACCCAGTGGTTTGAGCCAGAGCCCATCATGAAAGGCTTGCGTTTCGCCCAGGGTTTGGCCGAGGCAGGCTTCGAGGTTGAGGTGGCGACGGGGTTCCCCAACTACCCGACGGGCAGGTTGGCGCCGGGATACCGGCTTGGACCGTATACGTCGGAAATCATGGAGGGCATTCGGGTTCACCGGCTCTTTCTGGCGCCAAGCCATGACACCTCCAGCCTGGGCCGCGCCGCGAACTATCTGTCCTTCTTCATCTCGGCGCTGATATTTTGTGTTCTGCGGGGCGGTCGTTTCGACGCAATCTATGTCTATCATCCGCCGATCACCGTGGGTCTCGCGGCCGCGATCAGCGGGCTGTTTACGCGGACCCCCTTCGTACTCGACGTCCAGGACCTGTGGCCGGACTCCGTCGCCGCATCCGGTTTTGGCGGCGCCAAGCGTCTGGGCGGGGTTCTGGGCCGGATGTGCGGGTTCGTGTATGGCCGCGCGGCGCTGGTCATCGGACAGTCGCGGGCGATGACGGCGACGCTCATCGAACGAGGAGTCCCCGCCGGCAAGGCCGTGACGATATTCAACTGGGCGGATGAGGACGCCGCGAGGGCGAGGGGGGAATTCGATGTCGGCTCCCTGGGTTTTGAGGGGCGGTTCAACATCGTTTTCGGAGGCAACCTCGGCCGGGTCCAGGATCTGGAAACCCTGGTGCGCGCCACGCTGCTCGCCGCGCAGGATGTTCCCAATATCCAGCTGACGCTCGTGGGAGACGGCGTGGAACGCCAGTCGCTCGCGGAACTGATCAAGGAGCTCGGTACGGCCCATGTGCAGTTGGTGGCCGCTGTCCCCCGGACCCAGATCGGCGACATTTTCGCGGCGGCTGATGTCCTGATCCTCCATCTGCTTGATGATCCGCTCTTTGCCATCACCATCCCCTCAAAGGTCCAGTTCTACCTGGCGATGGGGCGGCCGATCCTGGCCTGCGTGAGGGGCGAAGCGGCGGACATCGTGACCGGTTGCGACGCCGGGCGGGCGGCGGCGCCCCAGGATGTGGCCGCCGTGGCCGCCGGCATGGTCGAGATGGCGGGACTCTCGCCGGAACAGCGCGCCGGCATGGGGCGCCGCGCGCGCGCAGCCTATGAGGCCGGTTTCTCCTTTGCGGCCGCCATGGCGTCGACGAGCGCCTGCCTTGAGCGGCCGGAGCTGTCGAGATGACCAGGTCTGCTGCGGTCAAACGGGCATTCGACATCGTGATATCGGCGTCAGCGCTCCTCATTCTGGCGCCGGCGCTCGGGGTCGTATGGCTCATGGTGCGTCGCATGATGGGCCCTCCCGCCCTGTTCAGGCAGGTCCGGCCCGGACTGAACGGCCGGCCTTTCGAGATGATAAAATTCCGCACCATGCGCGATGCAACGGATTCCGATGGAGCCCCCCTCCCGGACGCGGAGCGGCTCACGCCGTTCGGGCGCTGGCTCCGGGCGACCAGCCTGGACGAGTTGCCCGAGCTCTGGAACGTGCTTCGGGGCGACATGAGCCTGGTCGGCCCGCGCCCGCTGTTGATGGAATATCTGCCGCTCTATTCGCCGGGACAGGCGCGCCGCCACGAAGTGCGGCCGGGGGTGACCGGCTGGGCCCAGATCAACGGGCGCAACGCGGTCAGCTGGACGCGGAAATTCGAACTCGACGTCTGGTACGTCGACCGACAAAATTTGTGGCTCGATGTGAAGATTATCGTCATGACCCTTGCTCGTATACTCAAGCGAGACGGCATTTCCGCTCCAGGCTCGGCGACCGCCGACAGGTTCGAGGGTTGATCGGGTGAAGCGCTCCCTAGCGATCATCGGCGCCGGCGGGCACGGCCGTGTCGTCGCCGACTGCGCGGAAGCTCTGGGCTGGGGCCGGATCGAGTTTTTCGACGACGAGGGAGTCGGGACGTCGTCCGGTCCGTGGCCCGTCGTCGGCGCGACCGGGGCCCTGTTCGAGCGGGCCCGCGACTATGACGGAGTCATCGTCGGCATCGGCGCCAATCGGGCGCGGCTGGAGCGGCACCGGGCGCTGGTCGCGCGGGGCGCCGCCATGGCTGTTCTGATCCATCCCTCGGCCACGGTCAGCCGACACGCCCGCATTGACGCGGGGACGGTGATGTTCGCCGGGGCCGTGGTCAATATCGGCGCCGTGATCGGTCAGGCCTGCATCATCAATACGGGGGCGACCGTCGATCACGACGATCGTCTGGCCGACGGCGTGCATCTATCCCCGGGATCTCATCTCGGCGGCGGGGCGACCGTCGGGGAGTGCAGCTGGATCGGCCTCGGCGCCTCGGTGCGCGAAGGCGTCTCGATCGGCAGGGATGTCCGTGTCGGCGCCGGCGCGGCGGTGGTGGCCGACGCGCCCGACGGCATGGTTATGGTCGGCGTGCCAGCCCGGCCCTTGAAACGGAACGACGATGCTTGACACCCCCTTCTCCCCCTGGCCGTCGTTCACGCCCGAGGAGATCGAGGCGGTCTCGGCCGTGTTGGCCTCGAACCGGGTCAACTACTGGACCGGGGACCGGTGCCGCGAGTTCGAGCGTCGCTTCGCCGACTGGGTGGGGACCCGCCACGCCGTCGCTCTTGCCAACGGCACGATGGCTCTGGAGGCGGCATTGAAGGCCCTTGGGGTCGGCCCCGGCGATGAAGTCATCACCACCTCGAGGACGTTCATGGCCTCGGCCTCCTGCATCGTCACCGCCGGGGCGGTCCCGGTGTTCGCCGATGTCGACGCCGACAGCCAGAACATCACGGCGGAGACCATTTCGGCGGTGCTGACCCCGCGCACCAAGGCCGTCATCTGCGTCCATCTCGGCGGGATGCCGTGCGACATGGATCCCATCATGGCCCTGGCGGCGCAGAACGGGCTGAAGGTGATTGAGGACTGCGCCCAGGCGCACGGCGCCCGCTATCGCGGCCGCAGTGTGGGGTCGATCGGCCACATCGGGGCCTGGTCCTTCTGTCAGGACAAGATCATGACCACGGGCGGGGAAGGCGGAATGGTCACCACGAACGACCCCGCCCTTTCTTCGTTCATGTGGTCCTACAAGGACCACGGCAAGAGCGGGCACGCGAACCAGGAGCGCCCCCGTCCCTCAGGTCCGCGGCAGGTCTACGACAGCTTCGGGACCAACGGGCGGATGATCGAGATGCAGGCCGCCATCGGCCTGATCCAGCTTGAGCGGATGCCGGCCTGGACCATGCGGCGCACCGCCATCGCTGACGCTCTCGCCGAGGCGTGCCGGGCTCATGACCTGGTTCGCGTACCCGCGACGCCCGAGGGGATCGACCACGCCTGGTACCGGTTCTACGCCTTCGTGCAGCCGGAACGGTTGGCGGAAGGCTGGAGCCGGGACCGGATCATCGAGGCCATCAACGCGGCCGGCGTCCCCTGTTTCCACGGCTCGGCGTCCGAGGTTTACATGGAACGGGCCTTCGACGGCACCGGCTGGCGGCCGGCGGAGCGGCTGCGGACGGCGCGCCGGCTCGGCGAAACCGCCATCGCCCTGTTAGTGCATCCGACCTTGACCGAGACTGAAGTGGCCAAGGCCTGCTCCGTGCTCGACGCGGTCCTGAGCGAGGCTGCGAGATAAGCCGATCTGCGCTTTCGGCCGGGGGCTGTCCGTCCCCCGGGGTGTCGCGCTCTACCAGATTGCGGCGGCCGACCCGCAGCGGCGTGAACCCATGAGCGGCGTTGGCAGGGCGCTGGAGCGCCTAACCGGTGACAGCCGGCTTGGGCCGGGACTGGCGCGTCATCGTGGAGGATAGTGGCGCGCCCGCTGGGAGGGGCAAAGGCTGGAGCTCGCCGTATAGCCCGGCTGCACGCAGCGGCGCCCTGTTCCAGCTATCGCCGGCGCGCAGACTTTGCGAATGAATTTCAGCCATGCAACATTCCCCGCCTCAATATTTACACTTTGGCAATATTGATGCAACCCGGCACGGTCCGCGGTTCAAGTGGCGCTCTCTCGACGCCTGAGTCGATGCCGCCCTTCTTGCGCAACACCGTCGCTGCTATAGGAGGCGTAGCGTTCCGACGGAAGGCGACAGCCGCCGCCAACGCCCAGTTGTGTTCAGAGGCCCATGCTTTCAAAGCTTTTTCGATCCCGAACCCAGGTAGCCGCGCCGGCGGCGCCGGCCGTTCCGGACGGAACGGTTGTGTGGGCCGTGGGCGACATCCACGGTCGGCTCGATCTTCTGAAGCCCCTGGTGGAAGCAATAGCCGCCGATCTCCATGCGAGCGCCGCCACCCGCAAGGTGGTGATCTTTCTGGGCGATTACATTGACCGGGGACCAGACTCCCGCGGCGTGCTTCAGTTTCTCGCAGATCTGCCGGTCATCCAGGGCGTCGAATGGCGGTTTCTGAAAGGAAACCATGAGCAGGCGATGCTGGGCTTTCTCGACGATCCCTCCACCGGACCCAAATGGTGCGAGTACGGGGGCGACAATGCGTTGCGCTCATATGGACTGAGAGTGCCCAATCTCGCCCACCGGACGGAGGCCTGGGCGCGAGTGGCGGCTGACCTGCGGCACAAGCTGACGGCGCGAGAGATGGCCTTTCTTGAGGACCTGGAACTGAGCCTGACCGTCGGGGACTATTTCTTCACCCACGCGGGCGCACGGCCAGGGGTGGCGCTGGACCGGCAGTCCGCGGAGGATCTGATGTGGATCCGGCAGCCATTCCTGAACAGCCGGACGGGGTTCGAGCGCGTGGTCGTGCATGGCCATACGCCGACCCCTCGCGTTCATGCGGATCATCGCCGGATCGGGATGGATACCAAGGCCTACCATTCCGGGGTGCTGAGCGCCGTGCGGTTGGAGAGGCAGGATCGACGCCTCCTGCAGACCATCGGCCCGCGGAGGACGTCGGAGGCCCGATACGGGAGTGAAGAATATCTGCCCACGGACGATGCGGGCGTGGTGCTTCACACCGAGCGGCTCGAATCCGCGCACGCCGAGATCGAAGGCGTTCGGTAGTTCGCCGCCCTTGGGGAGCGGCCGGACGCCGGCCGCGAAGGCGTGTCCCGACCTTTGCGCGGGTCGGTCGTCGCCTCCCGATGCGGCCGCGCTCAGTGAGCCTGGTCGGTTCGCCGGGCCAGTTCGAGAAGGCCGCAACACATGGCGAAGACGACAGCCAGGGTGATCGTCCGCAGGGGATAGTCTCCGGCGGAGTGCAGGAGCAGAATGCCGATGCTGGCGGCGCGCTGCAGGTCGCCCTCGCGGGACGGCGGCGACTTCCACGCAGACCAGCATCTTCGAGCGTACCAGACCAGGAACGCCAATATCACGCCGATCCCCAGCCAGCCGGCTTCCAGCCATGTCTCGAGGTAGTCGTTGTGGGCCTGGTTGAAGAAGCTGCCGTCCAACTCCTCCAGCGGCTCAACCGAGCGATAGACAGCGTCGAAACTGCCGATGCCGGATCCGAGCGGCAGGTAGGTCTGGGCTGTCTCCGCCACCAGAGGCCAGCGTTCGAGGCGAACCTCGGGTGCACCCTCAGTGTCAAACCGCGCGAGGACCGGCGGAAGGGCCAGCACCGCCACGGCCGTCAGCGCCGCTCCGATCGAACCAATCATCACCAGCAGACCCGTACCCGGCCGGCCGCGTCCGGCGGCGATCCAGGCGGCCAGCAGGCTGATCAGCATGACCGGCGCGAACAGGGTGATGCCCGCGCGCGAGCGGATCGCCGCAAGAGCCACGACGACCAGGCCCGCAAAGAGAGCGCCGAACCACAGCGCCGCTGTCCGTTGATCGCGTTGTCTGAGCGTCGCTGCGCCGAATATGACTGCAAAGGGCAGGACGATCAGAAGGGAGGACGCCAGGTGATTGCGATTGGCGAAAAAGCCCCTGATCTGGCCCGCTTCCCCCCAATCCCAGAGGTAGAGGCCGTGGCTGGCCAGTTGGGCAGCCCCGAGTAGAATGCCCGCGATGGCTGCGGCGATATAGAACTGCGCCAACCGCTGCCTGTGGAGATGGGACAGCGACAGCATGGCGAGGAAAAGGGCGGCGGGGGGCACCAGCGCCAGGACTGATCCCCAAGTTCGGTCGGGGGTCAGGCTCAACGGCACCCAGCCGGGCTCCAGACCGGCGAGCTCAAGGGCCAGCACCATCTGGTCACGGCCGGGAAGACTGGTCCACACCGCCGCGGGGAGCGGAATCAACTGGATTAGCGGAATGGCGACGATCGCCGCCAACAAGCCAAGCGAAAACAGATGCTCGCGCCACAGGCCGGAGAGAATCAGCCGCCGGGCTGCAAGCACCAGAAGCGGCAGGGACGCAAGTTCAACAAGCGCCAGACGAAGAGCGTGGTTGCGGCTGGCGCCGCCGAAGGCAATGGAAAAGGCCAGCAGGACCAAAGCCGAAATCGCGACTAAGTCCCACTGGCCCTTCCAGGTATTTTTCGGCACGCGCTATGTCAGTTGGTTGGAGAACGCGGCGCGACCGCAGTCCGTCTTAGTCGCTTTCACCGTCGTCGGTCGCAACCACGACCGTCGTGACCAGAACGGCCGCGCCGATCAGAAGCACGAAAATCGGCACACCGGCGAACTCGGAATTGGCTTCGGCGCTGGCGCCGACGCGGTCACCGACGCGGGTGACGGCTGAATTATTGGCGGCGGCAGCTTGGCCGGCTACGAGCAGCAAGCCCGCCGTGACGGCAGCAATGGTCTTACGCATGCGTTGATCCCCTGGATTCTATTGGTACGACGGGCGGACCCGCGAGCTATCGAGAATGTGTATAGGGGGCGAAGGTTCCAAAAGCAATACGGATTCAAGCCGAACACCCGGCTACTGAATGGTGCGGAATTCAACTGGCAGGGGAAATGACTATCCGATCGAACCAGACCGCGTTCGGGGCCCGGCTGTCGCCCGACCGGGTCTCCAGCCTCAGCCATTGCGCCGGACAGCTGGCCTGGACTTCGAACCGTCCCGACAGGTTCGTCCAGGTGTTGGCGGTTGCGTCAGGAATTGCAGTGGGAACTGAGACCTTCTCACCCCCCCCGGTGGCGCATGAGAGAGTCCATGCCAGTCGGACGCTGGGGTTCCCGGTCTCGCTCCTGACGGCGGCGGTAAGACGGTAGGCACCTGGCGTCAGGTAGGTTAGCTGCTCGGCAATCGTGCCCGTGGCATAGCCGTCGTAATCGACCCGCAGGGCCGCGTTGGACGGGTTGAGGTCATCCGCGGCGATTTCCGCTACAATCCCCGCGTTCTCATAGAGCCGCCACTGGAAGGGCGCGGGATGGTCCGCCTCGTCGAAGCCGCCATTGGTTACTGCAGTATCAATCGGAGGGCGATTCAAGCGCCGTCGGATAGTCTGTACGCTCTCAATACTCCCCGCATTCCCCAATGCGCTGTAGAATTGGTGTAACTCATCGTTGGTGAAGGGCGCGGCGCCAGCCTGAAGCAGGATCGCCAAGCTCGCGGCCACCTGGAGACCTTGCGGCGTCTCGTTCAGGCTGTTGAGGTAGGCCATGCGCCACGGGGGGCGCGCGGCGAGCAATCGGGCGACAACCGGCAGGGATCGCTGCGGATCCGCGGCGCCGGCGGCGGTGAACAGCCGGAAGACCTGGGGCTGAATGTCCTCCCGTCGCCGAACCAGCGTATCGGCGTGGGCGAAGGATGAGGCGTAGTCGCCGCGCCGAAGGCGGCGGTCGACCAGCCAGGCATGGGTGGGGTCGTCCCGCAGGCTCCAGTTTCCGGCCAGCGTCAGGATGTCGTCCGCCGCATCCTCGCGCCTTGCCCGGGCTTCGGTCAGGCCGAGGACGCGAAGCGCCCGCACGTCAAAGGGCGACCGGATGAGGGCGTCACGGCTGAGGGCCGCGGCGTTGTCGACACGCCCGGCGGTCAGCTCGGATTCCGCCGCCCGCCGCAAGACCATCGGCGATCCGGGGGCGAGGCGGACCGCGATCTCGACGGGCGCCCTCTGGATCAGGGGCTGGATCGCGATCTGCCAGCCCAGGACCATCGCGCCGACCACCAGGCCATAGGAGGCGATGTCCCCCAAGCCCGAAAGCCGGCGAGGGGCGGCGGACGTGTCCGCCCGGTCCCTCAACCCCGCTTGCCCTTCTTGCCGCCCTTGGCTTCAGGTTCGGCGCCGTAATGGTAGTCGTAGGCGTAATCGTAGCCGCCATAGGAGGTCGATTTGGCGCTGAATTTCGTCAGCACCGCACCGAGCAGGTTGGCCCGGCCCACCTGGATGCGCCGAAGGGCTCCGCGCGCCTGACCCCGGCGGGTGCCGCGGGATTCCAGCACGAAGAGGACGCCGCTGACAGCGGCCGCCAGCATCGGGGCGTCCGCGAAGCCCAGCACCGGCGGACCATCGACGATCACGTGGTCGAAATTGTTGCGCGTCTCGGTCAGGAACTGGCGCAGTCGGTCACCGCCCCAGAGTTCGGCCGGGTTGGGCGGCAGGGGGCCGCAGGGGATGAAGAACAGATTCTCCTGGCGGGTGTGCTGCACGACCCCAGCCAGATCCGCCGAGCCGGAGAGCAGGTTGCTCATGCCGCGCTCGTTCTCCACGCCCACCACGCGGTGCATGGACGGATTGCGCAGGTCGCCATCGACCAGCAGGACCCGTTTGCCGACGCGGGCGAGGTTGAGCGCGACGGCATAGGCGGTGGTTGACTTGCCTTCGGCCGGACGGGCGCTGGAGACCAGCAGACTGCTGGGCGCGCCGTCGGGGGTCGAGAACTGCAGCGCCGTTCGAAGCGAATAGTAGGCCTCCGAGAACCCGGATCGGATGTCGGAAAGCGCGCTGGCGGTGGTCTCTCCCTTCTCGAGCAGGGGAACAACCCCGAGCACCGCGATGCCCAGCTTCTTCTCGACATCGTCGGGTGTCGCCAGAGTCTCGTCGAGCGCTTCCAGAACAAGGGCCGCCAGACCGCCGAGGCCGAGGCCGAGCAGGGCCGCAAACACCATGTTCAACAGCAGATTGGGCTTCGACGGCGAGTCCGGCGGGGTGGCGAGATCGACGATCGAGATGTTGTTGGCGGTGACGCCGCCCGTGACGCCGACCTCCTTGTAGCGTTGCAGCAGACCTTCGTAGAGGGTGCGGGTCGTATCCAGTTCGCGCTGGAGGATGTTGTACTGGATCGACCGGTCTCTCAGGTCGAGGACGTCGCCCGTCAGCCCGTTCACCTGGGCCTGAAGCGAGCGCTCCTGGCTGGCGGCGATTTCATACTGGCTGCGGATGGAGCTGCGGATATTGCCGGCGATGGTTTGAATCTGGCCCTCAGCTTCCTCGATCTGGGCCCGCAGACGGACCATTTCCGGGTAGTCCGGCTGATAGATGCTGAGCTTTTGCTGGTACTCCGCATCCAGGACCGCCCGCTGTTCCGTCAGTCTCTGGATGGACGGGTTCTGAAGGACTTCAGGCAGGGTCATCAGCTCGGTCGTCCGGGCGGAACGCCAGCGTTCCTCAGCGGCGACGCGTTCGGCGCGGGTACGGGCGAGGGCGCTGTTGAGCGCGACCAGATTGTTGGACGTCAAGGACTCGGTCGCGCCGCCCGCCGCAGCGCCTTCGCTGGGCTCGCCGACGTTGATGATCTGATTGTTGGCGGCGTAGGCGACCAGCTGCCGTTCCGCGGACTCCAGCCGTTCCTTGGTCTGGGCGATCCGCTCCTCAAGAAATTGCCGGGCATATGCCGAGCTTTCGAACTTCCGGTCCAGGTTGGACTGGATGAAATTCTCGGCGAAACCGTTGGCGATGCGCGCGGCGACGACGGGGTTGGGGTTGTCATAGCCGACCGCGACCAGCCTCGAGCCGCGAACGGGGGAGACGCTAAGGTTGGCCTGGAGGGCGTCAAGGGCTGCGGCCTTGCGGCGCGCGGCCTGGGAGGCGGCAGTGCCTCCGGCTTCAGGCGCCTCGATACCCATCGCTTCAAGGGCGGCGTTGGAACTCGCCAGCCCGAGGCTCTCGATCACGCGTTCCGCGAGCGACCGGCTACGCAACAGGCCGTACTGGGTCTGGAAGAATTCCTCGCCCTGCATCATGTTTTCTCTGGGAGCGACATCTTCGGAGTCGAGGACTCGCGCCGCCTCCCGGTCGATCTGGAGAGTCGCCTGCGCCGTGTAGATCGGCGTCATGAGCAGCGTGAGGGTCGCGCCGACGACAAGGGCGCCGAGGAAGCAACCGATGATCAGGAAACGATATTTGAGCGCCAGCCGCCAATAGGTGGCGAGATCGACAAGCGGGAGTTCCTCCGACTTGTCCGCCCAACCGCTTCCGCGGGCAGCGTCCGAAGACAATTCCCGAGGGCTGGTCGCCCCCTTCTCAGGCCAGGGTCCCTGATCTCCAGAGAAAGAATTGTCACCCAACATCAGTGCTGTCCATCACAAGTTGCGGCCTAACCGCATGATTTTCGGGTAGCGCGTATCGCACCCGTGATTGCGTACCATAAAATCGCCGGTACCGGCTCTCTCGGCCGGAGCGGAGCGAATCCGGAAAGATCGCGCCCCGTCCCATACGAAGAGTCTACGAAGGCGTCAGAAGTACGCGAAGGCTGCGAAGGCTGGAAGAGCTCCCACGACCTCCCGAAGAGCGGAACTGAGACGCGAGGTGTCCACGACGATCACGTCGTCGCCAAGGACCTGCGGATCAGACGCTCGACCCTGACGGATCGCGGCCAGGTCGAAAACGGCGACCGAACGCCTTCCGTCAATGTTCCTGAAAACGGCCACCTTGGTCAGATCGGCGACCCGGGTGGGGCCTTCCGCCATCGCTACGGCCTGGAGCAGGGATGTCGATCCGCGCATCTCGTAAACGCCGGGCTTGGTGACAGCGCCGTCAACCGTGATCTTCTGGCTCGCCGCCTCGGTTACGGTGACGGTCACCTGAGGATCCCGCAGGTACTGAGCCGCCAGGCGCCCGGCGATGTCGGTCGACATCTCGCCCGCGGTCCGGCCGGCGCCGCGCACCGCGCCAATCAACGGCAGGTTGATATTGCCTGAGGTGTCGACCACCAGCTCCTCAAAGGACAGATCCGCGACCTGAAACACCCGGACGTCGAGTTTGTCGCCCACGCCGATACGATATTCGTTCGTCGGCGCGGCGACCTCCCGGACGGTCTGGAGATCGACCGGCTGGGCCGCCGTCATTTCGTTGATATCCATGCGGGGCCCCGCACAGCCTGCCAGAACGGCGGCCGTCGCGAGGGCGGCAAGGACTTTAAATCTTCGGAACATTTAGTCTCGCCTGAAGGATTGGTGGCCGGTTGCCTATCATGTTGGAAGGGCAGATAAAAGCATTAGGGACCGCCCGACTCCCCTTGGATTTTCGTGCGGGCCTTGGAACCTGCCTGAGCCTTGGTCAGGCAGGACGGGTCAATCGCCTCACCTTGCCTTCGCCCGGATCGCGGAGCTTCATCAAAAGATTGAAGAGCATCAGCCGTATACCGGCGTCGTCCTTTTCTCTCGCCTTGGCCTCAAGCTGTCGCAACTCGCTGTCTGACAGGCGCACGTGGGCGTTGTCGTCGACGACCTCCAGCAGACCGGGTTCGCACTCTCTCGCCGTCTCCGTGGTGTCGAACAGCGCTTCGGTCATCTTCTCGCCGGGACGCAGGCCGGTGACCTTGATTTCGATGTCCACGCCCGGCGTCTTGCCGTGAAGCTCAATCAGTCTCCGGGCCAGTTCGATGATCTTCACCGGCTTGCCCATGTCGAGCACCAGGACGCCCTCGACGTCATCGACGTCCGACTTGGCCGTGGCGTGCAGCACCAACTGGACGGCTTCCGGGATCGTCATAAAGTAGCGCTCGATGTCCGGATGGGTCAGCGTCACCGGCCCGCCGCGGGCGATCTGGGTCAGGAAGGTCGGCACGACGGATCCCGCCGATCCGAGAACATTTCCGAACCGGACCACATTGATGCGCGGACCGCCGACCCGTCGGCGCTGGCAGACGGTTCGTTCAGCGAGGCGCTTCGTCGCCCCCATGACGTTGGGAGGATCGACGGCCTTGTCCGTCGAGATGAACACGAAGTTGCGGGCGCCGGCCGCTACCGCGGCGTCAGCCACATTGGCGCTGCCGATGACGTTGGTGAGGACGCTGTCGCCGGGGTGGGACTCCATCAGCGGGACGTGTTTGAGGGCCGCTGCGTGGAAGACGATCTCCGGTCGTTCGTCGATCATGATCGAGCGAATGCGGTCGGCGTCCCGGACATTGCCCAGGCGCGGTGCGCGCGAAAGGGTCGGGAAGGCGTCCGAGATCTCCTGCTCAATGCCAAACAGGCCAGACTCAGAGTGGTCCAGCATCGCGAGGTGCGCGCAGGAAAGGGCCGCCACCTGACGGCAGATTTCCGAGCCGATGCTGCCGCCGGCGCCGGTCACCAGAACGCGCTTGCCCGCGATAAGGCGGCGCACCCGTTCATGGTCAAGCACCACCGGCGGGCGGGACAACAGCTCGTTAAAGTCGAGTTCGCGGAATGACAGCACCCCCAACGGAGCGTCGAGGTCAGTCACACGGTTCATGCGCAAAAGCCGCACGCCGCGTTGGCGAAGCCGCGCCAGCAGCTCGGCGTCGAGGTCTGCCGGCGCCAGCGCCCCGTCAAGGAACAGCACCGACCGCTCACCTTCGCCGCGTGAAAAGTCTTCAAGGAGACGGTCCGCATCGTCCACGCTGCCGAGGGCGCGGACGCCCCGGACTTCGTGGCGGACGTCGCCGGCGTGGGCCGCGATCACGCCGACCGGGTGATATTTCGGCGCGCTTTCACGATTGAGCTCCCGAAGAAACGAATCCGTGGATTCGAGGCTTCCGATCAGCATGAGCGGATGGTGCGGGATGTGGGCGCGTCCGAGGAACGGGGCGAAGACGTCGGTCAGGGTCTTCTCGTGAGCGGCCCGGCGCAGCATGAGCAGCCCGCCGAAAATACCGATGTCCAGCATCCATGTCAGGAACAGCGCCGAACGGGGCAGGGCGGCCCCGCGGTCGAGCACGAAAACGGCGAGCAACAGCACGAGCACGATCAGCGTGGCGCTGCGGGCCACCACGAAGATGTCCCTCAGGGACGTGAACCGCCAGGATCTGCGCCAGCTGCGGGTCGCCACATCGTAGCCCAGACCCGAGACGGCGAAGACCGTGAGGTAGGGCCAGATCACCCGGACCGCCTCGCCCAGCACGACAAGATTGATGTCGCGGAATGACACCATGCTGTAGGCAAGCATGAGCGCGAGCACGCGGACGGCTGACCTTGCGGTCAGCTTGGCAACAATAACCGGCATCACAACTCACCTCCAGCGGCCGCGGCCCACGACTGGCCCCGCGGCTGCCGCTCCGCGCAAGACGACGGACGCATCCCTCACGACACAGGGCGTCTTATGCAACCTGTAGCGATCCCAGACAAGGTGGTTGATGCGTTGGCGATGAGCTTGCCGGCCGCCCGGTTGATCGATTGAAAGTCCGCCGCAAGACGCGATCGGAGAATGACCGGCAACGAATATCGCCCAGGGCGACTGCGATGCCCGTTGACCTTGGACGATCTCTGCCCTGTGAAGGTTTAGTGAAAGATACCCGACCCCGGAGTGTGTCTTTTCTTCCTCTATTTTCACCCAAACGGTCGAGGGGCCCAACTTGAACGTTCAGGCCCAAAATTTTGATGACCAGCGGCTGTAGACCTGCGGTATGGCCTATTGTAGGAGAGCCCCATGACAATGAATCAAGCCTCTGACGGCCATTTCCCGGTCGCACCCGTTCCTCAGCGCTCGTTTGGCGTCGTGATGAAGGCAGTCTTCCTGAAGCCTGTTCTGAAGCTGCTGGAAGCCGTCCTGCCGGCGCGCACGTTCGACAAGTTCTACGCTTCCACCTTCCCCATCTATAAGGAAGTCGTCAGGACCGGCTACTGGGTCGGCAATTTCCTGACCCTGAAGTTCCTGAATGCGGAGCAGTGGGCGCGGGTGAAGCGGGTTCACGCGGTGATGCCGTATTCGCTGGTGGGCGCCGGTGGGCTTGAAGCCACTGACCGGGCAGCCCAGAGCGTCAACGCCGCCGGCGTCGAAGGCGATTTCGCCGAGCTCGGCGTCGCAAGAGGCGGCTGCGCCAGCCTGTTGGGCATGTCTGCGTTCGCCGCCGGCGCACCGCCGCGCAAACTCTGGTTGTTCGACTCCTATGAGGGGCTGCCCGAGCCGGGCGAACGTGATTTCGTCGCCAACGGCGACACCGGGGACCATGTCCGCCCCCTTCCCAAAGGCTCCTGCTTCGGCGCCCTGGAAGAAGTTCGGGCCGTGACGCTGGGCAAGTTCAAACTGCCCGAAGACCGGATCGAATATGTGAAGGGCTGGTTCGAGAACACCGTCCCGGCCTCACGTGACGAGATCAAGAAGCTGGCGATCTTGCGCATCGATGGCGACTGGTACGAGTCCACGAAGGTCTGCCTGGAAGGCCTGTTCGAAAAAGTTCAGCCGGGCGGCGTCGTGATCATCGACGACTATGACAGCTGCATCGGAGCGAAACGCGCGGTTGATGAGTTCGTGGCTGCAAACGGCCTGAATGTTACATTGTGTTCGGACGGCCGCGGCGGCCGCTGGTTCCGCAAGGCGGCCTGACCCTGCCTCCCGCGCCTTCCGGCGTGGGGATAACAACCGTGGTGGCCGATGGAATATGTTCGCTTGGGCGGCGGCCTTGAAGTATCGCGCTTCGGGTTCGGTGGATGTCCGCTGGGTGGCCACGGTTGGGGCGACACAGACGAGCAACGGTTGAAGGCCGCGATCAACGCGGCATTCGACGCGGGCGTCACCCTGTTCGACACGGCTGACATCTACGGCCTGGGAAAATCCGAGGCCTTGCTTGGCGAGGTTCTCGAAGCCCGGCGCGATGAGGTGGTGTTCGCCACGAAATTCGGGGTTCGCCGCAACGGCGAGACCACCTTCCATGACAACAGCGCCGCCTGGGTGCGGTCATCCGTCGAGGGCAGCCTGAAACGGCTCCGGACCGACCGGATCGATCTTTATCAGCTTCACTATTGGGATCAGACGACGCCCCTTCCGGACATCGTGGACACGCTCCAGGATCTGATGCGCCAGGGGAAGATCCGGGCCTTCGGCGTGACCAATCTGGACCCGCGGGAGATCTCCTCTGATCCTGTCGAGGGCCTGGTCTCCTTCTCGATGGAATACAATCTCATCCACCGGGAGCGTTGCGCGGAAATCAGGGCGATCGAGGCGGGGGGATTGACCTTCCTGTCCTGGGGGAGCCTCGCCCAGGGAGCCCTGTCGGGAAAATATTCGGCGGACACGACGTTCGATCCCAACGACAGGCGTTCGCGCGACGCCTATTCCGCGTTTCACGGCGAGGGCAAGGCTCGTCGCGAAGAAGCGGTCGCCCTGCTCCGGACCCTTGCGCCGAAATACCCCGGCCGCACCGTGGCGCAGCTCGCCGTCAGGTGGATTCTCGACACTCATCCCACCAGCGTGACTCTGATCGGCATGAAGTCTCCCGAACAGGTCAGCGACATGAGCGGCGCCTTCGACTGGTCGCTGTCGGCTGAAGACCTGATGCAGTTGTCGGCACTGGGCAGCGCGGCGCGAAACCCGGCGTCAACCGGTTCAGCATGACGGCCCGGGGATCTGACCTTGGCTCGACCGCCCGCGCCTCCATGGCGGCCAAGCGACTGCTCGACGTGACGGTCGCTTCCGGGCTGCTGCTTCTGGGCAGTCCGGTGATTGCGATCGCGGCCCTGCTCGTCTGGATGCACGACGGGCGGCACCCGATCTACCGGCAGGTGCGGGTCGGAAGGGATGGGATCCCTTTCCAGCTCTTCAAGCTCCGCTCGATGTCCGCGGCGGCCCCGGGCAGCACCAGCGACACGACGGGTCACAACGACCCCAGGATAACCCCCGTCGGCGCCGTTCTCCGCAAGACCAAGATTGATGAACTGCCCCAGCTCTGGAACGTCCTTCGAGGCGAAATGTCGTTGGTCGGTCCCCGCCCACAGGTGCCTCGCGAGGTCGCCCTGTACACCGATGTCGAACGCGGACTGCTGGCCGTACGACCGGGCGTGACGGACTATGCCTCGATCGTCTATTCGGACCTTGGCGACATCGTCGCCACCGCCGCCGACCCCGACATCGCCTACAGCCAGCTGGTCCGGCCCGGCAAAAGCAGGCTGGGGCTGTTCTATGCCGCCAAACCGTCGGTTGTTGCCGACCTCGCCATCGTGGCCCTGACCGCGGCGGCGTTGATACATGGCCCGGTCGCCAGAAGGGGGGTCGCCGCCCTGCTGAAGCTCCAGGGCGCCGAGCCGTCCCTGGTCGAAGTCGCCGCCCGCCGGAAGAAGCTGACGCCGACGCCGCCTCCGGGAGCCGACGCCATCGTAACCTCACGGGAAGCGCAGACCGCGAAATGAGACGCGCGAAGATTCCCTCTGGTGGGCGGGCGAGCCGTCCCCGATACCTCACCGGCAGGAACCCTGCAAAGAGCCAAGGTCTGTGTAGATGACGCTATACCAACACAACGATACGCGGGCGTTGGCTATCCGGCTGAGAAAACATGCGCTGCGCATGACCAGCCGGGCGAAGAGCTCACATGTCGGGTCCGCCTTCTCGATGGCCGATATCATCGCGGTTCTTTACGGCGGGGCGCTGAATGTGGATCCGGCCCGTCCGGAGTGGGATCAGCGGGACCGGTTCATCCTGAGCAAGGGCCATGCGGGGTCCTGCCTTTACGCCGCCCTGATGGAGCGCGGCTTCTTCTCCGAAGAGGTGCTGGACACCTACTACGGGAACGGCTCAATCCTTTCGGGCCACGTCTCCCACAAGGGCGTCCCGGGGGTGGAGTTCTCGACCGGATCGCTCGGCCACGGCCTGGGCGTCGCAACGGGCATGGCGTTGGCGGGCAAGATGAAAGGCGCCGATCATCGCGTCGTCTGCGTCCTGAGCGATGGAGAGTGTGACGAGGGGTCGAACTGGGAGGCCTTCCTGTTCGCCGCCCACCACAAGCTCGACAACCTGGTCGCCATCATCGACTACAACAAGATTCAGAGCCTGGCGTCCGTGGCGGAGACCCTGGCCCTCGAACCGCTGGCGGACAAGTTGCGGGCAATGAACTGGGCGGTAAGCGAGGTCGATGGCCACGACCACGCCGCCATGACAGCCCTGTTCGGGCGCCTGCCCCTTGAGGTTGGGCGACCCAGCATGATCATCGCCCACACGACCAAGGGCAAGGGCGTCTCCTTCATGGAGGACACCGTCCTCTGGCACTATCGAACCGCGCAGGGCGACGAGTTCGAGGCCGCGATGGCGGAACTGGATGCTATCGAAATCGCCCTGACGACCGACCGGAGCCATAACGATGCGTGACGCTTTCATCCGGGCCCTGACCGAGCTGGCGGCCGTTGACGAGCGTATCGTTCTGGTGACGGGCGATCTGGGCTTCGGGGTTCTGCAGGACTTCGCCGCGCGCTTCCCCAACCGTTACATCAACGCGGGCGTGGCCGAACAGAACATGACCGCGATCGCGTGCGGCATGGCCCTGGAAGGCTTCCAGGTCTACACCTACTCCATCGGCAATTTCCCGACCCTGCGGTGCCTCGAGCAGATCCGCAACGACGTCTGCTACCACGACGCGGACGTGAAGATCGTGTCGGTCGGCGGCGGATTTTCCTATGGTCAGCTGGGCATGTCTCACTTCGCAACCGAGGATCTGGCGATCATGCGGGCGCTGCCCAATATGATCGTTGTGGCTCCCAGCGATCCCTGGGAGGCGGCGGAGCTGACCCGGCAGGTGTCGGCCCGCCGCGGTCCGACCTATCTGCGGCTGGACAAGAGCGCGGCGGGACTGCCCGAGACATCGGTGACCCTCGGCCAGTCGCGCAAGGTTCGCGATGGCGATGATGTATGCCTCATCGCGACGGGCGGGATTGTCGAGGAAGCGGTACGGGCCGCAGACCTGCTGGCCGAAAATGGAATTTCGGCGGCGGTTCATGCGGTTGCGACCGTGAAGCCGCTCGATCCCGCACTGGTCGCGGCCGCCGGGGCGGCGAGGGCGGTCGTGGTGGTGGAGGAGCACACCATCATCGGCGGGCTCGGCGGCGCGATCGCGGAAGCCTGCATGAGCGCCGGCGTAGCGCCCAAACGCTTTCTCCGGATTGGTCTGGACGACATCTATCCCACCGTCGTCGGTGATCAGCGCTACCTGCGCAAGGTTTACGAACTGGACGCCCCGGCTATCGCGCGCCGGACACGAGAGCTGCTGGGCGCCTAGGCGCAGAGTCCATAGTGACTCGGCTGGATTGAACCGGAAGTGTTCCGACTCATCAGCCCCAGCCTTGGACATGAGCTTCCTCCCGGATGTGACCCTGCAAATCTTCTGCCGTTCCGAGACGTTGACCTGCTGCCTTTCTGATCCCTCGGTTTGAGTGAGCGTCACTCGAACACAAGAAAACGGACATCAAGAAGAGCAGGTTCAGCGAGGCGCGGATCACAGGCATTCTGCGGGACTAGGACGCTGCTGGCGACGGCGGAGATCTCCGGCGGCACGAGAACAGCGACGAGACCTCCATCGCTGGAAGACCAAAACAGCGGGATGAGAGTCTCGGACGCCCAGACGCTGAAGACGCCGGAGGACGAGAGCCGACGGCTAAAAATACTGCGGGCGGAGTCGCTGCTGGATCTGCGGCCGTTGAAGTATCTCTTGGGAAAAAAACTGAGCGGGCCCGCTGGTCGCGGGGACGCCGCGCTGCGCCCGTCGACACCCCCATCAGTGGTCGGCGCATGGCGCGAGAGCTGGATGCGCTGATCGCTCGGCAAGGCGAGCCGGCCCTGGTCGTTAGCGACAACGGCTCAGAGATAACGTCGAGAACCCAGCTGGTATGGGCCAACCGGACCGGCGTCGGCTGGCGATACAGCGACCCTCGCGAGCCCAAACGGCTTCGTCGAATACTTCAACGGCAAGCTCCGCGACGAGGGCTTGAACGAGGAGGAGTTTACGACCTTGGCGGAAGCCTGGGCCGTCGTTGGCCGGTTGCGGCACGACCACACCGCGTCCGACCGCACTCCGCCCACGGCGGCCTCGCGCCGGAGACCGTGCGGCTGAACCAAGCGGCTGGCCGGCTGCGCGACGTTTATGGCTGCGCCGCCCGGCCGCTCCCACCGAGGCCCAGGAGCAGCTGTGCAACCTGTGGCCTCCCATTATGACCGCGGGACCAAGAGGAGCAGGTCAACGTCGTATGCGTTCTCCAGCGGCTTCTGCCTCAAGCCGGTGCGGTGCATACTTTCAGGTCGAATAGTGAGCGGCAGGATAGAGACCCCGGCGCGCCTTCTTTCCCGTCGCGCCCTCAACCACTAAGGATCTGAGGCGGTGCGGCACTTCCAGCCCCAAAGCATCGCCGATGGCGACACAGACATCCAGTCCTATGTAATCCAGCAGGGTGATCGGACCCATGGGATGCCCTGCTCCCAACTGCATGCAGGCGTCGATCGTCTCCGGAGCCAAGCCGGTGCGGTCCAAATACTCCACCGCGTTAAAGAGAAAAGGAAATAGCAGTCCGTTTACGACGAATCCCGGAACGGCGGGCGTCTCGACAGCCTCCTTGTCTAACGCAATACAAAGCTCGTGAACGCGTCGACGGGTGTCGGTAGTGGCCTTGGCTGGGAAAGCGACCTCGACCAAGCGCATTTTGGGCACGGGGTTAAAGACGTGCAAGCCGGAGAAGCATTCGGGCCGCCCCGATGCCGCGGCAAGAGACTCGATACACAGCGAAGAGGTCGTCGAGGTGATCACGGCGTCGGTTCTCGCCAGTTTTCCAAGCCTTCCAAGAATTTCGCTTTTCAGTGCAAGATCTTCGGCGATGGCCTCCACAAGGAACGACGCATGTGACATCTCGGCAAGGTCGGTGGTGACCTGGACATTCGCCGCGACATGGCTATCGCCCAAGCGTTCGCACACCTTGGCGATCACCACGCGAGCCCGATCGGCAGAGTCTTCGGACCGGGCCCACAGCACATGCCCACCGGTACGGGCTGCGCATGCCGCCAGACCAGTGGCGATCACGCCGCTTCCCGCGATTCCCAAGGTTTCGGTCACGACTACTCCTTTTGCCTGCGCCGGCGCACGATAGCGCGGCGTCCCTCCATACCCAGTCCGCCCGGCTGGCCGGACGCCTCTTGTCTCTAACAGGCTGTTGAAACAATAGGCCAAGCGTCAGGCGACAAAGCAGTCGCCTCCATCTTGGACATTTTTTCTACCCTGGGGACACCCTTGGCCCGGCAGAATTTGTTCTTCTCCACCCCGCCGTCCCAGATTCGCGTCACCCATGACGAATGGCGGCGTCCACATATCAGATATAGCTGGTATGAGGACGACCGGATGGGCTATCCGCCTTCTCCAAGTCCTGTTTAATGAAACGTGTCGCGGATGCCTACATAGAATGCTTCACAAGAAAAATGATCTGCGAGTTTGGGTCACAACGACGGGCGAGATGGTGCCTATTGACTCGTCTGTCAAGTTGGGGCGCTCTTCTTCTCTCGCCCTAATGTTGGCCCAGAGAGGCCACTCAGTTACCTGTTGGACATCCAGCTTTAGTCATGCCCGGAAAGTCCATCTGGACAGGACGCTTTTGCCGGATTTCGTCGAAGGCGTCAGTTTCCGCTACCTTACCGGGAGGCCTTACCGGAAAAACATTTCTCTGGATCGGGTTTTGAACCATCGCGAGGAGGCCCGCAGTTTCCTGAATGCGGCGCTGAACGCGCCGCGCCCGGATGTCATCGTGTGTTGTTTGCCGACGCTGGATCTCGCCGAGGCCGCAACGGGGTTGGGAAAGCTATGGGGGATACCGGTCCTGGTCGATATCAGGGATATGTGGCCGGAAATATTCGCGGCATCAATTCCAGGTCCGGCCAGGTTTTTGGCCCCGCTGGTCTTTGGTCCGTTTTATCAGCAGTTGCGCCACGCGGCTTCTAACGCCACCGGAATTGTCGGCGTTTCGCAAGGCCTGGTCGACTACGCCCTGTCATTCTCAGGGAGGCAAGCCGGACCTTTGGACGCTGTGTTCCCGCTGGCCTTCCACGCCCCAGAACCGACGTCAGATCAGACCAATATGGCAGCGGCGTTCTGGGAGGCCAAAGGGGTTGGATTGAGGGACGGGCGTCTCGTGGCCTGTTATGCCGGTGCGCTTACGCGCCGCGCGTGTCGCGACCTGCTCAGGATTGCCAAGCTTTTCAATGAATCGGCAAGCCTTCGAGAACGCTGGAAGCTTGTGATATGTGGCGGAGGAGAGCTGGAGCCTGACCTTCGCGCAATGAGCAGCGACTCCGTGGAGCTGTATGGCTGGGTCAATCAATTCGAGGTAGGCGCGCTTCTTGAGCGGGCTCAGGTTGGGATCATACCCTATCCGAGCGCACCGGACTTCCTGAGCGTCTGCCCCAACAAGTTTGGGGCCTACCTCAACAGCGGCCTGCCGGTGGTGTCCCACCTCGACGGCGAAGTTGGACGCCACATCCGCGAGGCGGATTGCGGTTGGATATACGAGACCGACGAGGACTTCATCAACGCCCTAGCGGACGTCGAGGCAGATTCGAAGGCGCAGGCGATGCGTCGGGTTCGTGCCAGACAACTGTTCCAGCGAGAATTTCAGTCGGAAGAGGTGTACCGCGCGTTTGCCGCGCACGTCGAAATCGCGGCGGCACATCGGCCATGAGACGAGGCAGGCCAGTTCGAGTCCGGCCCGGCCCAAGGGCTTCCGCACACGCTGCGCGGACAGGCCCTCATCATGGGGTTATCGCCCGGTGATTTCGATTAGTCGTCCGGCGTTAACAGTCCAGCTTTGGAGAAAGCCATGTTTGGCGCCGCTACCATCCTGAACTTCCGGATAGCGATGAGCAGCAAGTCATTCGGCTGTCCAGCGGGCTGGGCAGCGGGGGCTCCGGAAATACTTTCGTCTCTTTCAAAATGCTTGAACACTGCAACCCTTTCCGCTCATGCTCCCAAGCGGGGATTTCCTTTCAAGAGCGCCGAATCATCAATGGTTCGGAAAGCGATGAAATCGCCAGTCACAAATCTCACGCCAATCTGCTTTGGCAGCAGAGCTGCAGTCCGCAACACGAAAGAGAGATCGCACGATGAGCATCACAGCCGGAACGATAGCTCGTGAATTGGGCGTGTTGGTCTCGGAGATCGTTGGGGACCCGGACCGCCTGGTGACGCGGGTCGCCGGTGTTAAGGCCGCCGCGCCCGGACGCCTCCTGTTCATCAAGCCGAATCTTGAGGGAATCGACGCCGTTCTGCCGACCGAAAAGCGTGAGGGAACTATCCTGATTTGCTCCTTCGAACACGCGGAACATCTCGGGCAGGGGGATTTCACAATCATCGTCGCTGAGAATCCGAGACTAGCCTTTCTTCGATCCGTGGAGGCGTTTTTCAAGAACGAAGCGCCGCCGCCTGGAATTCATCCGACTGCTGTCGTCGACAGTACAGCCAAGATAGGCGCCGACGTGTCGGTTGGGGCTCACTGCTTTGTTGGACCAAATTGCCAAGTCGGGGAAAATTGTGTGCTTCATGCCAATGTCACTCTGGTGCGTGATGTTGTTCTTGGGCGTCGGGTCATTATCAACTCCGGCACCGTCGTCGGTGCGGATGGTTTCGGTTATGAGCGGAACGCAGCCGGTATGCTTGAGAAATTTCCTCATCTCGGCGGCGTGCTCATTGAGGATGATGTCGAAATTGGATCCAATACGAGCATCGACCGAGGCACCTTGGATGATACGATCATTCGGGCGTTCGCGCGCATCGACAATCAGGTCCATATTGCCCACAACGTAACCGTCGGCCGTCACTGCGCGATCATTGCCCAAGCCATGGTCGGAGGCAGCGTTTCCATCGCGGACTACAGCTGGCTGGCGCCATCGGCGACGGTGATGAATCAGGTGAAGATCGGCGAACGCGCCACCGTAGGACTGGGCGCCGTGGTGACCAAGGACGTTCGCGACCAGATGACGGTCATGGGCTCTCCGGCCGAACCCATCGAGGACTTTCGTGCTCTCAGGGCGGCGCTAAAGCGTCTGGTCAACCCTTGATGGGGGGCTGTTAGACAACTCAAGAAAGATCGAAAGCAACACCTGGCGCTCAGTTTCCCAACTGGGAGGAAATCGCTTCCTTTCAGGCCGTGCCATGATCGACTCACGAGTAAGACTTCTGACCAGCGTTTCAAGTTCGAGAGCGCATGCAGGAATAGTCCAGCCTCTCGCGTGATTCTCGACATAAATCCGCTGTTCGGGGATATCGGAGACGATTAGCGCCAGGCCGGCTAAAGAATACTCGAAAATCTTGTTTCCCAAGCCGTAATGGTAGCTCAGGGACTTCCCGTTGGCGATTGACACACCAACGTCAGCGGAAGACGAATATGACGCCACAATTTCGGGCGACACGGGCTTCAAGACGTGGATGTTGGCGTGTTTCCCGGCTTCTTCTTTCATCCATTCTTCCCACGGACCGTCGCCAAGAAAGACAGCGTGCTTATTTGTAGGGAGTTTTTTGAATGCTTCTATCATGAGGTCGATCCCTCGACCTGGCCCGAATCGTCCCAAGTAGAGGAATATTAGATCGTCTTCACCCAAGCCCAGATCACGTCGCATCTGTCCTGGAGGGGCGAGCCTGCGGTCTGTCGATGGCGTATTCCTTAATGTCGTAATTCGAGCAAAAGGATATCGACTTTTATACCAGTCTTTAATCGAGTCATTGACGACAACAGTGTGATCTGCGAATCGAATGAAAAGCCATTCCATTACTTGAGCTATTAAACGAATGGGTCGACTCCAACCTTCTCGTTGAGTCTCAAGTTCATGAGCGTCATACAGAAGTGGAGTCCGCCAATGTCGCGAAAGCAACACGGCGATGGGGAGAGATGCGAGGCTGTGGGCGACGACCAGAGAAACGTCCTTGGGGGCCAGATCGCGTTGGCATGCCCGCCACCACCTCGGCAGCGCCAGGGCACGCAGCAAGCGCGGGCTTCCAGGCCGCGGCGGCTCCGTGCCGATTCTCAAAATGGTCTGATTGGGTGCAATCTCTTCCCTGTCGGGATGCCCGACTGCCTTGTGGCCCACATAGAGAACGTTGTCGGCGTGCCCGGCCTGGATCGCAGTGGTTCCGGCGCGCCATGCGCGGGATTCGCCACGCCACGCTGCAAAGTATAGATGAACGTGCGTTTTCATAGCTGAGGGTATCTGGCTCTCAGTTCCCGCAACTGTGACCAGCGAAACTCTCCCTTCGCCAATTTGCGAGCCAATTGGACTGAGAAACGATTGTGATCAAACAGCATTGCGGCATTCGGAAAATCTGTATGATTGCGTGGGGGCGCCCTCATGAGGGTTGAAAGCTCTTCAACGGAAAATCCAAGCTTCTTGGCCACGAACTCCAGCTCTTCCAGTTCGTCCTCCGGGGTGTAGAGCGGCTGACGCATCAAGTCGTTTGCAGTCTCGCGCGGCATTTCCCCGGTAAGCATCAAAGCGGAGTAATGAGCTATCCGTTTATCTATGGAAAACTTCTGTGGTAAATATAGTTCTTGATAAAATCGTGTGAACCGGTTCTCGCCATGTTTTCGCGGATATGGGCGCCAATCAAACCGCTCTTTTAGTTCCTCGATGGCATCCGCCTTACTGTATGACATATAGTTCAGTATCGGAAAGGATTTTATACCAGATATGAACAGGTACCAAAACAGCTGGTGTGGGTGCATGTACGGATAGGTCCGCAATCGAACATTTCCGTATTTATTATGTATAGCGAGAAGATTCTTCCCATCTCTTTTGTCGTACGCCCAAGTATTTGGCATAGTGGACTCGGTTGCGACATTGCCACCGTGTATAACGTACTTAATTCCACGCTTGTGCGCGGTCCGGTATATGATGGTATTGATAGCGTGATCGCTCACGCATTCGAGATCGAGAACCGATGCCTTGATGTAGGCGCGCTGCAGGTCCCTCATCTCTTCCCAGTCCACAACGTGAGTGATCAGGTCGATTTTCAGGGTCTTCACGATCCGCTCGATGTTGCCGACCGCTGTATCGGTATTCCAGCCGTTGTCCAGGTGAATGGCGAGAGGGCGCAGGCCCAGTTCGATGACGCGCGCTGCCACGATGCTGCTGTCCACGCCACCTGAGAGACCGATAATGCAATCGTAGTCACGGCCCCGGCCAGTGGCTTTGATCTTGTCCGCCCAGACTTCCAGTCGCCGCCGTCCCTCGTCGCCGCGGAAGACCTCGTTCTCAAGGCGCCACAGGGAGTTCCGGGCTAGGTCGCATACGCCTTCCTCGTCAAACGTAAGGCCGGGAATTGTTTCGTCATAGAGCGTCAGGGCGCACGTGCGGAGGTTCCGCTTCGGGTACACATCACCCCGTTCACCCGGTTGGTCGAGGACCATCTGCTTCCGTTCCACTCTGTTGGTTGACCTCGGTCCGCGAAGTGCGGGCCGCTAATCGCTCTCGTCCATCAGGATCGATAGACGGTTTCATATACCCGTGCATCCGCTTCCCACACGGCGTTCGAGGCGAACTCTCTGGCCCGCTCCCGGTAAACAGTGTGGCGTGTTCGCGTGAGCTCGAGGATCTTGGACCTGATCTCGTCATAGGGAACCGACCACCCGATGCCTCCTGCTTCGAGAATCTCTGACAAATGTTGGAGGTTGTCGCTGACGAGTACTGGCAGGCCGGCATGCACATATTCGAAAAACTTGTTTGGAAGTGAGTGCCGATAACTTAGGGGGGCATTGTCGACGACTATAAGACCGATATCTGCTCCACTGGTGTAAGAGATGATCCACTCCCGGGGCACGGCCGGTTGATGATGAATATTCGAATGGCGGCTGACGAACTCATCGACTTCCAACTGGTCCGTTCCTTCCCCATAGCCCATCAGAACGAGATGACACAGTTCCGGCTCCAGTCCGGAGAATATCTCCAACAGCCGGTCAGTACCTCGAGCCCTTCCAAAAAGACCTTGGTAGATGAATACAGTCGCGTCGTCAGAAATATTGAAACGATGCCGAAAATCGCCAGATGATACTTTTCTTAATTCGAGCGCGTCCCGTTCAGGCACATTCCGAACGACGTGGACATTGGCGAGGCCATATCGGTCACGATACCATTCCGCGATCGGCTCACAGACGACCACGACTTGGCTGGCGGCCTTAATGAAGGCGCGTTCCATCATCCCGTGCAGCTTTTGCATCACGGTTCCCAGCCCCGCCCGGCGTGCCTCCAACTCATGTGGCACGTAGACCAGGCGGCTTCCACTCAGTCGGGCGGCCGTCCAGGCAAGGGGAAGCAGCATGAGGTTGTGGCAGCTCACATGGCTTGGTCTGAGCTGCCGGGCGCGACGAACAGCAAGGGAATAGAACTGCAGCATGCTTATCGCCGCAACCACCTTGCGAAGGATAGGGAGTCGACGCAGAATTTCGGCGTCACCGTACCGTCTGATCAGAACGGTCAGGCGTTCGATTTCAAGGCCGTAGCTGGTTACCTCGCTGCGCTTCAGGTCCTTGGCCCACAATCCGACCACCACAACGCGGTCGAAGATGCCTTGCTCCAAGGTGTAGCGGGCCTCTTTGAAGAGTCGGGTCTCGCTCTCGACGCTCGACAAGAAAACATGCAGGTTCAGCCGTCCCTTGACCGCATTCTCCTGGGTTCCGGTCATGAGCGAGGCTTGATTTTTCGGTACGCCTTGGCCACCAGGCGCGCAACAGCGCGAATACGGTTGTACAGGCTCTCGCTATTCGGAAAATCGGTGTACAGGGACGGCCGTTCCGCCATCACCTTGTCGTAGTCCTTCCTGCTCAAGCCAAGCTTCTTGACCCAATAACTCCGGTCCTCCTCGAGCTCGACCGGGTCGTACAGGGGGTTCTGCATTTCTGCTCGCGCCTCCTGCTTGGTCATCTGTCCGGACACGATCAAGCTCGACAGGTGAGCCAATCTCTTATCGTAGCCGAACTTGGTCGGAAGATAGTGAGCCTGAAAGAACTTGGTGAATATGGACTCGTAGTGCTTGCCGCCGTAGTCGCGCCAGCCCAGTTCACTCTTCAGCAGTTCCTTAGCCGCGTCCTTGTTGTAGTCGATGTACTCCAGCGGGCGATGGGTGCGCATGCGCCGAATGAACGGATTCACGACTAGACGGTCCCAGTTCGTCTGCATCGGATAGCGCTTCAACCGCACGGTCCCGAAACGCGCGTGTATTCCTTTGATAGAAACGGGGTCCGACGCGTCGTAGCCCCATGCGCTCGGCAAAATGGACTCGGTCTGCATATTGCCGCCGTTCAGGATGTCGCGAATACCGTACTTCCGCGCTTCCTGCATTAGCGACGCGATGTAGGCATGGTCTTGGGGCACATCAAGGTTCGCGATGCCGGATAGGAAGAAGGCCCGCTGCAGGTCCCGGATTTCCTCCCAGTCGATCACAAGCGTATGCAGGTCGAGCCCGAGCCGCTGGACGATGTTCTGAATATTGTTGACTGCGAGTTCGGAGTTCCAGCCGGCGTCCACGTGCACGACGAGTGGCCGAAGACCCAGCTTCTTGACAGCCAGCCAGGCGAGATAAGAGCTGTCCACGCCGCCCGAGAGGCCCATGATGCAGTCGTAAGGTTTGCCTTTGCCCTGTCGCTTCAGGTGAGCGACCATTGCATCCAGCTTGGCCTGTCGCTGGGAGGGATCTCCTGCCCGCGCCATATAGACGTCGTAATCCCGGCAATGGTTGCACACGCCCTCATCGTCGAAGGTGATCTTCGGATCTGACGTGTCCATCAGGCATCGGTGGCACTCCCGATAGGGGTGCTGGTGCAGAATGTCCGTAAACGGATTATTGAAATGGCTCATGGATTGACTTCATGCGGTTCGGAAAATCAGGCGACGAGGGGCGCTGTCAACCCGGGGCTGTGACGCGGGAGGCGTCGATTTGACTGTAGGCGAATTGGCGAGACACCAGCAGACAGAAGACGTACCACGCCCCGACGCCAATGCTGTAGGCCCACAGCACTTCGTATAACGAAACGCCGGGTTTGAGCAAAGGCGGAACCAGGAACGTTGTCAGACTGATCGCCATCAGGCCTGTCTGCCAAAGGAAATCGAGTTTCTGATGGCCGCGGATGATCCAGACATAGCTCAGCGGCGAAGAAACAAATCTGACGATCAGCAATAACCCGATGGCCTGTATCAACGCGCCTGACTGGTTCCATTGGCTGCCAAATATGATCGGAAACACATAGGGAACGATCAGAATGATCGGAACCAGAAACGCGACCGCCGCTACCCCCATCAAAAGGAAGAACCGATTGAATGTTTGACGGCAATGACCGTGTTCGTTGAACTCTTGAGCCGCTTGTTGACGGAATATGTCCTGAGCGCTGGTGGCGATGAAGGTGAGGGGGAAGTTCACCATTCGACTGGCCAGTGAAAACTGACCGAGTTGCGCGACCCCGAACAGCCGCCCGATGATCAGTTCGGGCAGAAATCCGCAGACGCTATTCACCAGATTGGCCGGCACGGTCCAGAGCGGCAGGGTCCGGTGCTTTTTGAAGCGGTACAAACCTGAGCGGAGGCCAAATTCCGGTCTTAACCGCTTCAGGTCCCCAAGGAATGGAGCCACGAGCAGCATCACGGCGAGTCCGTATCCGCAGAGGTTGGCGAGGATGAAACCAATGGCGCCGGGATTCATGACGCCAATGCCGATCTGGAGTCCCGCGGTCGATACCCCCAGCACAATCCTGTTTCGCGCCAGTAGGTGGAACTGCTTGGACCGGATCGCCCAAGTGTAGAGACAGGTGAAGATGCCCGAGAGCAGCGCGGTCAGCGGCAGCCAAGGCAGGTAGGGGAGGACCGCCTCGCCGAACATCGCCGCCATCGCCACGTGCGGAACGCCAAATACCAAGCCGATGAGCACCGCACAGAAGATGATGGTGACAGTCATCGCGAGCAGCGTGGCGTGGGCAGCATCTACTTCCTCGACTTCCAGCAGGGCAGCGTTCGTCAGCGCTAAGGCCGAGATTCCCGCCAGGATGGACGAGAGCGCAAAAAACACGGCATAAATGCCGAATTCCGCTGGCGTATAGAGCCTTGCTATGATCGGAGCGCTCAGGAGCGGAAGGAGTTGAACCAATGCCGAACTGCCGACAAATGAGGCATGCCCAAGGTTGAAGGCCGACAGCAGATTTCGGACGAAGGTCATGGGTACCCGTCAGAATCCGTCACGTTCGGCCGACGATGGGTAGGTAATAAGCACAGCGCGGTGCTTGCCCTGGAACACGAACAGCGCTCCGGCGGCGGCGGCGGATGCGCCGGCGTCGATGACCGCAGACTTCAGGTCGTCTATGGAGGACGCCCCTCCCGCGGCGATCACGGGAACGGATACGGCGGCGGCTATACGGCGCACGAGATCGAGGTCATACCCGATCATTTCCCCGTCGCGGTCGATGGCGTTGATCATGATTTCGCCGACTCCACGGCGTTCAAGCTCACGCGCCCAGTCTTCAGGCGAACTCGCGACCTTTTCCTGCCCGCCATGGATCATGACCTGTTCCCGGCCGGTCCAGCTACGCTTGACGTCGATGGAGCCGACAATGGTGGAACTGCCGAAATGTTCGGTGAGGTGGGGAATGAGGGCAGGGTCGGTCCAGCCCGCCGAGTTGATGATGATCTTCTCGATCCCGATCGCCAGGATTTCCCGAACCATCTCGCTCGACTTGATCCCGCCGCCATAAGCAAGGGGCATGAAACACTCGCCTGCGATGTTCTTGAGAGTCTCGAGGTCGGGATCGCCACCAGACCGCGCCGCCTCGATGCTGAGGAAGGCCAGTTCATCGACTTCCTTCTCATTGAAGATGCGGACCGCGTTGATTGGATCGCCGATGTACACGTCGTCGCGGAACTTGCGGGTCTTGTAGAGGCCAGCGTTCTTAAGAAGCAGAACCGGTATGATGCGGGAGCGCATTAGGCAGGAAGCTCCGAGAAATTCCTGAGGAAGCGCATCCCGAAGCTATGGCTTTTCTCGGGATGAAACTGAACGCAGTGAAGGTTATCCCGGCTCAACCCGCAGGCGAAGTCGAAGCCATAGGTCGATGTCACCGAGGCCAACTCGGGCTTGTCAGGCTTCATGTAATAGGAGTGAACGAAATAGAATCGCGGCGAGGCTTCGTAGCCCTGCATCAGAGGATAGCCTTCCCGGCACTGCACCTCCCGCCAGCCCATATTGGGCAGTGGCCATTTTCCGGGAATATCATTGAACGTCATCCTGCACGTTTCCGCCTCGAACCAGCCAAGGCCCGATTCCACTCCCTCTTCGCTGGATCTCGTCATTAACTGGGCGCCTAGGCAAATGCCCAAGACTGGTACGCGATCCTCCAGTGCGCGCTCCTGTAAGAGATCGACAAGCCCTGACTCCCGGAGTTGCCGCGCGCCTGTGTCGAAGGCGCCGACGCCCGGCAGGATCAGCTTGGCCGCAGACCTTATCGCGTCGGGGTCTGAACTGATCGTCGCCGGCGCGCCGATCTTGCGCAACATGTTCTTGATGGAGCCGAGATTCCCGATCCCGTAGTCGACGATGACGATCATCTGGCCTCTCCCGCCGCCTTGGGTATGGGCATCTTGCACATGAATCCCAACATGAACCAGAAAACCGACCAGGTCATGAATGTGTACGCTGTTCCGAGGGCCAAGATGGCGCTCATGAACATCAACTGCTGAACGTCGGGCTGGCTCAGACGGCGCACCGGAAACCTGCGCGAGTAGGACAGGAACAGCACGACGCACAAAAGGGCCGTGCCCACCAACCCCGTGTGCGTGAGGAACGACAGCAGGCTGTGCGGGTAATTTCCTATCCCTGAACCGGCCATCACCTCAGCGGAAAAGTGACCGAAGACCGGCCCCACGGCAAATTGTCTGCCGAAGTCGCTCATCAACTCCAGCCGTCCGTCGAGCGACGAAAGTCCACCACCGCCAAGAAGAACAGCAAAGCGGGTACTTTCGAGGGTCTGCGTGAACAGGTCGCTTTTAAGATAAATAATGGCAACAAAAGACAAAGATGCAAAGGCAATTATCTTGTATTTTAATGTCAATTTCGACAAAGCCGCCCAAAAATAAACGAGCAGACCGACCATCCAGAACCCGACAATTGATGTCGACTGCATCCGGGCAACCGCCGTGACAGCCAAAGTGCCTATGACCAGCAGCCCAACCACGACGGGAATGGGGACTTTACCTCCCCATATTACTTGGGTAAATATCATCAATATCAGCAATATCAGAATAAGATTATTAGCGACAGATTGGTAAGACAGGCTAAATACCGGATAACTTAAGTAGGTCGCGGAAAAAAGCGTTAGGATTATCCCGACGATCACGGTGATTGATAAGAACAAGCGTTTTTGTAGTCGCGCCTGAGGAGAAGCTATGGGCAAGTGAATGTAACTTGCGGCAGCGGCTGTCCCGACGCCAAGAAGCAGCCAGTTCAGAATTCCGTATCGGGAGAGAAACATGGCTAGAAGGGAAGTATCGATCGCCGTGTTCGCGACGACAGTTGCGATATAGGATATCAAAAGCACGCAAAGCAGGAGTACATCGGCCATTAACCTCCTGCTTATAACGGCACGCGCGATCAGCGCGGCCCCGATGGCATGGCAAATTGCAAATCCGGCCAGATCAAGACGTGTGCCAGTCAGGCCGAACGTGTCGATAGCCATGGAGCGACAGAGCTGAATTAGAAGAACAAATACGAAGACAACAGACAAGATACCGTATAGTGAAAAACCGCCGTTTGATCGTCCATTTCCATAATATTGGTCGATCTTCATTTCTGGCATCCTCGTTGGCACCCGGAACCGGTCGGGTGCCGCGCTATCTCAATCCCGAACGGCGCCTGGGCCGAATTATGGTCAAGTCTAGAGGACAGAGTTTTACACCCTGGATCAACCACATCGTTCGTCGACGGAAAATACCGCCTCATCAATAGGCCACGTTGTGAACGGAGAGGGCCTTGCTGAATGATCTGCAGTTGGCCTCGATGTGAGTGAGGAATCTTTCAATCCGATCACTCACATATCCGTCGAGCTGCGCCTGGGATTCCGCCTCTCCTCGAACCCACCAGATCGGATGGGTCAGGAGGTGAATCGTGGTTCTGTTCGCGAACGCTTGGCTGTCAAGCGGACTGCCAAATCGCCATCTTCCTTGGGAGTCGGAGCAATAGAAGACATCTTTTGAATATCGACTTTGATAGGTGTGAGCGATACCCGCTATCTCGCCCTCATGAGACAAGATGGCCTCGTTCGGTCGATGTATACTAATGATATCAACCGGTACACCAAACGCGTCCCGGAAGACGGCAACCTCTCTTAACAACCCCTGCTCCATGTCGTCATAGATCACTGGATCGAAGTGTAGGCTTATCTTGTGTCCCAAGGCTGCAATTTCACGTATCCTGTGTGAGTTGTAGGACGACAGGGGGTTATAGGAGTCGCTGGACAACATGAAGTAGTATGTTGCCGCCACTCCCATTTGCGCTTCAATCTTGGCCATGCGGAGCGCGTACTCCGTGTCGAAATCGATATCATGTCGCAAATAGATAGTCGTCTCCGGAGAGGGGGCACCAGCAGACATCGTAGCGAACCGGTATCCCGCTTCCGCGATCTCGGAAATGAATTTCGCGTACTCGGGAAAAGCGCCCATATTCAGTTATCCTCCAGTTTCACGCTTTGATGACGTTTGGATGTTCTTCTCGGTATTTTCCGCGCGTATCGACCACAAGGTTCGAATGCTTCAGAATTGTGGCGTAGTCGAAGTCCGAGTGGTCCGTTAGAAGTATGGCGGCATCATAGGATTCCAGCACTTCCGGCGTGGGATCTATGGAGGAGAGTTCAAATTTGTGCTCACGCATCCTGGGAAAGATCGGCACGTTGGGATCAGAATATTCCACAATCGCTCCGCGGTCGCGCAGCAGCTCCATGACCAGCACGGAAGGCGATTCCCGCATATCATCGACGTCCCGCTTGTAGGCGATCCCCAGAGCGAGGATGCGGCTCCCCTTCAGCGATTTCTGACGATCATTCAGCGCGTCGGCGATCTTCGCCACCACCCATTGAGGCATGTCGCGGTTGATCTCGCCGGCCAACTCGATGAAGTGGGTCGACACGCCGTATTCCTTGGCCTTCCAGGTCAGGTAGAAGGGGTCGATCGGGATGCAGTGCCCGCCGAGGCCCGGCCCCGGGTAGTAGGCGGTGAAGCCGAACGGCTTGGTCTTGGCGGCGTCGATCACCTCGAAGATGTCGATATCCATCTTGTCAGCGATGATCTTCATCTCGTTGACCAGGCCGATGTTGACTGCGCGGTGGATGTTCTCGAGCAGCTTGGTCAGTTCGGCCGCCTGGGTCGAGGAGACCGGCACAATCTTGTCCACAGCCACGCTGTAGAGGCGTTCTCCGACTTGTCGGCAGGCGGCCGTGGAGCCGCCGACGACTTTCGGGATGGAATGGGTGCTGAAATTCGGGTTGCCGGGGTCTTCCCGCTCGGGCGAATAGACGAGGAAGAAATCGTCGCCGATCGTGAACCCTCGTCCATCGATGAAGGGACGCAGGACTTCCTCGGTGGTGCCCGGCCAGGTCGTGCTTTCCAGCGACAGCATCTGGCCCGCGCGCAGATGCGGCGTGATCGCCTTCATGGTCTCGACAATGTAGGAGAGGTCCGGCTCGCGGTGCCGGCTCAGCGGGGTCGGGACACAGATGATGATGGCCTCGACCTCGCCGATGCGCGAGAAGTCGGACGTCGCCTCAAAGCCGCCTGCCGCCATCGCAGCAATGTCTTTGGAGGGGATGTGCTTGATCGGACTCTCGCCGGCGTTCAGGTCCGCAATGCGCTGGTCGTCGATATCGAAGCCGAGGACGGGATAGCCGACCTCATGAAAGCGCAGCGCCAGGGGAATGCCCACATAGCCCAGGCCGAGGATGCCGATGCGCGCCTTGCGCTGCTCCACCAGGTCCATGAATTTGGCTACGGCCGGTGCGGGGGACTGCGACGTCGAATGTTCGTTCACGGCTGATGCTCAAACGTTGGGGGTTATGGCGGAGATGAGGGCGGACGACACCTGATCGACCTCCTCGTCTGACAGATAGGGGTGCATGGGCAGGCTGAGGACCAACTGGGACAACTGCTCGGCGACCGGCAGGGAGCCCTCTCCGGCGCCGTATTCCAGGTAGGCGGACTGGAGGTGCATCGGGCGGGGGTAATAGACGTTGGACGGGACGCCCGCGGCCTTGAGGCGAGCCTGGACACCATCACGGTCGGCGACCTTGACGGTGTACTGGGCCCAGGCGAAGCGATCGTCGCCCTCGGCGGCCTGCGGCGTGGCGACGTGACCCTTCAGGCGCTCGGTGTAACGCTGTGCGACCGCGTGCCGCTTTTCGAGTTCATCGCCGAACGCCGCCAGCTTGGGCAGCAGAATGGCGGCCTGAAGCGTGTCGAGGCGGCTGTTCACCCCGACGCGGACCACGTCGTACTTCTCAGCGCCCTTGCCGTGCAGGCAGATGGAGCGGATCACGTCGGCGATCCGGTCATCGTCGGTGAAGACCGCGCCGCCATCGCCGTAGCAACCCAGGGGCTTGGCGGGGAAAAAGCTCGTGGTGGTGATGTCGGCGATGCCCGAGCCGACGCGACGGCCCTTGAAGCTGGCGCCGAACCCTTGCGCGGCGTCGGAGATAAGGGCGAGGCCGTGCCTGTTGGCCAGGTCCCGGGCGCGGTCGTAGTCCACGGGCAGTCCGAACAGATCGACGGTCATCAGGGCGGCGGGGCGCAGCACGCCTTCCTTCTGCGTCCGCTCGATGGCCGCTTCGGCGCTGTCGAAGTCGATGTTGAAGGTGTCGGGGTCCGAATCCACGAACACAGGGCGGGCGCCCAGGAGCAGGATCACCTCGGCCGTCGCCGTATAGGTGAAGCTGGGAACAAAGACCGCGTCGCCGGCGCCGATGCCCAACGCCATCAGGGCGAGCTGCAGGGCGTCTGTGCCATTGGCGCAGGTCACAACCCGTTTCGCGCCGCTGAACGCACCCAGCGCGGTCTCAAGCTCCCGGACCTCCGGGCCCTGGATGAACGCCTGCGCGTCGAGGACGCCCTGGATGCGCGCGTCAATCTCTGGCTTGAGCAGGGCGTACTGGGTCTTCAGGTCGATGAACTGCATGGAAATTCCGGATTAGCGAACAGAGCGGAGATGGGTCAGGAACCGATCATGGGGGATGGCGAAATTGCCGCTGACCGTGGCGCCGGCGGGCACATCGCGCGTCACGACGGCGCCGATGCTGACCTTGGCCTTTTCGCCGATGCGGGCCCCGTTGATGATGACCGAGGATGGTCCGATATAGGCCTCGTCCCCAATCTCGACGCGGCCGAGAATATTGACCAGGGCGCAGATCTGGACCCGACGTCCGATCTGAACGTCGTGGGCGATATAGACCAGGTTGTCGACCACCGTCTCCTCGCCAAGGGTGGTCTCGCCGCCAAACAACGCGCGGGCCACGCAGACGTTCGCCAGCAACTCGACGTACGGCCGCAGCCGGACACCGCCGAGCTGGGGGATGATGCGCTGGCGCCCGCCAATGATTCCGGTGTTGAAGCCGGGAACACCCAGACTGACCCCGGGATGGAGCACGCAATCATCTTCCACGACGACGCCGGGGGCGATCGACACGTGAGAGCCGATGCGCACCCGTGCGCCGATCTCCACGCCATGGTCAGCGATCCGGGCGGAAGGGTCGATGACGGCGCTGGGGTCGATCCGGTTGGGACGGGCGCGCAGTTCGGCCTCGCGCTTCTCCGCGAGGCGGGCGTGCAGTTCGGCGTGAGCCGTATCCGGCTTCTCGGCGATCGCCACCGCAAACCGGGGGTCGAGGCCTGCGGCGATATCGCGCGTGGTGATGACGGCGGCGACCCGCGGGTTGGCGTTGACCTCGTCCAGATATTTCGCCGAGCGCAGAGGCACGCACAGTCCGTCAAGGAGCGTGGACAGCTTGCCGGTGAGCACAAACGGCCCGTCGCGCAGCACGTCCAGTCCGGCGAGGCCCTGAAATTCGCTTAGTTGATGACTCATGAGCCGCCCATCGCCGCCGCGTCGGCGCGACGGAGCAGTCGCAGGACGGGAATGGCTTCCTCCGGTCCCGTACGGGTCTCTTCCTCGCCCCGCGCAGCCGCCAGGAAGGTTCTCAATTCAGCCTCCAGCGGCTCTTCAGCAGGCCAGGCGACCGGCTCGCCCTCGCTCTTCACGAAGCGCGGTCCGGCTCCCGTCACGTCCACATAGTCCCGATAGATGACAAGCTTGCGGTCGCGCTCGGACGCTGTGTCCTCGAAGACCAGGGCGCCCTTGGTTCCGAGCACCGTCAGCTTGTGCTCCTTGTAGGGCGAGATCCAGGAGACGTTGACCTGGGCGGTAAGGCCGCCGGTAAAGCGAAGCTGAACGAAATACTGGTCGGGAATCGACGGGTTCACCACCCGGACGGGCAAGGCTGAAACCTGATCCGGTTCCGCACCGGCCAGGCCGAGAATCATGGAGAAGTCGTGCGGCGCCATGCTCCAGAGCGCATTTTCCTCGGTACGGATCGCGCCCGGGTTCAACCGGTGAGATGTAATATGCCGCAGTTCGCCGATCTCACCGGCGGCGACGAGTTTCTTCAGCGTCACAAAGGCGGGGTGATACTGCAGCAGGTGGCCGACCATAAGCGTCAGGCCGCGCTCCTTCGCCAGCACAGCCAGCGCCTCCGCGTCCTCCAGCTCAAGCGCCAGGGGCTTTTCGACAAACACCGGCTTGCCGGACTCCAGCGCCCGGCGCGCCAGCCAGGCGTGATCCACCGCCGGGGCGGCGATGACCACCGCGTCGATCCCGTCGGCGAAGGCGGCGTCCAGATCACTGACTATACGCACGCCCAGCTCTTCGGCATACGGCGTGAGCGCCACGACGGCCGGATCCACGATCACCTCCAGGGCGCCGAGCCGCGCCAGGACGCGCGCGAGGTTGCGCCCCCAGCGGCCACAACCGATGAGCGCCACGCGGACGCTTTTGCCTGTTTGTTCGACCATGTTGGCGCTGCAACTCTTGATAATGAAATCCCGGAGACGGGCTTGATCGTTCGCCGTCTCCTTCCCCGCCGCGCCACCTAGATGATTTTGCAGGAGAAAGGTAGGGTCGGCGGCGGAAAAGTTGTGCGCTGCCCTTCCCTGTATGAACAATCGCGCAACATGGGAATCGGGCGGCCGCGGCGAGGCGCAAAGAGGGACCGCGCTCTCGTATGCCCATCCGCTCTGTTGATGCAGGAGCGGCGGAGCCCCCTACCGGCGGAGGGGGTCAGAGGGTCGGCTCTTCGGCAGCGCCGAACATGTGGCGCGCGAGCTCGACTACTATTTCGACTGGTTTCTGGATCTCTTGCGCGAATGGGACGTCGGCTTTCGCGCGACGACCGCGAACGATCCGTTTTTCGCATCGTCTTCGGACGGTAAGCGCCTGTTCCAGACCGCCTTCGCACTCAAGCGCGAAGTCCGGTTGCGCGTCCCCGGCGACGAACGCTGGATATCGGTCGCCTCCTTCAACAATCATTCCGCCAGTCTGGTCAACGCGTTCTCGATCACCGGCGCCGGGGGGCCGGGGCTCGTTTCAGGGTGCGTCGGGTTCGGGTACGAGCGGCTGCTTTACGGCCTCTACTGCGCGTTCGGCCTTGATCCCGCCACCTGGCCGAAGCCGTTTCATCCCAAGGGGTCGCTCGCCCGTTGAAAGACGTATCCGCGTCAGCGCCACGGAGATCTCAGCGCGGCTTTGAGGCTCCCTTCACCAACTCCTCCACCACCCCCGGGTCCGCCAGCGTCGATGTATCGCCCAGCGCATCGATCTCCCCCTCGGCGATCTTGCGCAGGATCCGCCGCATGATCTTGCCCGAACGGGTCTTGGGCAGGCCCGGCGCCCAGTGGATCACGTCGGGGGCGGCGATCGGGCCGATCTCCTTGCGGACGTGGATCACCAGGGCCCGTTTCAGGTCGTCGTGCGGTTCGACCCCGGCGTTCAGGGTGACATAGGCGTAGATGCCCTGGCCCTTGATGTCGTGGGGGAAGCCGACCACGGCCGCCTCGGCCACGGCGCCGTGCAGGACCAGGGCGCTCTCGACCTCGGCCGTGCCCATGCGGTGGCCGGAGACGTTGATGACGTCGTCGACCCGGCCGGTGATCCAGTAGTAGCCGTCCTCGTCGCGGCGGCAGCCGTCGCCGGTGAAATATCTGCCCGGATAGGCGCTGAAATAGGTGTCGAAGAAGCGCTGGTGGTCGCCCCATACGGTGCGCATCTGGCCCGGCCAGCTGTCAGTGATGCACAGGTTGCCGCTGGCCGCGCCCTCCAGCACCACGCCGTCGGCGTCGACCAGCTGCAGCTCGACGCCGGGCAGGGGTTTGGTCGCCGAGCCCGGTTTGAGGTCCGTGGCGCCGGGCAGGGGCGACACCAGAATCCCGCCGGTCTCGGTCTGCCACCAGGTGTCGACGATCGGACAGCGGCCCTCGCCGACGATCTCATGATACCAGCGCCAGGCTTCGGGATTGATCGGCTCGCCGACGCTGCCCAGCAGACGCAGGCTCTTGCGGCTGGTCGCCTTCACCGGCCCGTCGCCCTCGCGCATCAGGGCCCGCAGCGCCGTGGGGGCGGTGTAGAAGATCTCGACCTGGTGCTTGTCGATGACCTGCCAGAAGCGGCTGTAGTCGGGATAGTTGGGCACGCCCTCGAACATCAGGGTCGTCGCGCCATTCGCCAGCGGGCCATAGACGCAATAGCTGTGGCCGGTGACCCAGCCGACGTCGGCCGTGCACCAGAACACCTCGCCGGGGCGGTAGTCGAACACCAGCTCATGCGTCCAGGCGGCCCAGAACAGATAGCCGCCCGTGGTGTGCAGCACCCCCTTGGGCTTTCCCGTCGAGCCCGAGGTGTAGAGGATGAACAGTGGATCCTCGGCGTTCATCGGCTCGCACGGGCAGTCCGCGCTGACGCCGTGTTTGGCCTCGCCGTAACGGACGTCGCGGCCGGCTGTGATCGGGATGTCGGCGTTGGTGTGGGAGATGATCAGCACCGTCTCGACGACGCCGGCGCCCGGCCGTTCCAGGGCGGCGTCGACATTGGCCTTGAGCGGCACGCGCTTGCCGCCGCGCAGGCCTTCGTCGGCGGTGATCACGATCTTCGAGCCGCAGTCCTCGATCCGGCCCGCCAGGCTGTCGGGCGAAAAGCCGCCGAAGACGACGGAGTGGACGGCGCCGATGCGGGCGCAGGCCAGCATGGCCACGGCCGCCGCCGGGATCATCGGCAGATAGAGGGTGACGCGGTCGCCCTTCACCACGCCGAGGCCCTTCAGGACATTCGCCATGCGGCAGACTTCGGCGTGGAGCTCGCGATAGGTCAGGCCGCCGGACTGGGTCGGTTCATCCCCTTCCCAGATGATCGCCGTCTCATCGCTGCGTTCGGCCAGATGCCGGTCGAGGCAGTTCCACGCGACGTTGAGCACGCCGTCGCCGAACCAGCGGATGCGGAAATCGGCCTTGTCGAAGGACACGTCCTTGATCGAGGTGGGCGCGGTCATCCAGTCGAGGCGGCGGGCCTGCCCGGCCCAGAAGACGTCGGGGGTTTCGCGGGCGGCGATGCGGGCGGCTTCGTATTCCGACTTCGTCATTCGCGCGCGCTGCGCCCATGCCGGGGGGACGGGATAGAGGTCCGGGTCGCTCATGGAGACGTCCTTCATCTGTGACGAAGCAGACTCGGTCAGCGAGGCGCCAAGGAAGCCGGGGTGTCTGCCATCCGACGGCATGCATACCGCGCGGGCGGTGGATGCAAATCCAAAATCGTAGTCTGGAGGGGTGACAGGGAAATCCGTGTACGCTCGCTCGCCGGCGCCAGGCGCCCTGACCGGCCGCGTGCTGGCGACGGAGAGACGAATCGCCATCACTCCATCTCTCTGATAGAAGCGCCGGCCGGCGTGTTCCGGGCATTTGGAGCCAGCTGATGGCGCGAGACCCTTTCAAGATAAAACGCGCGGACCCGTTGCTCGTACAGATCGTCATCGGCGTCCTGCTGCTTCTGGTCGTCGGGTTGCTGGCCACCTATGTGCTGCGGCCGGGACGCAGTCCGGCCGAGGACGCTCGAACGGCGGCTGCCATTGGCAGTATGGACGAGGCCCAGGTCGAGGCGGATGAGCGCCGCGAGGAAAAGCGCAGCGCCGCCGCCCTGCTTTAATCAGGAGAGGCCGTCAGCGCGCCCGGACTTCCGGGATCGTGTTAGTCGCGCTGCGACCGATCCTCTGCTGGCGCCTCAGTCATGGATGTCCACGTCCTTGCGGTCGCGGATGAACAGGAAGCCGACTACCACGGTGACCAGGGCCACCACCACCGGATACCACAGGCCGTAGTAGATATTGCCCGTGGCCGCGACCATGGCGAAGGCCGTGGTGGGCAGGAAGCCGCCGAACCAGCCGTTTCCGATGTGATAGGGCAGGGACATCGAGGTGTAGCGGATATTGGTCGGGAACATCTCGACCAGGGCCGCCGCGATCGGGCCGTAGACCATGGTCACATACATCACGAGCAGGAACAGGATGGCGACGACCAGCGGCTTGTTGACCAGGGCGCTGTCAGCCCTGGCGGGATAGCCGGCGGCGGCCAGGGCGGCGCCGAGGCCGGCCTCCCATTCTGTCTTGCGGGCGGCGAAGTCGGGGCGGGAGAGCGCCGCGCCGTCGAAACTGGTCACGACCACATCGCCGATACGGACTTCGGCTGTCGATCCCGCCGGGGCGGCGATGTTGGCGTAGGTCACCCCGGCCTTGGCCAGCCAGGACTTGGCCAGATCGCAGGAACTGTCGAACACGGTCTTGCCGATCGGGTCGAACTGCAGGGCGCAGTCGGCGGGATCGGCGTACACGCTTACAGGTGCGGTGGCCGTGGCCGCCGCCAGTTGTGGGTTGGCCGCGCCGGTCAGGGCGTGGAACAGCGGGAAATAGGTCAGGGCGGCCAGCAGGCAGCCGACGAGAATGATCGGCTTGCGGCCGACCTTGTCTGACAGCCAGCCCCAGAAGACGAAGAAGGGCGTGGCCAGCAGCAGGGCCACGGCGATCAGGATATTGGCCAGCGGGCCGTCGACCTTCAGCGTCTTCTCGAGGAAGAACAGGGCGTAGAACTGGCCGGTGTACCAGACCACCGCCTGGCCCGCCGTCAGGCCGACCAGGGCCAGCAGCACCAGTTTGAGGTTGGGCCATTTCGCGAAACTGTCCTTGAGCGGCGTCCTCGAACCCTTGCCCTCGGCCTTCATGCGGGCGAAGGCCGGGCTCTCGGCCAGTTTGAGCCGGATCCATAGCGACACGCCGAGCAGCAGGATCGAGACGAGGAAGGGAATGCGCCAGCCCCAGTCCTTGAAGGCGTCCTCGCCGACCGCGGTGCGCACGCCCAGGATGACCAGCAGACTCAGCATCAGCCCGGCGGTCGCGGTGATCTGGATGAAGGAGGTGTAGAAGCCGCGCTTTCCGGGTGGCGCATGTTCGGCGACGTAGGTCGCGGCCCCGCCGTACTCCCCGCCGAGCGCGAGGCCCTGGACCAGCCGCATGGCGATCAGGATCGCCGGCGCGGCCACGCCGATGGCGGCGTAGGACGGCAGCAGGCCGACGACGAAGGTCGACAGTCCCATCAGCAGCATGGTCACCAGGAAGGTGTTCTTGCGCCCCCACAGGTCGCCCAGCCGGCCGAAGAAGACGGCCCCGAACGGCCGGACCGCGAAGCCCGCGGCGAAGGCCATCAGGGCGAAGATGTAGCCGGTGGTCTCGTTGACGCCGGAGAAGAACTGGACGGTGATGATCGCCGCCAGCGAACCGTACAGATAGAAATCATACCATTCGATCACCGTCCCCACCGAGGAGGCGAGGATGACGAGCCGGTCGTTGCGATCGACGGTGTGCTCCTCGGCGGCGGCGCTGTCGGTCATACGGTCCCTCCCGGCTCGTGTCGGAGGGAGCCTAGACCGGGAAACCGGAAAGCGCATCCGGTCGACGGCGCGTCGTTGACTCTCGTTCTCTTCTGTCTCTCGCTGCGGACCAGCAAGAGGGGATGGAATGGCGGACAACGACCTCTACCGACGCCGGCTTGTGGAACGGCTCGAACGCGAGAAGGCGGATGCGCACCAGGACATCGCCCGGGCGCAGGCGGATGAAGCACGGGCTCGCGCGAGGGTCGCAGAGAAGGCGGCGGCCATTGAACGGGTGCTTGCCGCCCGGGAGCCGCAGGCCGACGAATGCAAGCGATGCCGGTTCGAGTTCGGCCGGACTTCGGTTCTCAGGCCCGTGCCGTCGAAGTCAAAGGTCGCCCGCTTCCAGTGTTCGCTCTGCGGAGACGAGGAAGAGCGGGCCTGAGTCCGGCCGCGCGGCGGGGCGCAAAGCAAAGCCCCCGCCGCTTGCGCGACGGGGGCGATATTTGTGACCAGAACGGTCGAAAGGCTTAGTCGCTCTCGCTGTCGTCATCGGTGGCGACGACGATCAGGGTGATCAGCGCGGCGCCGCCGAGGAGCAGCACAGCGATCGGCACGCCGGCGAACTCGCTCGAGGCGCCGGCTTCAGCGCCGATACGGTCGCCGACGCGGACGGTCGCGCTGTTGTTCTGGGCGGCGGCCTGACCTGCGACGAGCAGGAGGCCGGCTGTGATGGCTGCAATGGTTTTCTTCATCAGTCAGTCTCCGGGGTTGAGTGGCACTTAATGAATGCACATAGCCGAGGTTGCATACAGAAATGTGAATGAACAGCCCCGCTTGTCAATTTGTCCACGATTCAATCCCGGTGGTTGCGCCGCCGCTGTAGTCAAAAATGCGTATGCGGACTGAATCGGCGTGGTTTCAGAGGGATGCTCCCGACAACCGGAAGTCATGGACAGACTAACGGATCGCCGCCGCCCCGCGTCCGTCGGCGAGGGCGGCGACCTCATCCCGGGACGTCATGGCGTTGTCGCCGGGGGTGGTCATGGCCAGCGCCCCGTGGGCCGCGCCATAGTCGACCGCTGTCCGGGATCCGAGGCCGTTCAGGAAGGCGTACGCCATGCCCGAGACGAAGCCGTCGCCGCCGCCCACGCGGTCGAGAACCGCGATCTCGCGCACCGCCGTGGCATAGCGTTTTCCGCCTGCCCAGAGGACAGCGCCCCAGCGGTTGATCGAGGCCGAGATCGGGTCGCGGAGGGTGGCGGCGAAAATCCTGACATTGGGCAGGTCGGCGGCCGCGCGGGCGACCAGGGCGTCGAACGGCGCGGCGTCGGTCGGGTCCGCGCGCGGGGCGTGACCGCTGATGCCGAGGCAGGACTCATATGCATATTCGTCGCCGATCAACACATCGACCAGGCCGGCGATCTCCCGGTTGACCCGACGGGCGGCGTCGGGGTCCGGATGGCTGGACCACAGGCTGGCGCGGTAGTTGAGGTCGTAGCTGACCACGACCCCGTGGCGTTTGGCGGCGCGGATGGCGGCGAGCGTCGTCGCGGCCGTGCTTTCCGACAGGGCGGCGAAGATGCCGCCGGTGTGGAGCCAGCGCACGCCCTCTCCGCCGAACAGGGCGTCCCAGTCGACCTCATCCGGCCGCATCTGTGAGGCGGCGGAATTGGCCCGGTCCGAGGCTCCGAGGGCGCCGCGCACGCCGAACCCGCGCTCGGTGAAATTCAATCCCATCCGGGTGTTGCGGCCTACGCCGTCAGCCTCGCGCCACAGGATGTGGGACGTATCGACGCCGCCCTGCAGGATCAGGTCCTCGGCGAGGGCGCCCATCTCGTTGCGCGGCAGGGCCGTGACGACCGAGGTGCGCAGGCCGAAGGTTTTCCGCAGGCCGCGCGCGACATTGTATTCGCCGCCGCCCTCCCAGACCTGGAAGGACCGGGCCGTGCGGATCCGGCCCTCGCCCGGGTCGAGACGAAGCATGACCTCGCCCAGGGCGACGCAGTCCCAGCGGCAGTCTTCGGCCGGGCGAACGGCCAGCGGGTCTGTCATTTCATCAGCGAGGGCAGCCACAGCGAAAGCGCCGGGACGAAGGTGACCAGCATCAGCACCCCGGTGCAAGCGAGATAGAAGGGCCAGATCGAGCGCAGGCTGTGGGTCATCGGCACGCGGGCGATGGCGCTGCCGACGAACAGCACCGATCCGACCGGCGGAGTGATCAGGCCGATGCCGCAGTTGAGCAGCAGGATGACGCCGAACTGCACCGGGTCCACGCCATAGGCCTTGGCCACAGGCAGGAAGATCGGCGTGCAGATGATGATCAGCGGCGCCATGTCCATGAAGGTGCCGAGCACCAGCAGGATGACGTTGATCAGCAGCAGGATCAGGATCGGGTTGTCGGTCAGGGTCTGCAGCAGATCGACCATCATGGTCGGCACCTGCATATAGGCCATCAGCCAGCCGAAGGCGCCGGCGCAGCCGATGATGAACAGCACGGCGCCCGAGGTTCGCGCCGCGCCGGTGCAGGCGGCCTTGAAGGCGGTCCAGCTCATGTGGCGATAGACGATGCCGGTCACGACGGTGGCGTAGACCACGGCGATGGAGGCGCTCTCGACCGCGGTGAAGACGCCCCCCCGGATGCCGCCGAAGATGATGCCGACCAGCAGCAGGCCGGGGATGGCCGCGACCAGCCGGGTCAGCACGGTCCCGAAGCCCGGGAAGGGTTCGGCGGCATAGCCGCGGCGCCGCGCCAGGACATAGGCGGTGACCATCAGGGACATGGCCAGCAGGCCGGCCGGAAGGATGCCCGCCGCGAACAGGTCGGAGATCGACACTCCGCCCCCGGCCGAGGCCGAATACAGGATCATATTGTGTGAGGGCGGCACCAGCAGGGCCACCAGCGCCGCCGAGATGGTGACGTTGACGGCGTAGTCGCTGTCATAGCCGCGCTTCTGCATCTGGGGGATCATGGTGCCGCCGATGGCCGAGACGTCGGCGATGGCGCTGCCCGAGACGCCGCCGAACAGGGTCGAGCCGACGACCGTGACCTGGCCCAGGCCGCCGCGGATATGGCCCACCATGGAGGAGGCGAGGGCGATCATCCGGTCGGACAGGCCGCCCTTCATCATCAACTCGCCGGTGAAGATGAACAGGGGAATGGCCAGCAGGGCGACCGAGGTGATGTCGGATCCCATCTGCTGGAACACCACGATCGGCGGCAGGGCCAGGTACAGCACTGTGGCCAGGGTCGCAGCCAGCAGGGAGAAGGCGACCGGCACGCCGATGGCCAGAAGAATGGCCAGAAGGCCGAAAAGGATGATGTATTCCATGATCAGTCCTCCGCCCCGGAGGCGTCTTTGGGGGCGTCGGCCACGGGCGCGTGATAGTCGCCGGTCAGAAGGCGTTCGAGCGCGAAGATCAGGATCAGGCCCCCGCCCACGCACAGGGCCGCGAACTTCAGGCCTGATGGCAGGGGCGCGCCCGCCATGGGCACCGGCCAGTCGTCGATCATCAGGGTTCCGCCCAGCACCATCAGTCCTGCGCCCGCGGCGGCGGCGATCAGGCGGGAGACCGACTTCATCAGCCACTGCACCGGCGTCGGCATGGCGTGCTGCAGAGACTGGAAAGCGAAATGGCTTTCGCGCCGTACGGCCACCGAGGCCCCGAACATGACGGCGAAACTCATCAGCAGAAGGGCCAGGGGCTCGGTCCAGCCGGGGCTGTCGTTCAGCACATAGCGGGCGAAGACCTGCCAGGCCTGGATCAGGGCCATGAGCACCAGGGCGATCCCGGCCAGGGCCATGGCGAGCAGCGCCAGACTGTCGAGCGCACGGGCGAAGCCGCGTCGAGGTTCAGACATCTTCGGGCCCTCCCTGAGCGCCGATGGTTTGCGCGGCCGTTCAGGCGACCGCTGCGATCCGTTCGTGGAGCGCGCGCAGGCGCGGCTCGGCGAGATATTTGTCCAGCACCGGCCGGACGGTGGCGGCGAAGGCGGCCTTGTCGACCTCGGACACCTGGGTTCCCGCTGCGATGACGGTGGCGCGGGCCCTGGCCTCGCGTTCGTCCCACAGGGCCCGCATGACCGGCACCGAGCGGCGGGCGACGTCGCGGACCAGGTCCTGGTCGGCGGCGCTCAGCCGCTCGAGGCTGGCCTTGGACATCAGCAGGGCGTCCGGCGAGAAGGAGTGTTCCGTCTGGCTCCAGAAGCGGGCGACCTCGAACTGGCGGCTCGACTGATAGCTGGGCCAGTTGTTTTCCGCCCCGTCGATCAGATGGGTCTGCAGCGAGGAGAAGACGGCGCCGAAGGTCAGGGGTGTGGGATTGGCGCCCATGGCCCGGATGGAGTCGAGGAAGATGTCCGACTGCGGCGCGCGCATCTTCAGGCCGCGCATCTGCCCCGGTTCGCTGACCGGATGGCGGACATTGTAGAAGCAGCGCGGGGCGGCGTCGTAATAGGCCAGGCCGACCAGACCCCGGCCCTCGAAGACATTGAGCAGCTCCGTGCCGATGGCGCCGTCGACCACGGCCCGCACATGGGCGACCGAGCGGTAGACATAGGGCAGGGCCAGCAGCCGGGTCTCGGGGAAGGCGTTGTTCAGGGCGGCTACGGCGACGCGGCAGATGTCGACCGCCTGGAAACGGGTCAGGCCGATGGAGTCATCCTCATTGCCCAGTTGTCCCGCCGGGAACTGGCGTACGCCGAGGCGGCCGTCGGTGAGGCGACCCAGCTCGTCGCCCATCCATTTGACCGCGGTGACGGTCGGATAGTCGGCTGGGTGGACGTCGACGGCGTTGAAGATGGTCCGGCCATTGGCGGCCGGGCGCGGCGCGCAGGCGGCGAGGCCGAGGCCGGACAGGCCCGCGAGACCGAGCGTGCGACGGGTCAGGCTCATGCGATGGCTCCTGTCGCCGGGACCGCGAGACAGTCGATACGCCCGTCGGGCCCAAAATCTGCGGAGGCGGACTGACCGGCGAAGATATCGTGCACCCCGGTGGCGGCGCCCGTCGAGACCAGCTGTCCCGCCTCCAGCCGCCGACCCCGCCGGTGCAGCAGGTTCAGCAGGAAGGCCAGGGAATCGAGCGGTCCGCCGGGAATGGCCGTCGCGCCGCCGCGCCCGACGACGACGTCGTTGATGCTCATGGTGCAGGTCAGGCTGGACAGGCGCTCGCGCCAGCCGACGATCTCGCCGCCCAGAATCAGGCCGGCGTTGTTGCCGAAGTCCGACGCCGTGACGGCCGGACCGTGGTCGTTGATGCCCGCGAAGGGACTGCCCGCGATCTCGACGCCGGCGAAGATCCGGGACACCAGCGGAGCCACCGTATCGACGGTCCAGTCGCCCCGATCCGGGGCGGTCTCGCCCGTTTCGAGCACATATTCCGCCTCGACCGCCGCGAAGCCGCCCTCGATCACGCCGAACCGGGTCGGGGTGTGCGCGGCCGTCCAGACGTTGCGCGAAAAGATCGGCCCGGCCAGCCGCCCGGCGCCGAAGCGCGCATCGTGCGGGGCGTTGATCCGGCCCAGTTTCCAACCCGCGATCCGGTCCGGCCAGGCGGCGATCGCCTCATCCTGGATGGCGTAGGCGGCCTCGAGCGATTCAGGCTGCAGGCCCGGATAGGCCTCGAGCGCACGCCCGCTGCGGCGCGCGCCGACAAAGGCCCGCGCGATCGGCGAAGTCGCTGAATTATCGTGTGCGTGGCTCACGCCGCCTCCCTGTTGCGGCAGACATTGCGCAGGAAGGAAACCGGTGTCAATTTGAATCCGGCGAAGCCTTTCCGGCGCCGCCCCGGCTCAAGGTCGCGACGACAGGCGACCGTGCGATAGGATGGAATCATGACCCTGCTCCGCCTCGCCGCCCTCGCGGCCGCCCTCATTCTCCCCGCCGGGCCCGCCTCGCCCGCACTGGCGCAGGAGGTCGCGCCGGTCGTGGCCGACGCCCCGCTGCCGGCCTTTCCCGGCGCCCTGGGCTGGGCGGCGCAGACGCCGGGCGGGCGGGGCGGGCGAATCATCCGGGTCACCAATCTGGACGCCGCGGGCCCTGGCTCATTGCGTGAAGCCATTGAGGCCGAGGGCCCCCGGATCGTGGTGTTCGAGGTGGGCGGGGTCATCGACCTGGGCCGCCAGACGCTGCGCCTGCGCAACCCCTTCATCACCATCGCAGGCCAGACGGCGCCCTCGCCGGGCGTCACCATCATCCGCGGCGGCATGGACATCACCGCCCATGACGTCGTGGTCCAGCACATCCGCATCCGGCCGGGTTCGGCCGGCGGCGAGTGGATGAGCGGCTGGGACGAGGACGGCATCTCCACTATCGGCGCGTACAACGTCATCATCGACCACTGCAGCCTGACCTGGGCGACCGACGAGAACCTGTCGGCCTCGGGACCGCGCTTCACCGGGTCGACGCCGCAGGAATGGCGCCAGGGCACCAGCCACAACATCACCTTCTCGAACAATCTGAACGGCGAGAGCCTGGCCTATTCGACCCATTCCAAGGGCGAGCACTCCAAGGGATCGCTGATCCACGACAATGTCACCGGCCTGCTGATCGTCGGCAATCTGTACGCCCACAACTATGAGCGCAGCCCCCTGTTCAAGGGCGGGGTGCACGGGGTGATCGTCAACAACCTGATCTACAATCCGGGGCCGCGGGCCATCCACTACAACCTCGCGCCCGAGGAATGGGGGACCGTTCCATTCGAGGTCGGCAAGATGACGGTGATCGGCAACGTCCTGCGCGCCGGCCCGTCGACGCCGAGCGAGCATCTGGCCTTCATGATGATCGGCGGGGCCGGCGACGTGGAATACTACGGCCGCGACAACATCGCCGTGGACCAGGTCGGGGAGCCGATCCGGATGTTCGGGCGGTACACCACCAGCCCGGCCCGGATCATCCAGGTGCGCCGCCCGCCGGTGTGGTGGGAAGGGCTGACGCCGATGGCGGCCGAGGACGTCCAGCGCGCCGTGCTGTCCCGGGTCGGCGCGCGGCCCTGGGACCGTGACATGCGCGATGTGCTGCTGATCGCCGAGGTGGCCGAGGGGCGCGGCGAGATCATCGATCACGAGCGCGAGGTCGGCGGCTATCCGGCCGTCGTTGAGGCCACGCGCAAGCCGTTCAATCCCGACGACTGGGACCTGCGTTTCATGACGCCGTTGCGCGAAGAGGTGCTGGATCGCCCGGCCGTGCGGCGCGGGACGTGACCGCTGACAGCGCCTGCGGCAACGGCTAAGGACAGCGTTCGACCAGAGAGACCTCCTCAGTGAACAAATCCGGACGGACCGGCGGCAAGCCCGCCACGATCAACGACATCGCCCGGCTGGCCGGGGTGTCGAAGAAGACCGTCTCGCGGGTCATCAACAACTCGCCCTTCGTCAAGGAAGAGACGCGCAAGCGGGTCGAGGCGGTCATTGCCGAAAACGGCTTCACCCCGGATCCGCAGGCGCGGGGGCTGGCCTTCCGGCGGTCGTTCCTGGTCGGGATGATCTATGACAATCCCAGCCCGAACTATGTCGTCAACATGCAGCAGGGCGTGCTGGATGCGGTGCGCGGCTCGGGCCTGGAACTGGTCGTCCATCCCTGCAACCGGGGCACGGACACATTCCTGAACGAGGTGCGGGCCTTCATCGTGCGGCAGAAGCTGTTCGGCGTGGTCATGCCGCCGTCGGTGTCCGAGGATGACAGGGTGGTGGCCATCCTGAAGGAGGCGGACTGTCCCTATGTCCGGATCGCCTCGGTCTCGCTGGACGAGCCGGCCTGTATGGTGGTGACCCACGACAGCCGGGGGGCGGCCCAGGCGGCGCGGCATCTGGCCGAGCTGGGGCATCGCCGCGTGGCCTTCATCTCGGGCCCGGACAGCTTCCGGTCTTCGCACGAGCGGGGGAGGGGGTTCAGCGAGGGGCTGGCCGAGCACGGGCTGGTCCTCGATGACCGCTATGTGCGCCAGGGCGCCTACACCTTCGAATCCGGGGTCGAGGCAGCTGCGAGCCTGCTGGCCATGACGGAACCGCCGACCGCGATCTTCGCCGGCAACGACGAGATGGCCATCGGCGTCATGAAGGCGGCGCGCGACGCCGGTCTGGACGTGCCGCGCGACCTGTCGATCGTCGGCTTCGACGACCTGCCGATGGCGTCGCGCGTCTGGCCCAACCTGACCACCGTCCGCCTGCCGATCCGCGACATGGGCCGGATGGCGGCCGAGAAGCTGACGGCCGGATTGCGCGGCCTCGATCCCGCCACCCTGGTCCAGCCGGAGGTCGACCCCTCGCTGGTGGTGAGGGATTCCACGGCGGCGCCCGGGCGCTGATCCCGGCCCGCGGCGGCGCCGAAGCGCTGCTTTCAGGGAGCCAATTCCGGCAAAGCTCGTTGTTCCTCGGCTCACCTCCCCGAGCGACTGCTGAGAAGGCCCATGCCCGCCACGTCCACTTCCGCCTCGCTCCGTGTCTCCACGGGCGTTCCTGAGCTGGACACGATCCTCGGGGGAGGATTGACGGCCAATCGCTCCTATCTGCTGGAAGGCACGCCCGGCAGCGGCAAGACGACGATCGCCCTGCAGTTCCTGCTGGAGGGTGCGCGCGCCGGCGAGCCCGGACTCTACATCACCCTCTCGGAGACGGCCGCGGAGTTGCGCGAAGTCGGTCGCAGCCATGGCTGGGCGCTGGACGGGATCGAGCTGTTCGAACTGGTCAGCGAGGACGGTCTGGACCCGGACAGCGAGCAGTCGATCCTCGACCCGTCGGAGGTGGAACTGGGCGAGACCATCGCGGGCGTGATGGAGTGCGTGGACCGGCTCAGGCCCTCGCGCGTGGTGTTCGACAGCCTGTCGGAGATGCGCCTGCTGGCCCAGGACTCGCTGCGCTACCGGCGGCAGATCCTCGCGCTGAAACAGTATTTCTCGACCCGCCAGTGCACCGTCCTGCTTCTGGACGACCGCAGCTCCGACCCCGGCGACCTGCAACTGCACAGTATCGCGCACGGCGTGATCACGCTGGAACAGGCGGCCCAGGAATATGGCTCCGAGCGGCGGCGGCTGCGCGTGGTGAAGATGCGCGGCGTGAAGTATCGCGGCGGCTTCCACGATTTCGCGATCGAGACGGGCGGGGTCGCGGTGTTTCCGCGGCTCGTGGCGGCCGACCACCATGCGGAGTTTACGGACGCCCTCGTTTCCACGGGGATTGATCATCTGGACGAGATGCTGGGCGGCGGCCTTTCGCCCGGAACCAACACGCTTCTGAACGGGCCGTCTGGCGTGGGCAAGACCACGACGGCGGTCTGCTGCGGGCTTGAAGCGATCAAACGCGGAGAGAAGGCCGCCTACTATCTGTTCGACGAGGGCATGGCGACGATGCTCGCCCGATCGAAGGCCATGGGAATGGACCTTCAGCCCCATGTCGACAGCGGCATGCTGCAGGTGTTCCAGATCGACCCGGCCGAACTGTCTCCCGGCGAGTTCGCAAGCTGGATCCGGCGGGCCGTCGAGCAGGACGGCGTCGGCTTCATCGCCATCGACAGCCTCAACGCCTTCCTGCAGGCCATGCCCGGCGAGAAATACCTGCTTCTGCAGATGCATGAGATGCTCAGCTATCTGAACCAGCAGGGCGTGATCACGGTGCTGATTCTCGGTCAGCACGGCATCGTCGGCGATGTCCGCTCCGAGATCGACCTCAGCTATCTGTCCGACACCATCGTGCTGTTCCGGTATTTCGAGTCGCGCGGCAATGTGCTGAAGGCGATCTCGGTCGCCAAGAGCCGGACCACCGAGCACCAGTCCAGCATCCGGGAATTCCGCCTCGCGCGGGGCGGCATCCGGATCGGCGATCCGCTGAAGGATTTCGAGGGCGTCCTGACGGGCCTGCCGAACTATCGGGGCTCGACGCCCCTGATGGCCGCGGATCCCGCCGCCGGCGGGGAGTGAGCGAGTGGAATCGCGCATCCTGCTGCTGGCCGTCAAGGGCCGGGACGCGGCGGTCATCGAACAGCTTCTCGCGCGGGCGGGCCACGAGAGCCTGATCTGCGGCGACTGCGTCGAACTGGCGCGCGAAGGACGGCGCGGAGCGGCCATCGCGGTGGTGACCGAAGAGTCCCTGCTGGAATCCGACACGACCGCGCTGGACGACTGGCTGGGCGAGCAGCCTTCATGGTCCGACTTCCCCTTCATTCTGCTGGCCACCAAACGGGCCGGGCGGCGACCGCAGGATGCGCTGAGAATCCTCGAGCAGCTCGGCAATGTCGTCGTGCTGGAGCGGCCGGTGCACAGCGAAACCCTGGCCAGCGCCGTCAACTCGGCCATGCGCGGACGCAGCCGTCAGTATGAGGCCCGCCGTCGCCTTGAGGACCTTCAGGCGGCGGAAGAGCGGCTGACCAACCTCAACGGCTCGCTTGAGACGCGGATTGCCGAACGCACCGAGGAACTGTCCTCGGCCAACAACCAGTTGATGCAGGAAATTGCCGAGCGCGAGCGAGCCCAGGCCGCGCTGGCGCAGTCGCAGAAGATGGAGGCGGTGGGGCAGCTGACGGGCGGCATCGCGCACGACTTCAACAATCTCCTCACCGTGATCTTCGGCAATCTGGAGCTGATCCAGCGTCGCACCGACGATGAGAAGACCGCCCGACTGGCGGATTTCGCGCGTCAGGCCGCGGACCGGGCGGCCAAGCTGACCCACCAGCTGCTGGCGTTTTCGCGGACGCAGAATCTGAACCTGAAGGCGGTCGATCTGAACAGTCTCGTGACAGGCATGCATGATCTGCTGGGCCGCACGATCGGTCCGATGGTGCGGATCGAGATGGTCCTGGACGCGGCGAGCCCCTGGGCCCTGGCGGACGCCAACCAGCTGGAACTCGCGATCCTGAATCTGTCGATCAATGCGCGGGACGCCATGGCGGACGGCGGGGTCCTGACAATCGCCACCAGCGGCCGGACCGCGGAAGGCGGGGATCTGGCGCCGGGCGACTATGCGGTGATCAGTGTCCGCGACTCCGGAACAGGCATTCCACCCCATCTGCTGTCCAAGGTGTTCGACCCCTTTTTCACCACCAAGCCGATCGGCAAGGGCACCGGCCTCGGCCTGAGCCAGGTCTATGGCATCGCCCAGCAATCGGGCGGCACGGTGCGGCTGGCGAGCGTCGAAGGGCAGGGCTCGACGCTGGAAATCTGGTTGCCCGCAGCCGAAGCGACCGTCCCGGCTCCGGAGGAAGTGTCCAGGATGGCGGTCGACGCGGATGGGCCGAACCAGCGGATTCTGGTGGTCGATGACGACGAGGCCGTGCGGCGCTTCATCGTCGATTGCCTGCAATCGCTCGGCTACAATGTCGATGAAGCGGCCGAGGGTGAATCGGCCCTGCGCATGCTGCGCAAGGAACGGCCGGATCTTATGATCGTGGACTACGCCATGCCCGGGATGACCGGGGTCGACGTCGTCATTCAGGCCCGGACGACCGTGCCCGGTCTGCCGATCATTCTCGCGACCGGTTATGCGGACATGGAGGCCGTCGACCGGGTGATGCCGCTGGAGGACCTGTTGCGCAAACCCTTCCGGCTGTCGGAACTGGCGACGGCCGTCCGGAAGGCGCTGGATCGGGAGACCCGCCTGGAGCAGGCTGCCCACGGCTGATCCGGCTGACCGCGCGCGACTTGCGGCCAGACATGACACCGGTTACCTAGACGGCGCGCTATGACCCCGCCAAGGTGATCCCCATGTACTGCAAGACCTATCACGCCACCCATCCGGACATGATGGACGGGGTCACCAACGATCAGCTGCGCGAGCGCTATCTGATCGACGGCCTGTTCGAGGGGGGGCGCATCCGTCTGAACTACACCCACTACGAACGCTTCGTGATCGGCGGCGTGGAGCCGGAGGGGATGACGGTGAGACTGCCCGACCAGACCGAGCCGGCCTCGGCCGCGGGGCATCCTTTCCTCGAGCGGCGCGAACTGGGCGTGGTCAATGTCGGCGGCGTGACCGGCACGGTCACGGTGGACGGCAAGGCCTATACGCTGGAGGCCAACGACGGCCTCTACGTCGCCATGGGTTCGAAGGAAGTGACCTTCTCCGGCGCCACCCGCTTCTACCTCGCCTCGACGCCGGCTCACGTGCGCTACGAGACGAAGCACATCTCGCTCAGCCAGGCGGTGCCGCTGGAGCGGGGCGCGCTGGAGACGTCGAACGAGCGCACCATCTATCAGTACATCGTTCCGGCCACCTGCCAGTCGTGCCAGCTGCTGCTGGGACTGACGATCCTCAAGACCGGATCGGTGTGGAACACCATGCCGCCGCACCTGCACGACCGGCGGTCGGAGGTCTATTTCTACTTTGGTCTCGGCGAGAACGACCGCGTCTTCCACTTCATGGGCGAGCCGGACGCCCAGCGGCATATCGTGGTCGCCGACGGCGAGGCGGTGGTGTCGCCGCCGTGGTCGATCCATATGGGCTCGGGCACCTCGAACTACACCTTCATCTGGGCCATGGGCGGCGAGAACCTGGACTATACGGACATGACCGTCCTCGACATCTGCCAGCTGAAATGAGCGGCTTCGACCTCACCGGGCGGACCGCCATGGTCACCGGCGCCAACACCGGACTCGGCCAGGCCATCGCCGTCGGACTGGCGCAGGCCGGGGCGGACATCGTCGCCGTCGGCCGGTCGGCGCCGACCGGGACCGCGGCCATGGTGGCGGAGGCGGGTCGGGCCCTGCACGCCATCCCCGCGGACCTGTCCACGATCGCCCCCATCGCCGATGTGGTGGCCCAGGCCGTCGCGGCCGTCGGGGCCATCGACATCCTCGTCAACAACGCCGGCATCATCCGTCGCAACGACAGCCTCGACTTCACCGAAGAGGACTGGGACGCGGTGATCGACACCAATCTGAAGACCGCCTTCTTCCTCAGCCAAGCCGTGGCCCGGACGTGGGCGGGCGCGGGACGGGGCGGCAAGATCATCAACATCTGTTCGATGCTGAGCTTCCAGGGCGGGATCCGGGTGCCGTCGTATACGGCGTCCAAGAGCGGACTGGCGGGCCTGACGCGACTGCTGGCCTGCGAATGGGCGTCGAAGGGCATCAACGTCAACGCCATAGCGCCGGGCTATTTCTCGACCAACAACACCGAGGCCCTGCGCGCCGACGAGACCCGCAACCGCGACATCCTCGCCCGCATCCCGGCGGGGCGTTGGGGCGATCCGTCGGACATCAGCGGCGCGGCGGTGTTCCTGGCGTCGGACGCCGCCGCCTATGTCCACGGCACGGTGCTGGCGGTCGACGGCGGCTGGCTGGCGCGCTGATCAGAGGCTGTTCAGCCAGGCCTCGAGATGGGTGAAACCGTCGCCGTCGCGGTCGGCTGTTCCGTCGGCGGGATCCGCCGGATCGAGGCCGTGGGCCGTCTCCCAGTCGTCGGGCATGCCGTCGCCGTCGCTGTCGATCCACGGTGAACCCGCCTCCAGTTCCGGCCAGCCGCCGACCTGGGACTGGCTGTCGATGATGCGCGAAGTGCGGGCGCGAACGCCCTCGATAATCCGGGCGTCCACGGCGTCGCGGACCCGGCCGGCGCCGACCCGGTCCAGAACGCGGGCCTCGGCCTCCATCGCCGTTTCAGTTGCAGCATCCGCCCAGTCCGGCCGGGCCGCCAACCGGTAGTCCGGGCGGTCCGAATCCTTCACCAGACTCCAGGGGTCGGCCGGGAGGAGGCCGTCCATGGCATTGCCCTCGAACCAGGCGCGGGCCCGTGGGTTCGATTCCTCGAAGGCCCAGCGTCCGACCGAGTCCGGCCCGGGGATGTAGGCGTTGCCGATGAAGGCGTAGGCCGACAGGCTGTCCGTGTCGGCGTTATAGCCGGCGTGTTCGCCGCTCCAGTCGTAGAAGACATTGGAGCGGAACTCGAACCGGGGCCCTTCGGGATCGACCGATGGCGGATTGTAGTTACCCGGCCGGGGCATCCGCGCCCGGTGCGCGGCCCACAGATTGTGGTGGAAGGTCATGCGCGCGCCATGCCCGCCGCGCACCAGCGAGCCGTAGCCGTGATCGCCCTTGGCGTGGCCCGAGGCGTTCAGCGATTCCGCGATCAGGGACCACTGCACGGTGACGTCATAGATGCCGCGCCCGGGCGGACTGTAGCGGCTGCCGACCGACAGGGTCTCGTCGACCGACCAGGAGGCGGAGATGTGATCGAGGATGATCCGGCGGCCGCGTTCGACCGAGACGGCGTCGGCCTCCACCCCGCTCTCGTCGCCGAGACGCGAGCGGATATGGCGGATGACCACATCGTCTGCAGCCACGACCAGCGGGTGGTCTCGCAGGGTGATTCCGCCGCCAGGCGCGGTCTGGCCGGCGATCGTGATGCGGCCGCGTCGGACGGTCAGGGGCGAGGCCAGGCGGATCACGCCGCCGATGTCGAAGATCACCGTACGCGGGCCGTCAGCCTCGACCGCCGCCCGCAGGCTGCCCGGCCCCGCATCGCCCAGATGGGTGACGCGCAGCACCCGCCCGCCGCGTCCGCCGAGAGCGAAGCGGCCCGCGCCCTCGGCGCCGGGAAAGGCGATAACCCCGTCCAGGGTCTGTGCGGAGGCGGGGTGTGCTCCCGACGACACGCAAATCGCGGTTACCGCAACGCTGGTGACAAGGAGGCGCCGAAGCGGGGTTGCGAAAACATGGATCATCGGGTTAGGCTCGTGATTGCTACCGGTGTCAGAACCCATTCCACGCGAAGATGACACCGGTGTCAAACGATTGGGCCAAAGACGCCGGGTCGCAAAAACACATAGACCGGGGCCACCTCGGCGTTCTGTATGCCCATTGGGAGGGAGCATATGTTGCAAGCCATTCAGCCGGGGATGACCCGCACTCTTCGTCGTAGCCTGTTCGCCGGAGCGTCCGGCCTGGCCGTCGCCCTGTCGCTCGGCCTGGGCGCCGGAGCCGCCGCGGCCCAGACCGCGCCGCCGCAGCAAGACCCGTCCGAGATCGACGAAATCATCGTCACCGGCTTCCGCGCCAGTCTGACGGCCGGCCTCGACGCCAAGCGGCGCGACGCCAACGTCATCGACGTCATCGTCGCCGAGGATATCGCCGACTTCCCCGACCTGAACCTGGCCGAGTCGATCCAGCGCGTCCCGGGCGTCGCGATCGACCGTGACGCCGGCGAGGGCCGTTCGATCACAGTCCGCGGCCTCGGCTCCGACTTCACCCGCACCCGCATCAACGGCATGGAAGCCCAGGCCACCGCCGGCGGCACCGACTCGTCAGGCGGCGCCAACCGCGGTCGCGGCTTCGACTTCAACGTCTTCGCCTCGGAGCTGTTCAGCCGCATCACCGTGCGCAAGACCGCCGCCGCCGAGACTGAAGAGGGCTCGCTGGGCGCCACGGTCGACCTGCAGGCGACCCGGCCGTTCGACTACGACGGCTTCACAATGGCCGCCTCGTTCCAGGGCGGCTACAACGACCTGTCTGAATCCTGGAGCCCGCGGACGGCTTTCCTGATCAGCGACACCTTCGGGGAAAACGATCAGTTCGGCGCGCTGGTCTCGGTGGCCTACAGCGAGCGTGACTCGCTCGAGGAAGGCTTCAGCTCGGTGCGCTGGGCCCCCGCCGCCGCGCCGGGCGCCACCAACAGCGGCGGCTTCTGCTCGCCGGTCGGCGTCGCGCCCCAGAACCCCGGCAACAGCGGATCGACCGGCTCGTCGGCGGCCAACTGCGCCACCGGCGTGGCCCGTCCGGCGAATACCGCCGCCAACATCGCCGCCTACAACACGGCCAACCAGGCCAATGTCTTCATCCCGCGCCTGCCGCGCTATGGCCGCCTGAGCCATACCCAGGAACGTCTGGGCGTCACCGGCGCCTTCCAGTGGCGGCCCGCGGACAGCACCACCTTCTCGCTGGACGTTCTCTATTCCAAACTGGACGCGACCCGTCAGGAAGACTTCCTCGAGTCCCTGTCGTTCAGCCGCAACGCGGCGGCCGGCGGGCAGACCCAGATCCACGTCCGCGAGGCCGTGGTCGAGAACGGCATGCTGGTCTACGGCCTGTTCGACAACGTCGACGTCCGGTCGGAAAGCCGCTTCGACGTCCTGTCGACCGAGTTCCTGCAGTGGAGCCTGACGGCCGAGCACGACTTCAGCGACCGTCTGCGCGGCAGCTGGTACTATGGCCGGGCCGAGTCGAATTTCGACAATCCGATCCAGACGACCGTTACGCTCGATCGCTCTAACATCGCCGGCTATTCGTGGGACTTCCGCGGCAACCCCGACGCCCCGGTGATCAACTACGGCTTTGACGTCACCAGCCCGGCCGGTTGGGAATGGCGGCCGTCGACCTCCGGCGTACCGCGGTCGGAAATCCGCCTGCGGCCGAACGGCGTGGACACGCTGTTCGAGTCCATGCAGGCGGACATCGAATACGACGCCCAGGACTGGCTGACGATCAAGGCCGGCATCAACTGGAAGAGCTACGAGTCCAGCTCTTTCGACATGCGCCGCACGGACGAAACGGTGGTCCCGGTGTTGCCCGCTGGCACGACCGTGGCGAACATCTCGAACCTGCTGACCGGATTCGGGGTCAATCTGGTTCCGGCCGGGACTTCCACCAGCTGGTTGCGCCCCGACCTCGACGCCATCGCCTCGCTGTTCAACATCTACTGCAACTGCGACACCGGCGTACCCGGCGGCGACTTCCGTCTGACGAGCATCACCAACGGCAACGCCCGCGGCGGCAACCGCACGATCCAGGAAGAAGACGCCGCCGCCTACATCCAGGCCGACTTCAACACCCTGCTGTGGGACATGCCTTTCCGCGGCAACGTCGGCGTCCGTCAGGTCCAGACCGTGCTCAACGCGGAGGGCTACAGCTCGACGGGCGGCGGCACGCTCGTGACCGGTGAAAACGAGTACATGGACACCCTGCCGTCCATGAACCTGTCGCTGGAGCCGATCGAGGACCTGATCGTTCGCTTCGGCGTCGCCAAGGTCATGGCCCGGCCCCAGATCGGCAACACCCTGGCCGGCACCAACTATCTGGTGCCCACGACCTCGCTGGCGGCGACCGGTCCGAACTTCACCGCCACGATCGGCAATGTGAAGCTCGAGCCCTTCCGGGCGACCACCTACGACCTCAGCGTCGAATGGTATTTCGCGCCGGAAAGCCTGCTGTCCTTTGCCTATTTCTACAAGGACATCGACACCTACATCCAGATCCTGCGCCAGGACCTGCCCTATGCCAGCCTGACGACCCTGAACCCGTCCGCCTTCGCGCCCGGGTTCTGCACGGGCGCCTGTTCGGCCAGTACGATCTTCCAGCTGACCGCCGCGGTGAACACCGAGGGCGGGCCGCTGAAGGGCTTCGAAATCAGCTACCAGCAGCCGTTCCGCTTCCTGCCGGGGCCGCTGTCGAACCTCGGCGTCCAGCTGAACTACACCCACGTCGAGTCCGAGATCGACTACTGCGCCAACGCCCTGTGCACGGTGTTCCAGACCGAAGACCTGATCAACCTGTCCCCGGCCTCCTGGAACGCCACCCTGTACTATGAGGACGACGCCTTCTCGGCCCGCGTCTCGGCCGCCTCGCGTGACGGCTACATCCAGAACGTCCCAGGCCGGAACGGCAATGCGATCGAAGGCAAGATGGAGACGCTCAATATCGACGCCTCCGCCGCCTGGCAGATCAGCGAACAGGTCGAGCTGACCTTCGAAGCCCTGAACCTGACCGATGAGGAGAACCACCAGTTCGTCGGCGACGGCCTCGATCGCGAAAGCACCTCTGTCTATCACCACACCGGCCGGCAGTATTTCGTCGGCGCCCGCTACCGCTTCTGATCGTCTCCTGATCAAGGCGACTCCAGCGCCGCCGGTTCCCGGGAACCGGCGGCGTTTTCTTTGGCGTTCGCGCGCAGTTCGGCGAGGTCGGTCAGATCGGCCCAGACGCTTTCGGCGGTCGGCGCCCGCCCGGCGCCTCGACCGCGCGCGGTGAAGACCCGGCCGTCTCCCGTCGTGACCCGCAGGGCGTTCCATTCGTCCGCCAGATCGACGAACAGCGGGTCGCCATCGACGGCGCGAAGGGCGACAGAGACCTCGCCGGTGCGGACGTCCAGCCGGGCCAGTTGACGCACCCGACCGGCGGGAAGGACGGAGTCACTGGCCAGTGTCTGGCGCGTGACGCCATCGGCCGCCAGCCGCCCCCGCAGCGCCTCATGGCCGAGGATGGCCAGTTTGGCGGCGGCGTCCAGACCGGTCAGGTCGGCTGAGGGGTCCGCCTCGGCGAAGCCGGCGTCACGCGCCGCGATCAGCGCCTCCCCGAACGGCCGGCCTTCGGCGAGGCGGTTGAGGATGAAGTTGCAGGTGCCGTTGAGCACGGCCTCGATCCTCACCACCGTCCCGTAGGCTCTCGCTCTTCGGACGGTTTCGATCAGCGCCGCGCCGCCGCCGACGCTGGCGGAGTAGAGCAGGCGCGCCTCGCCCGCCGCGGCCAGCTCGATGAGGGCGGGGAGATCGGCGCCGACCGCCTGCTTGTTGGCGCTCACCACATCCACGCCGCGCGTCAGGGCCGCCCGGATCAGGGCCAGACCGGTGGAGGCGTCCGAGATCGCCTCGATGAGAATGTCCGGCTCACGCGCCAGCAGGGCCGCCGGGTCCGATACGGCCAGACCAGCGGGTATGGGGGTGTCGCGGGCCCTGGTCGGGTCGCGCACCAGAACGCCGACGACCTCGAACCGGGCATCGGCCAGCAGGCGCGGCAGGACTCCCCCGCCGACCACGCCACAGCCGGCCAGGGCCACGCGCAGCGCCCGCGCCGGCCTTGACCGCGTGCGCCCGGGAACCGCCTCGGGTCCGGCGACGATGGTCACTCCGGCGCCCAGCACGGCCTCCCCCTGGGCAGGCCGTGTCGTCTCCACGCCGATCGCGTCCAGAGCCCGCGCGAGGCTCCCGACGGCGTCGCGGCCGCCACAGGCGACGGCGACGACCCGGCGGCCTCTGCGCACCTCGCGGTAGACGGCGGAAGCCGCTTCGCCGGGATCGGCGCCGTCCAGCTGCAGCAAGGCGACGGGTTCGTCCGTGTACGGAACTGTGGGGGAGACGGCCGATGAAGGGCCGGGCAGGGGAAGTGGCAGGGCGGTCATGGCTGTGTCCCTCACGCGGCTTCGGCGGCGAGCGGGAGCGGCACGGAACGGAGCGCCGCCGACAGATCGGCCAGCAGATCGTCCGCATGCTCCAGTCCGATGGACAGGCGCAGAAGGCCGTCGGTGATTCCCGCCGTCCGCCGCGCCTCGGGCGTCATGGCGGCATGGGTCATGAGGGCCGGGTGGGCGATCAGGCTTTCGACCCCGCCGAGGGACTCGGCCAGGGTGAAGACCTCGAGCTCATCGACCAAGGCGCGCACGGCGGCGATGTCGTGCAGTTCGAAACTGAGCATGGCGCCGAAGCCCGCCTGCTGGCCCGCGGCGATCGCATGGCCCGGATGGGAGGCCAGACCGGGATAGTGGACCGCGCGGACCGCCGGCTGGGCGGCCAGCCATTCGGCCACCCGCTGCGCTGTCGCCTGCTGCCGTTCAATGCGGGCGAACAGGGTGCGCACCCCGCGCAGGGTCAGCCAGGCGTCGAACGGAGAACCCGTGACGCCGAGACAGTTGGCCCACCAGGTCAGCTGCTCAAGATCGGCCGGATCCTTCGCCACCACGCAGCCGCCGACCACGTCGGAATGGCCGTTGATGTATTTGGTGGTCGAATGGATCACGAGGTCCGCGCCGAGGGCGAGCGGCTGCTGCAGGGCCGGTGACAGGAAGGTGTTGTCCACCGCCGCCTTGCAGCCGACGGCATGGGCGCGGGCGCAGATGTCGGCCACGTCCACCACCCGCATCAGCGGGTTGGACGGCGTCTCGATCAGGATCAGTTTCGGCTTCAGGGCGAAGGCGGCGTCGAGGGCGTCGCTGTCATTCTGGTCTACGAACTGAACGTCGAAATGCCCACGCTTCGCCCGGGCGCACAGCAGGCGATGGGTGCCGCCGTACAGGTCGTGCGGGGCGATCAGCAGGTCGCCGGGCTCAAGGGAGAACAGGGCCAGGTCGACCGCCGCCATGCCGGTCGCCGTCACGACAGCGCCGCAGCCGCCTTCGAGTTTCGCCAGCGTTTCGCCCAGCACATCGCGGGTCGGATTGCCCGACCGGGTGTAGTCGTAGCGCCGCTTTCCATCGAGGCCGTCGAAGCTGTAGTTCGAGGACAGATAGAGCGGCGGCATCACCGCGCCGTGCGCCGGGTCGCTGTTCACGCCGTGACGCGCGGCGGTCGTACAGGGGTGGGCTTGAGCAGGGGCGGTCATGCGGCGATCTCGCTGGGCTGGAGGGCGGTGAGGGGATTGAGGACGTCGTGCAGGACGCGGCCGACCAGCTCGCGCTCCTTCAGGAAGGCGTCGTGGCCGAAGATGGAGGGCGCCTCGACCAGGCGGCGCAGGTTGGGGGCTCCGGCGGCCAGTTCGCGGTTGTCCGCGATCGGCACCAGGGTGTCGGAGCTGAAGCCGACGACGGTCAGAGGGCAGCGCACAAGGCGCGGATCGACGCTGTGCCGGTCCAGCGAGTCCGACAGGCTGATCCAGCGATCGGCGCTGGTCGCGCCGGCGTAGGCCGAACCCTTGGCGATCAGGTAGTCGCAGACGGGGAAGGGTTCGCCAGCCCCGGCGGGCGCGGTCTGGCTGAAGCGCAGGTCGAACTCATCGGCGGTGCGATAGGTGGTCATAGCCAGCTGGCGGGCGAGGGCCACGCCCTCCGCCTCGCGGCCGCAGTCGCGGGCGAAGGCCAGCAGCCGGCGTTGGACCCCGCGCACGGCGGTGGCCGCGGGATGGGCGCGGTGGGCCGCGGAGATGACGGCCAGCTCTCCAATCCGTTCCGGGAACAGCGCTGCGAAGGCCAGGCCGATGCAGCCGCCGTAGGAGGCGCCGACAAAGGCGTCGATGCGCTGTGCACCGAGGGCGTCGAGCAGCAGGGCCAGCAGGCGCGCCTGGTCGGCCGTGGTGATGGTGACGCCGGCCTCCCCGCCACCCGGCAGCAGGTCGAAGGCCAGGACGCGAAGGCGGTTCAGATCCACGGGCCCGCCGGCCTTGACCACCGACGGCCACCAGCGCGTCGCGAACCGGCCGCTGGAGATGCCGCCGGCGACGACGACCAGCGGCGCATGCTCGGGGCCGGACAGGCGGCCGACCACCTCCGTCGCGGTCAGACGCTGGCCGGACTCCAGCCGGAAGTCGTCGGGAATGGCCGCGTGGACGTCCCGCCCGGCGGTCTCTTCAGGAATTTCAATGGACGCCACGGCCCGCTCCGCTCTCGCTCAGCGAAACCGGTGGGGCGAACCAATTCGTGCGTGACAGACCCGTGAAGTCAGCCGGTCCCCGGACGTAGGGGGGCCGTCGCTTCACTCATCTCTCGCGGCTTCCGGGGAGGCCTCGCAGGAGTTGGCACCATCTCCGGGACTGGGAAGTCCCGGAAGGTTGCCCCGGCATCAAAGGGCCTATCCCTCCGCCGGTCTTGATGAGTGCCCTTACGGTGGCGAACACTTCCCGCGACGTCAATCCCTCTTGTTGCAGTGCGAAACCGGAGGCCGTCAGCCCGCGTTCCAGCCGCCCGCAAGCGCCTTGAAAAGGGCGATCTGGTAGGTGGTGACCAGCGCATCCGAGGCCGCCAGCTGGGCGTCCGCGCCGGCCAGGGTGCGCTCGGCGTCGAGCACCGACAGGAAGCTGTCGGCGCCGGCGTCAAAGCGCAGGCGTGACAGCCGGGCGGCGGTCGCGGCCTGGTCCCGCGCGGCCTGCAGCGCCGTCCGGCGGTCCAGTTCGTTGGCGTAGGCGGCGAGGGCCGTCTCGGTCTCCTGCAAGGCGAGCAGCACCGTCTGGTCGAAGGTCGCCAGAGCCGCCTCGGTCAGGGCATCGGCCCGTTCGACGCGGGCGCGGCTGACGCCCGGATTGGTGAAGGACCAGCTGATCAGCGGGCCGAGGCTGAAGCGGAAATTGTCGCCCTCGCCGAGGTCGGCGATGTCCAGGGCGGTGACGCCGGCCGAGCCGCCCAGGGTGATGGTCGGATAGAGGTTGGCGACCGCGACATTCACCCGCGCGGCGGCCGCCGCGAGCTGGCGTTCGGCCTGACGTACATCGGGGCGCCGGGCCAGCAGGGCGGCGCCGTCGCCGACGGGGATGGGCCGCGACAGCTGGGGCGGACGGACGCAGGCGCGGGCC
>NZ_BSOY01000001.1 GCF_030160755.1 Brevundimonas denitrificans | reverse complement strand
GCCCAAGGGCACCGAGCGGCTGCGCTTCACCCCGTCGCCCAACCACACCGACGCCATGATGGACGACCTCGTCAAGGCGATGGATCGGCTGTGGACACACTGCAACGTGGCGCGCCTCCCTGCCGTCGCCTGAGGATATCGGCGAGGTCATCGTCGAGCTGACCCGCAACGGGGTCTATCTGAAATGCTCGGCGGTGCACGTCGCCACCGGGGTGGAGGCCTCGGCCATCGGACCGGCGACGGAACGGAACGGTCTCGAACGGATCGCGCTGGCCAAGCTCAGACGGGCGCTCGCCGCCCGCTGACCCACAAGATGTTGTGGTCCCCGGCGGTCAGGCCTAAATGGTGCGCCGCTGTTTTCGGGGACCTCACGTGACCGCCTTCACCCACGACGCCTATTTCTCCAAATCCCTCGCGGAGGCCGATCCCGACATCTTCGGCGGCATCCAGGGCGAACTGGCGCGTCAGAAGGAACAGATCGAGCTGATCGCCTCGGAGAACATCGTCTCGAAGGCGGTGCTGGAAGCCCAGGGCTCGGTCCTGACCAACAAATACGCCGAGGGCTATCCCGGCCGCCGCTACTATGGCGGCTGCGAATACGTCGACGTCACCGAAAACCTCGCCCGCGAGCGCGCCAAACAGCTGTTCGGCTGCGCCTTCGCCAACGTCCAGCCGCACTCGGGCGCCCAGGCCAACCAGGCGGTGTTCCAGGCCCTGCTCACTCCCGGCGACACCTTCCTGGGCATGGATCTGGCGGCCGGCGGCCACCTGACCCACGGTTCTCCCGCCAACCAGTCCGGCAAATGGTTCCGGCCCGTGACCTACAAGGTGCGCGAGAGCGACTGCCTGATCGACTATGATCACGTCGCCGAAATGGCCGAGAAGGAAAGGCCGAAGCTGATCCTCGCCGGCGCCAGCGCCTACAGCCGGCATATCGACTTCAAACGCTTCCGCGAGATCGCCGACTCGGTCGGCGCCTACCTGATGGTCGACATGGCCCACTATGCGGGTCTGATCGCCGGCGGCGTCTATCCCGACCCGCTGCCCCACGCCCATGTCGTCACCACGACGACGCACAAGACCCTGCGCGGCCCGCGCGGCGGCATGGTGCTGTCGAACGACATCGAACTGGGCAAGAAGATCAATTCGGCCGTCTTCCCCGGCCTGCAGGGCGGGCCGCTGGAGCACGTCATCGCCGCCAAGGCCGTGGCTTTCGGCGAGGCGCTGAAGCCCGAGTTCAAGCTGTATGCGAAGCAGGTTGTGCTCAATGCGCAGGCGCTGGCCGCCGTGCTGGTCGAGCGCGGCGCGGCCATCGTCTCGGGCGGCACCGACAGTCACCTGATGCTGGTCGACCTGCGGCCCAAGGGCGTGACCGGCAAGGCCACCGAGGCGGCGCTCGAACACGCCCTGATGACCTGCAACAAGAACGGCGTGCCCTTCGACACCGCGCCCTTCACCGTGACCTCGGGCGTCCGTCTGGGCACCCCCGCCGGCACCACGCGCGGCTTCGGCGTCACTGAGTTCCAGCAGGTCGGCCACTGGATCGCCGATGTGGTGGACTCGATGAAAGGCGCGGACGAGGCCGACGCCGGCGTGTCGCAACGCGTGGCGGGCGAGGTGCGCGAACTCACGCGCCGCTTCCCGATTTACGGATAAACCTCTGATGAAATGCCCCTTCTGCGGACACCAGGACACCCAGGTGAAGGACAGCCGCCCGTCGGATGACGGCGCCGCCATCCGTCGCCGCCGGTCCTGCCCGCAGTGCAGCGGGCGGTTCACCACCTTCGAGCGGGTGCAGCTGCGCGAGCTCATGATCCTGAAGCGCAACGGCCGCCGCGCGCCCTTCGACCGGGACAAGCTGGAGCGGTCGCTCAACGTGGCCCTGCGCAAACGGCCGGTGCAGGCCGAACAGATCGAACAACTGGTCAGCCGCATCACGCGGCAGCTGGAGAGCCTGGGCGAGACCGAAATCCCGTCCTCGACGGTCGGCGACTTCATCATGAAGGCGCTGAAGTCGGTCGATGAGGTCGCCTACGTCCGCTACGCCTCGGTCTACAAGGACTTCCGCCACACCGGCGACTTCGCCCGGTTCCTCGGCGACGAGGGTCTGGACGACGAGTCCGGCCGGAGCTGATGCGACCGCAGGTCACCCTGAAGCTGGCGACATCCCTGGACGGCCGCATCGCCACGGCGTCCGGCGAAAGCCGGTGGATCACCGGCGAGTCTGCGCGGCTGGAAGGCCACCGGCTGCGGGCCGCCCATGACGCCATCCTCGTCGGCGTGGAGACGGTGCTGGCGGATGATCCCGAACTGACCGCCCGGCTGCCGGGCCGCCCTGTGGATCAGCCGCTGCGGGTGGTGCTGGACAGCCGGCTGCGCACCCCGGCGACGTCGAAGGTCGCGCACGGGGACAGCCTGATCCTGACCGTCGCCGAGCCGGCCCCGGTCGGAACCGCCGTGGTCGAGCGGGTCGAGGCCGAGGACGGTCGTCCGTCCGTCGCCGCCGGCCTGTCGGCCCTGAAGCGCCGGGGCGTGACCTCGGTGCTGATCGAGGGCGGCGGGCAGGTGGCCGCCAGCTTCCTGCGCGCCGGTCTGGTCGATCGACTGGAGTGGTTCCGCGCGCCCATCCTGCTCGGCGGGGAGGGGCGGCCCTGCGTCGCGGCCCTCGCCCTGTCGCGGCTTTCCGACGCCCCGCGGTTCCGGCGCCTTGCGGCAGAGCCCTGCGGTGACGACCTGTGGGAGCGATACGAGAGGCTCTGATGTTCACCGGGATCGTCACAGACATCGGCCGCGTCCGTTCGGTCAGGCAGACCGCGCGCGACCGGCGCTATGAGATCGAGACCGCCTGGGATACGGCCGGCATCGACCTCGGCGCCTCGATCAGCCATGCGGGCTGCTGCCTGACCGTGACCGAAAAGGGTCCCGGGTGGTTCGCGGTGGAGGTTTCGGGCGAGACCCTGTCGAAGACGACGCTGGGCGGCTGGCGCGAGGGCGATCCGGTCAATCTGGAGCGCGCCGCGAAACTGGGCGACGAGATGGGCGGCCATGTCGTCTCGGGCCATGTCGACGGGCTCGGCCGGGTCGTCTCGGTCACGCCCGAGGGCGGCTCGCACCGTATCGAGATCGAGGCGCCGGGGCCGCTGCACCGCTATATCGCCGCCAAGGGATCGATCACGGTCGACGGCGTGTCGCTGACGGTCAACGCCGTCGACGGCCGGACCTTCGGCCTGAACATCATCCCCCACACCTGGGAAGCCACGACCCTGGGCGGGCTGAAGCCGGGCGATGCGGTCAATCTCGAGATCGACATGCTGGCGCGATACCTCGCGCGGTGGCAGGAGACGGCGTGATGCCCCCATCTTCCCAAAGGCCTGCGGCCGCGAACATGAACGACAGCCCGATCAGCCCCATCGAGGACATCCTCGAGGACGCCCGCAACGGCAAGCCCTACATCCTCGTCGACGCCGAGGATCGGGAGAACGAGGGCGACATCATCATTCCGGCCCAGTTCGCGACGCCGGACCAGATCAATTTCATGGCCCGGCACGCGCGCGGCCTGATCTGCCTGGCCATCACCGCCGACCGCGCCCGGCAGCTGCGCCTGCCGCCGATGGCGGCCGAGAACCGCGAGAGCATGGGCACGGCCTTCACCGTCTCGATCGAGGCGCGCGAGGGCGTGACCACCGGCATTTCGGCCGCCGACCGCGCCCGCACCGTGCAGGTGGCGGCGGATCCGACCCGGGGCGCCGACGACATCGTCTCGCCCGGCCATGTCTTCCCGCTCGTCGCCCGCGACGGCGGCGTGCTGGTCCGGACCGGCCACACCGAGGCGGCGGTCGACATTTCGCGCATGGCCGGGCTGACGCCCGCCGGGGTGATCTGCGAGATCATGAACGACGACGGCTCGATGGCGCGAATGCCCGATCTGGTCGCCTTCGCCCAACTGCACGGGCTGAAGATCGGCACCATCGCCGACCTGATCGCCTATCGCCGGCGCACCGAACGCTATGTCGAGCGGGTCATGGACACGCCGTTCGACAGCGTCCACGGCGGGCCGTTCCGCCTGATGCTGTACCGGAACACCATCGAGGGCGCCGAACACATCGCCCTGGTCAAGGGCAAGATCGAGCCGGGCAAGCCGACCCTCGTCCGCATGCACCAGGTTGATTTCGCCGCCGACATTCTCGGCCATGTCGAGGCGCGCCAGAACTATGTGCCCCAGGCCCTGAAGGCGATCAGCGGGCACGACGGCGCCGGCGTCACCGTCTTCCTGCGCGATCCGGACCTGCATGGCCTCGCCGAGCGGCTCGCCGGGATCGAGAAGCCCGCGGCCGTCGACCGGTCGATCCGCAACTACGGCGTCGGGGCCCAGATCCTGCTGGACCTCGGCGTGCGCGACATGATCGTGATGAGCTCGACCCGCCCCAACCCCGCCGCGCTTGAGGGCTACGGCCTGCGCATCGTCGGCTGGCGCGACATGGACGGAGAAGACCAATCCTGAGCGATCCCCCCCGCGTGCTCATCGTCGAGGCGCGCTTCTATGATGATCTGGCCGACGCCCTGCTGGAAGGGGCGAAGGACGCCCTGCGCGTGCGGGGCGCGGATTTCGACGTCGTCTCGGTGCCGGGGGCCCTGGAGGTGCCGACCGCCATCACCCTGGCCGAGGAGGCCGGCCGGTTTCCGACCGCGCCGCGCTACGACGGCTATGTCGCCCTGGGCTGTGTCATCCGCGGCGAGACCTACCATTTCGAGATCGTCTCGGATCAGTCCGCGGCGGCCCTGAGCAGTCTCGGCCTGAAGGGCCTGATCATCGGCAACGGCATCCTGACCACCGAGGACGAGGACCAGGCCTGGGCCCGGGCCCGGATCAGCGAGGGCGACAAGGGCGGCGGCGCGGCCCGCGCCTGTCTGGATCTCATTGCCTTGCGCAAGCGGCTGCGGCTAGGACTGGGCGCGTGACCGAACCCGCCAGCCTTCAATCCGTGCTCGAGCAACTCGCCGAGGCCGAAAAACAGCGCGCCGAGCCGCAGCTGACCAGCCGCCAGCGGCGCGCCCGCACGGTCGCGCGCCTCGCGGCGGTTCAGGCCCTGTACCAGATGGAGCTGGCCGGCGAGGGCGTGGACACGGTCATCGCCGAGTTCTCGAACCACCGCTTTGATTCCGACATGGAAGGCGAACCGCTGGCCGAGGCTGACGAGGACTGGTTCGCCGGGATCGTGCGCGGCGTGGTCGGGAGCCAGCGCGACATCGACGCGGCGGTGAAGGCGCGGCTGGCATCGAACTGGCGGCTGGAGCGGCTCGATTCCACCCTGCGGGCCCTGCTGCGCGCGGGGGCCTGGGAGCTGCGCGACTGTCAGGATGTGCCGCGTGAAATCGTCATCGATGAGTATGTCGAACTGGCCAAGGCCTTCTTCGACGACGCCGAAGCCAAATTCGTCAACGCAGCCCTGGACGGCGTCGCCCGGGACGTCCGTCCCAAGGCCTAGGTGAGCCCATGCCCGCGGTCGATGTCGCCGGCGAGTTCGAGACCATCCGGCGGCTGTTCGCGCCGCTGGCCCATCTGGAATGGGGCCGGGGGCTGGCGGATGACGTCGCCGTGGTGCCGTCGCGGCAAGGCCATGATCTGGTTCTGACCAAGGACGCCATCGTCGAGGGCGTTCATTTCCTGCCGACCGATCCGCTCGACACGGTGGCGCGCAAGCTGATGCGGGTGAACCTGTCCGATCTGGCGGCCAAGGGCGCCGAGCCGTTCGGCTATCTGCTGGCCTGCCACTGGTCGCCGCGCTGCGGCTGGCCCGAGCGGATGACGTTCGCCGACGGGCTGCGCGCCGACCAGAAGGCGTTCGGCGTCGCCCTGCTCGGGGGGGATACCGTCAATACGCCGGGTCCGGCGAGCTTCTCGATGACCCTGCTGGGCTGGATCCCCAAGGGGCGCACGGTCGGACGCGGGGGCGCCAGACCCGGGGATCTGGTCTTCGTCACCGGCGCGATCGGCGACGGCTGGCTGGGTCTGGAGGGCGTGCAGGGGCGCCTCTCGCTGGAGGCCGAGCGGATCGGCGCCCTGTCGGACCACTATCGGACGCCGACGCCGCGCGTCGATTTCGCCCTGCCGATCCGCGACCTGGCCAGCGCGGCCATCGATGTCTCGGACGGCCTCATCGCCGACCTGGAACATCTGGCCGAAGCCAGCGGCGCCCGCGTCGAGATCGACCTGGAGACCGTGCCCCTGTCGGCCGCCGGTCAGGCCTGGTTCGACGGCCGGGTCGACGAGCAGGCCGCGCTGGAGAAGCTGGTCACCGGCGGCGACGACTATGAGATCGCCTTCACCGCCTCCGCGCGCGACGAGGCCGCCCTGCGGCGCGAGGCGGACCGCCGCCACCTGCGGCTGACCCGGATCGGCCGCGTGACGGCGGGGCAGGGCGTCGTCGCCCGCTTCGGCGGCCAGCCGGTCACATTCGTTCGCCCGGGATTCACCCACCGCTGACAACGATTTCTCAAGGCGTCCGCGTCACGGTCACGCCATGCGCCGTCGTGACCTCCTCGCCGCCACCGCCGTCCTGTCTGCTGTCGCTCCGGCGGCGCTGGCCGAGGACGCGCCCGCCGCCGGCCAGAGCCTGAGCATGCCCGGCGTGGGCCTGCCGATCATCTCCGGCGGGCGACTGCGCAACTACGTCTTTGTCTCGCTCCGTCTGCATCTCGGCGGTTCGGCGACGCCGGAGACGATGCGGGCCAAGGAGGCCTATCTGCGCGACGCCCTGGTCCGGGCCGGTCACCGGACCCCCTTCGTGGTGGCGGATGACTGGACCCGAATCGATCCGGTCGCCCTGTCCGCCAGCCTGATACGGTCGGCGACGACCATCGCGGGACGCGGCTCGGTCACCCGGGTCGAGATCGTCAGTCAGGCTCCGCGCCGCCGGACCGGCGTCCAGACCGGCTGATCAACATCGCCTGTTGCGTCGCCTGCCGGTATTTGGCACGTTTCCGCCGCAATTCCCCAAGGACGCAACATGCGTCCGGTGCGCACGGGGGGACCGGAAGGCGGAAAGAGGCGGCGAACGCCCACCGCGCCAAGGGACCGGGCGTCTGAAGATCACAGGACTTGGAAACGTCATGAGCAACTATCTGTGGCTGGTCATCGCCGCAGGCGCGCTGGGGGTCCTCTATGGACTGATCCAGACCGCCTCGCTGATGAAGGCCAGTACCGGCAACGACAAGATGCGCGAGATCGCCGCGGCGATCCAGGAGGGCGCTTCGGCCTATCTGCGGCGGCAGTACACCACCATCGCCATGGTCGGGGTGGTCATCCTCGTCGCCGCCTATTTCCTGATCGGCGAATGGGCCGCCATCGGCTTCGTCATCGGCGCGGTCCTGTCGGGCCTGGCCGGTTTCGCCGGCATGCTGATCTCGGTCCGGGCCAACGTCCGCACGGCGCAGGCCGCGTCGGAGAGCCTCGGCAAGGGTCTGGACCTGGCCTTCCGCTCGGGCGCCATCACGGGCATGTTCGTGGCGGGCGGCGCGCTTCTGGGCGTGGCCGGCTACTACGCCATCCTGACGGCCGGCATGGGCTTCGAGTCCACCAGCCGTGAAGTCATCGACGGTCTGGTGGCCCTCGGCTTCGGCGCCTCGCTGATCTCCATCTTCGCCCGTCTGGGCGGCGGCATCTTCACCAAGGGCGCCGACGTCGGCGGCGACATGGTGGGCAAGGTCGAGGCCGGCATCCCCGAGGATGATCCCCGCAACGCCGCGACCATCGCCGACAACGTGGGCGACAATGTCGGCGACTGCGCCGGCATGGCCGCCGACCTGTTCGAGACCTATGCGGTGACCACGGTGGCCACCATGGTGCTGGCGGCGATCTTCTTCCGCGACCAGCCCTACGTCGACACCATGATGCTGCTGCCGCTGGCCATCTGCGGCATCTGCGTCGTCACCTCGATCATCGGCTCCTTCTTCGTCCGTCTGGGCAAGAGCCAGAACATCATGGGCGCCCTGTACCAGGGCCTGATCGTCACCGGCGTGCTGTCGGTGGGAGCGGTGTGGTGGATCATCACCACCCTCGTCACCGGCCCGGTCACCACCAACACCGGCCTCGTCATCGAGCCAATGAGCCTGTTCTACTCGGGCCTGGTCGGCCTGGCGGTCACCGCCGCCATCGTGGTGATCACCGAATACTATACCGGCTCGAACTTCCGACCGGTGCGCTCGGTCGCCAACGCCTCGGTTTCGGGCCACGGCACCAATGTCATCCAGGGTCTGGCCGTCTCGCTCGAGTCGACCGCCCTGCCGGCCCTGACCATCATCGTCGGCATCGTCGCCTCCTATCAACTGGCGGGCCTGTTCGGCATCGCCATCGCCACCACGACCATGCTGGGCGTGGCGGGGATGATCGTGGCGCTGGACGCCTTCGGTCCGGTCACCGACAACGCCGGCGGCATCGCCGAGATGGCCGGTCTTCCCTCGGAAGTCCGTCACTCGACCGACGCGCTCGATGCGGTCGGCAACACCACCAAGGCCGTCACCAAGGGCTATGCCATCGGTTCGGCCGGCCTCGGCGCCCTGGTGCTGTTCGCGGCCTACACGTCCGACCTGGACTATTTCGCCGCCAATCCGGACCTCTATCCCTTCTTCGCCGGCATGGCCGAGATCGATTTCGGCCTGACCAATCCCTACGTCGTCGTCGGTCTGCTGTTCGGGGGGCTGCTGCCCTTCCTGTTCGGCGGCATGTCGATGATGGCGGTGGGCCGCGCGGCCGAGTCGGTCGTGGCCGAGGTGCGTCGTCAGTTCCGCGAGAACCCGGGCATCATGACCTATGAGGTCAAGCCCGAGTACGGCCGGGCCGTCGACATCCTGACCAAGGCGGCGATCAAGGAGATGATCGTGCCGTCCCTGCTGCCGGTGCTGTCGCCGATCATCCTGTTCGTCGCGGTGCTGTCGATCTCGGACAAGGCCACGGCCTTCGCCGCCCTCGGCGCCATGCTGATGGGCGTCATCGTCACCGGCCTGTTCGTCGCCATCTCGATGACCTCGGGCGGCGGCGCCTGGGACAACGCCAAGAAGGTCATTGAAGAGGGCTTCACCGACAAGAACGGCGTCGTCCACGGCAAGGGCTCCGAGGCGCACAAGGCCGCGGTGACCGGCGACACGGTCGGCGATCCCTACAAGGACACCTCCGGTCCGGCGGTGAACCCGATGATCAAGATCACCAACATCGTGGCCCTGCTGCTGCTCGCAGTCCTGGCCAGCGGCAAGGTGTTCTGATCCAGCCGAAACAAGCCGCCGCGTTCTGATCGGGACGCGGCGGTCGCCCACGAAAGAGGCCCCGGAGAGCGATCTCCGGGGCCTTCTTCATGGTGACGTCGGGGAGGGACCTATTCGCGGCGTTGCTGGCCCGGCTGGTCTTCGTCCGTGCGCGGGAGCTGACCACGGCCGACGTTGCCGAGCAGCTGCTCGAGGATCGTCAGCTGACGCCCGCGCGTGGGGGTTTCGCGGTCGTTCATGGCCACCCGCTGGCCGTCGTCGAGGCCGAGGGTGCGGACTTCGGACACCAGACCCGCGTCATTGAAGGTGATTTCCGTCACCGAGCGCTGGGTCACCTGCGGCCGGTTGTAGGTGTATTTCTCGGTCACCTGGCTGATGTAGTACCAGACATTGTCGCGCTCGAAGGTCGAGGTCGTGGACGGCGTGCCGAGGCGGGAAAGAACGGTCTGCTTCGTATCCGTACCTGCGACGATGTCCGTCGGCTTGGCGTCGATCGCCTGGAAGCCGTTCTGGCCCACGACCGGGGCGCAGGCGCTGGTCAGGGCGACGGCCGAAAGAGCGGCGATCAGGAGGTTCGTACGGAGCATTTGCGGCGCCTGCGACTTCAACAAGGTCTTTGACCTAACCGGACCCGAGCCTTAGTTCAACGGCGCGGCGGAAAAGGGGCCGTATGATCATGCTTCAGAATCTGTTCCGAACCCGTCCCCGCGAGCGTCTGGGCCAGCCGCTGTATGAAGCGGCGGTGCGCCAGGCGCGCGATCCGGCCTTCTATACCCGGTTCGGCGTGGCCGACCGCATCGACGCCCGGTTCGAGCTCTATACGCTTCATGTGCTGTTGCTGGTCATGCGGTTGCGCGACGAGGGCGAGCGCGGCGCGGAGGCCGGGCAGGACCTGTTCAACACCTATGTCTCCGCCCTGGACCACGCCCTGCGCGAACTCGGCGTGGGCGATGTCTCGGTCGGCAAGAAGATGCGCAAGCTGGGCGAGTCCCTGTACGGCAGGATGACGGCCTGGGAGCCCGCGTTGCGCGACGGCGACGCGGCGGCGCTGGCCGCGAGCCTGGCCCGCAATGTCTATGAGAGCGAGGACGCCGCGACGGGCGCCGCTCTGGCCGCCTATGCCCTCGCTAGCCGCGCCCGTCTGGCGGCGCAGACCTTCGAAGCCGTAACCGGCGCCCCGGAATGGGCGGAGACCGCCGTATGACCCTTCCCGACCTTCCCTATAGCGAGCCTGTCCGCCTGCATCAGATCGCCGGCGGCGTGAAGCGGACGCTGGAGCCGGACGCAGCGGCCCGGGCGCGGATCGCCAAGGCGCTGGATCTGGCCTCGCTGGATACGTTCACCGCCGAGATGGAGCTGACTCCGACCGACTCCGGCTGGCGGCTGTCGGGCCGGGTGCGGGCGAAACTGGCCCAGATCTGCGGCATCACCCTGGAGCCTCTGCCGCTCGAGATCGACGCCCCGTTCGTGCTGACCCTCGCCGAGGCGGTGGACGAGGAGTCCGACGAGATTGTCATCACCATGGACGACGAATCGCCCGACCTGATCGAGAACGGCCAGATCGATCTGGGCCAGTACGCCGTGGAGCAGCTGGCGCTGCGGCTGGATCCGTTCCCGCGCAAGCCCGGCGCCGAGTTCGTCCAGCCGCCGGAACCCGCTGAAATCTCGCCGTTCGCGGTGTTGAAGCAGCTGCGGCCCTCCGACGAAGGTTGACGCAGGGGCGGCGCGGTTGCATCCCCCCGATGCGGCGCTATCGTCGCCAAACTGACAAGCGCCGGACTGACGGCGCGACGGAGTCGAAACGGCTTGTCATCCCCGATCCTGATTTCGCTCGACGCCATGGGCGGGGACCACGGTCCGTCCGTCGTGGCGCCCGGCGTGCGCGACTACCGCAAACGTCACGGCGGCGAGGGCGTGCGCTTCATCCTTCACGGCGACGAGACCGCGATCCGGGCCGAAATGGCCAAATGCGGCCTGACCGACGACGTCTGCATCGTACGCCACACCGACAAGGTGGTGGCCATGGACGAAAAGCCCGCCCAGGCGATGCGCCGCGGCAAGGGCTCCAGCCTCTGGAACGCCATCGAGGCGGTCAAGTCGGGCGAGGCGGGGGCTGTCGTCTCGGCGGGCAACACCGGCGCCCTGATGGCCATCTCCAAACTGCTGCTGCGGATGTCGGCCCCCGGTCTTGAGCGGCCGGCCATCGTGGCCAGCTGGCCGACGCCCAAGGGCGTTACGGCCGTGCTCGATGTCGGCGCCAATATCGAGAGCGACGCGGCCCAGCTGGTCGAGTTCGCCATCATGGGCGAGGCGTTCATGACCGCCGTCCACGGGGTCGCCCGGCCGACCATCGGCATTCTCAATGTCGGCTCCGAGGACATGAAGGGCCACGAGGAGGTGCGCGAAGCGGCGCGTCTGTTGCGTGAGGGCGGCTTCGGACTGGACTATTTCGGTTTCGTCGAGGGCACGGACATCGCCAAGGGCACGGTGGACGTGGTCGTGACCGATGGCTTCACCGGCAATATCGCGCTGAAAACGGCCGAGGGGGTGGCCAAATTCATCGCCGGCCTGATGAAGGAAGCCCTGACCTCCAGCGTGACGTCGAAGCTGGGCGCGTTGCTGGCCATGCCGGCGCTCAGGCGCATGAGTCAGAAGATTGACCCCAACGCCAACAACGGCGGGCCTCTGCTGGGGCTGAACGGGATTGTGGTGAAAAGCCACGGCGGGGCGACGTCGGCCGGCTTCGGCGCCGCCATCCGGGTGGCTGTCGAACTGGCCCGCAGCGACTATATGGAAAAAGTCGGGGCGAACCTGCAGCGGCTGACGACCCTGCTTGAGGACCCCATTGTCAGTTCGGCGGAAGAACCCGTCGGGGAGAGCATTCAGTGAGCGTCGTCCGCAGCGCCGTGACCGGCGTCGGTTCCTTCCTGCCGGAACAGGTCGTCACCAACGCCGACCTCGCCATGATCGTCGACACCTCGGACTCGTGGATCCAGGAACGGACCGGCATCAAGCAGCGCCACCGCGCGCGCGACGACCAGCCGACCAGCGACCTGGCCACGGAAGCCGCCAGACGGGCCCTGGCCGACGCCGGCCGGAGCGCGGCCGATGTCGATCTGATCATCGTCGCCACCACCACGCCCGACATGACCTTCCCCTCGGTCGCCTCGATCGTGCAGCGCAAGCTGGGCGCCCCCACCTGCATCGCCTTCGACGTTCAGGCGGTGTGCTCGGGCTTCGTCTATGCGCTCAGCATCGCCGATGGCTTTGTCGCGCGGGGACAGGCGAAATGCGCCCTCGTCATCGGGGCTGAGGAAATGACCCGGCTGATGGACTGGACCGACCGCTCGACCTGCGTCCTTTTCGGCGACGGGGCCGGCTGCGTCGTGGTCGAGCCGCGCGAGGGGCAGGGGACCAAGGCCGATCAGGGCCTGCTGGGCTTCGCCCTGCGCTGCGACGGCACCAAGACTGATTTGTTGTACGTTGATGGCGGACCCGCCACGACCGGGACCGTCGGCCACCTGCGCATGGCCGGAAACCAGGTGTTCCGCCACGCCGTGGTCAATATCGCCGAAGCCATCACCGCCGCCTGCGCCGCCTCCGGCATCGAGGTCGCCGATGTCGACTGGTTCGTGCCGCACCAGGCCAACCAGCGCATCATCAAGGGCGTCGGCGACCGGCTGGGCCTGGACGAGGACAAGGTGATCTCGACCGTGGCCATCCACGCCAACACCTCGGCCGCCTCCATCCCCCTGGCCCTCGATTCCGCGATTCAGGACGGTCGGATCAAGCGCGGCGATCTGGTTCTGCTGGAGGCCATGGGCGGCGGTCTGACCTGGGGCGCCTGCGCGTTTCGTCTGTAGGGCGATTTCCGGCTTTCCATTTGACGACGCTTGGCCTTTTATGTCCGACGACCGACCTTTGGAGGGGAGCGGACCTTTGGCCGAACACCAGACGCTGACGCGCGCGGATCTCTGTGAAGCGGTGCACGAGGACGTGGGCCTGTCCCGACAGGAGTGCTCGGCCATGGTGGAGCGCACGCTCGAGCTGATCATCGAATCGCTGGAGCGCGGCGAAACGGTGAAGCTCTCGGGCTTCGGCGTCTTCCAGGTGCGCGAGAAGCGCGCGCGCATGGGCCGCAATCCCAAGACCGGCCAGCCCGCGGCGATCCATCCGCGGCGAGTCATCAGCTTCCGCGCCTCGCAGATCATGAAGGGCCGGGTTCACGACGCTGTCGTGAGCGCCTGACGCCCGTGGCCAAGAGCCCCAACGCCTTCAGGACCATTTCAGAAGCGGCGACCGAGGTCGGCGCCCCCCAGCATGTCCTGCGCTTCTGGGAGACGAAATTCACCTTCCTGACGCCGCTGAAACGGGCCGGCGGGCGGCGCTTCTACCGGCCGCAGGACGTGGTGCTGCTCAAGGCCGTCAAACGGCTGCTGCATGAGGAAGGCCTGACCATCAAGGGCGTCCAGCGCCTGCACAAGGAGCAGGGACTCAAGCGTCTGGCGCACTATGGCGACCCCGAGGGCGCCGTGACGTTCGAGCCCGACGGCGCCGCGCCGGCGACCGTTTCCGCGCCGGCCGCCACGGGCCAGTCCTCGATCCGCCTGCGTCAGGTGCTGGCCGAGCTGGAAGGCGCGCGGGCGCGTCTGGAAGCCGTGCTGTCGAGAAGCGGCTGAGACCGACTTTTTCGGTTTGCGGCGCCGCGAACCCCGTCTATAGGGAGCGCCTCTCGGAGCGTGGCGCAGCCTGGTAGCGCACTTGACTGGGGGTCAAGGGGTCGCAGGTTCGAATCCTGTCGCTCCGACCATCTTCCGCAATGAAGACGGTTGGTTGAAGGGGTCGCTTTCGGGCGGCCCCTTTGCAATTCCGGCCTACTTCTCCCGGCCCTCGGCCCATTTGAACAGCGGATAGAGCGGCACGCCCCAGCCGACGCCGGCGACGGCGAAGACGGCGAGGTCGATCAACTGTCCCGGCGGGAGCAGGCCGCGCAGGGCGATGGCGCCCCAGATCCAGAACGCCAGGAAAATCAGCACGCCGATCATGGCGACGAAACGCCGGGTCCGCGAACCCATGTCAGCGCTTGCTCCGGAACAGGAAGAAGGCGCCGAGGGCCAGGGTCGAGGCGGCCAGCGCCCAGAGCACCCAGGTCCATTCGGTCATCGTGCTGGCGCCGAAGACCCGCACGGCGAGGAACCAGCCGGCGGCTGCGGCGACGGCGGAGACCAGCGAGGTGGCGAACAGGCCGCGCCGGCCGGTGACCAGATCGGCCAGCCAGGCGAGGGCGAAGGCGCCGAGGACCGCGATGATGATTTCGACGTACGGCAACCGGCCTCTCCAGACTTGCGGCGATGCGACGCCGAAAAGCGACTCGATCTCGCCGCACAGCGCGGGCATACCGCTGGGGCCGGCGCGATCCAAGGACGCGAGGGCACTGTAACGGTCGGGACGGCAGGCGTCGAATGAAGCGTTTCATCGGTGGCGATCAGAACCGCGCGGTCGCCATCTGGCTGTTCAGCTGCGCCGTCCTCGTCTTCGCCATGGTCGTGGTCGGCGGCGTCACCCGCCTGACCGGCTCGGGACTGTCGATCACCGAGTGGAAGCCGATCATGGGCGCCCTGCCGCCGATGAACGCGGACGACTGGAACGCGGCGTTCGAGAAATACCGCGCCATTCCACAATACGCCCAGGTCAACGCCGGCATGAGCCTGGCTGAGTTCCAGGGCATCTTCTGGTGGGAGTGGGCGCACCGCCTGCTGGGCCGGGTGATCGGGGCGGCCTTCGCCCTGCCGTTCGCCGTCTTCCTGATCCTGCGTCAGATGCCCCGGCGGCTGATTGTGCGTTGCGCCGTCCTGCTGGCGCTGGGCGGGCTGCAGGGGCTGATCGGCTGGTGGATGGTGTCCAGCGGCCTGTCGGAACGGGTCGACGTGGCTCCGGAACGGCTGACGGTCCATCTGGGTCTGGCGTTGGCGATCTTCATGGGACTGATCTGGACCGGGCTGGAGGCCTGGAACGGCGAATCGCACAGTCGCCTGCCTGTGGGCTGGAGCCGCGGCGCGACCGTCCTGCTGGGCGCGGTCTTCGTCCAGTGCCTGCTGGGCGGGCTGGTGGCCGGGGCCAAGGCGGGCTTCGTCTATACCGACTGGCCCCTGATGAACGGGGCCTTCCTGCCTCCGGTGGAATGGAGCCGGGGCGGACTGGCCTTCCTGCATGATCAGGCGCTGGTCCAGTTCAACCACCGCATCTGGGCCTATGGTCTGCTGATCGGCGGGACGGTCTATGCGGTACAGGCGTGGCGCTGGCGGCTGGCCGAGGGGCTGGGCGCGGCGGCCTTCGCCGTGGCGGCGGCCCTGTGGCTGCAGGCCGGTCTGGGCATCGCCACCCTGATGAACGCCACGCCGCTGTGGCTGGGCGCCCTGCATCAGGCGGGGGCGGCGCTGGTTCTGGCGGCCGCGACCGTCAATCTGTGGCTGGTGCGACGCTCGCAGGCGCGGCTGTTTACGTCCGGACCGAGGTCCAGGGGCCTCTGATCGCGAAGGTCACGCCGGGATACTGGATGTTGACGAACAGCACCTCGCCGTCGGGCGAGAACACGGCCCCGGCGAACTCGCTGTTCCCCGTGAAGACGTTGCGGGCGATGGTGTAGAGCTTCCCGTCCGGCGTGACCCCCTTCACGTGGTTGCGGATGGCCGAGGAATAGTTGTCCTCGCAGACCACCAGATGACCCCAGGGCGCGACGCACAGATTGTCGCCCATATTGATGGTCTTCTCGTCCGTGCTCTCGACAAACAGCTGGATCCGGCCCGGGCGCAACCGCTCGCCCACAGAGCCTTCGAAGCGTGAGGGGACATAACGCAGGATTTGTCCCCGCTTGATCGGTCCGCCCGAGGTGGCGGTCAGATACAGTTCGCCGTCGCCCCAGAATATGCCTTCGCCCCGCGCCACCAGAGTCGCGCCGGCCGCGTGGCCCCGCATGCGCAGGTCGCCCGCCGGGCTTTCAACATCCTCCAGGTCGATCCAGACCACGTCGCGCCAGTCGCTGACGGACCAGAGACGGGTCTCGTTGTTGGAACTGTCCGAGCCGCGCGCGTCGCGGAAGGCCATGGCCTGCAGCCTGCCTCCCTCGGCCAGCTTGCCGGGCGTCGTCGGGATGAAGCGGTAGAACAGGCCGTCGGCCTTGTCCTCGGTCAGATAGACGATGCCGGTGCGGGGATCGACGCAGACCGCTTCATGCTCGAACCGGCCCATGGCCTTCAGCGGGACGGGGTCGGCGAGGCCGGTGCCGTTGGCCGGCACCTCGAAGACATAGCCGTGATCCCGGGTGACATCCCCGTCGGACGGCGTCTCCTCGGTCTCCTCACAGGTCAGCCAGCTGCCCCAGGGCGTGTGGCCGCCGCAGCAGTTGGTGCTGGTGCCGGACAGGGACAGGAACTGGCGCACGACCTGTCGCGTCTCCAGATCATACACGAGGGTGGTCGTGCCGCCGGGCAGGGGCCGGCCGTCCTTGTAGGTGTCATAACCCTTGGCGGGGTCGAGCAGCCCGATCCGCTCCTGATGAAAGCCGCCCGGTCCGAGGTTGCGATGCAGGCCGCTGGAGCCCTTCAGTTCGTGGTTGCGCACGAGGGCCACGCGCGAGCCGTCCAGCGGGAAACAGCCCATGCCGTCGAACTGGCCGGGCGTGAACAGGCCGTCGTCCATGGTGTCGCCGCTCTGCGAGATCACCTGGTAGGAAAAGCCCTCCGGCAGGTCGAGCAGGCGGTTGGGGTCGCGCACCAGGGGGCCGTAACCGGCCACCTGATTGACGTAGGTCTCCTCCGTCGCGGCCGTCTGCGCCTCGGCATGGCGCGAGAAGCCCGTGAAGGCGAAGGCGGCGGCCGAGCCGGCGATCAGCTCACGACGATGGGGGCGCATGGGGACTCCGGATTCGCTGGCGTCGCTTATGGCGAGGCTGGACCTTGCGGTCATCATGGTTCTGTGACGGCGGCAGGATGCCACAGCCTCAGTCCTTCAGGGCTCGCCCCGCGACGACCGCCCTGGCGCCGAATTTGGCGCGCAGACGGTCGATCGCCGTCTCTGTCTTCAGCGCCCGCGTCTCGGCGGTCTCGAACAGCGCATGAGAATCCACGGCGTCGACCACTTCGCCCATGCCGATGCCGATCAGACGGTAGGGCCGGCCCAGTTCGGGGGCCATCAACTCCCGACCCGCGGCGAACAGGGCGCGGGCGGTCTGCACCGGCTCGGGCAGGGACATCCGCCGGGTGACGATCTTGAAGTCGGTGCGGCGCAGCTTGAGGACCAGCACCCGGCTGGCCACGCCGTCCCGCCGCGCCTTGGAGGCCAGCTTCTCGCACAGCGGCCACAGCTCGGCCTCGAGGTCCTCGGCGGAGGTCAGGTCTTCATTGAAGGTGGTTTCCGCGCTCATCCCCTTGCGTTCGCGCCCCGGATCGACCGCGCGGGCGTCACGGCCGTGGGCCAGGTCGTGCAGGCGCAGGCCCGTTTCACCATAACGTTTGACCAGTTCGCGCACGTCGGCGGCGGCCAGGTCGCCGACGGTGGCGTAGCCGTCGCTCTGCAGCGTCCTGCGAAACACCGGGCCGACGCCGGGCAGGATGCCGACGGGCCGGGGCGCGAGCACGGCCTGCGCCTCCGATCCCAGCACCGAGAAGCCGCGCGGCTTGTCCAGTTCCGACGCCACCTTGGCGAGGAAGCGGTTGGGCGCGAGGCCGATGGAGACGGTCAGGCCGGTCTCGGCCTCGATCTGCTGTTGCAGGCGGATCAGCTGGAAGGCCGGGGGGCCGCCGTTCAATCGCTCGGTTCCGACCAGGTCGATCCAGGCCTCGTCCAGCGACAGGGTCTGGACCAGCGGCGTCAGTTGGCCGACCGCGCCGAAAATGGCCTCGCTGGCGGCGATGTATTTGTGGAAATCCGGCTTGATCACGACGGCCTCGGGACAGGCCTTCAGCGCCTTGAACATCGGCATGGCCGAATGAACGCCGTACTGGCGGGCGATGTAGCAGCAGGTCGAGACCACGCCGCGCTTGCCGCCGCCGACGATGACCGGCCGGTCGCGCAGTTCGGGCCGGTCGCGCTTCTCCACCGAGGCGTAGAAGGCGTCGCAGTCCAGATGGGCGATGCTCAGCCGGTCCAGTTCGTCGTGCTGGACCATGCGGCGGGAATCGCACGCCGGGCACCGTTCGACCCGGTGGTCGCCGGCGTGAAGGCAGTCGCGGCAGATGGCGCGGATCGGCACGGCGGCGTCCTGTGGTCTGGCTTCACCCCAACTTAAGACCCGGCGGGTCACAGTGCACGAAGAAGGCGAAAAGCCTCCGTGCAGCCGCACTCCATGAGGCGACAGGCCAAGGTGATGATGTCCAAGAAAGTCCTCATCGTCGAGGATAACGAGCTGAACATGAAGCTCTTTCATGATCTGCTCGACTCGCAGGGCTACGAGACGCTGCAGACCCGCGAGGGCCTGCAGGCGCTGGCCCTGGCCCGCCTGCACAAGCCCGATCTGATCCTGATGGACATCCAGCTGCCCGAGATCAGCGGCCTGGAAGTCACCAAATGGCTGAAGGACGACGAGGAACTGAGCCATATCCCCGTCGTCGCCGTCACCGCCTTCGCCATGAAGGGTGATGAGGAGCGTATCCGTCAGGGCGGTTGCGAGGCCTACATCTCCAAGCCCATTTCGGTGATGCATTTCCTCGACGTGGTTCGGAAACATCTGGGGTAGCGAGCGATGACGGCGCGTATTCTTGTCGTTGACGACGTCGAACCGAACGTCCGCCTGCTCGAGGCCAAGCTGACGCTTGAATACTATGAGGTGCTGACCGCCGGCGACGGCGCGACGGCGCTGCGGATCGCCTCGGACGAGCGCCCCGATATCATCCTGCTGGACGTGATGATGCCCGGCATGGACGGTTTCGAGACCTGCCGGCGGCTGAAGGCCGATCCGGTCACGCGGCACATCCCGGTCGTTCTGGTGACCGCGCTGGACGGGCGCGAGGACAAGATCAAGGGCCTGGAGGCCGGGGCCGACGACTTCGTCACCAAGCCGATCGACGACGTCATCCTGTTCGCCCGCGTGCGCTCCCTGCTGCGGCTGAAATCGGTGATGGACGAATTGCGCGAACGCGAGGAGAGCGGTCGTCGGCTGGGTGTGGATACGGACGGCGCGGGGCGGTTGCGCGGCTCGGGCGGCCGCATCCTGATCGTCGACGACAATGAGCGTCAGGCCAGGAAGATGATCGAGCATCTGGCCGGCGAGCATCGCCCGACGGTTGAAAGCGACCCCGCCGCGGCCCTGATCGCGGCCCGGGGCCCCGTCGATCTGATGATCGTCAATGTTTCGAGCGCCGAGTTCGACGGACTGCGCTTCGTCGCCCAGACTCGTTCCACCGAGGCCTCGCGGCGCACCCCCATCCTGGCCGTGGTCGATCCGGCCGACCGGCCGCGCCTGCTGAAGGCGCTGGAGTTGGGGGTCAACGACATCCTGCCGCGCCCGGTTGATCCGGAAGAGCTGGAGGCGCGCACGCGGACCCAGATCAAGCGCAAACGCTATGCCGACTTCCTCAAGGAAAAGCTCGACTACAGCCTCGAGATGGCCGTCACCGACGCCCTGACCGGCCTGCACAACCGCCGCTACATGGCCGGCCAGTTGCAGGGGTTGATGAACCGGGCCGGGCAGGGCGGAGAGCCGGTGGCCCTGCTGATGATGGATCTGGACCATTTCAAGCTGGTCAACGACAGCTTCGGCCACGACGCCGGCGACGAGGTGCTGCGTGAGTTCGCGGTGCGTCTGGCCACCAATGTCCGCGCCATCGACCTCCCGTGCCGTCTGGGCGGCGAGGAGTTCGTGGTGGTGATGCCGGGGGCCAGCCTTGAGGACGCGACCCATGTCGCCGACCGCATCCGGCGTGACGTGGCGGCCCAGCCGTTTCCGATCATGGGCGGCGCCGAGGGGCTGACCATCACCGTCTCGGTCGGGGTCGCCGCCAGCACGGGTCTCGACGACACCCCGGACGCCCTCCTCAAACGGGCCGACGAAGGCGTCTATGAAGCCAAGGCGCGCGGGCGGAATCAGGTGATCGCGCGAGCGGCCTGAGGGGTCGCTACCGGCTCATCCACGGCTTCGACTTGCCCGTCGCGATTCGGGCGGCCTGCTCGCGCTGGAAGCGGCCGCCGCGGGGCGGCTTCTCCCGCGCATCAATCGCCGCCTTCTTCAGGCGAAGCGCCCGCTGAACGGGGCTCTCGGTAGAAGCTTCGGGAAGCTGCGGATCGTCGTTCGGATCAGTCATCACATCAGTCTACCACGACAAAGAAAAACGCCCGGCGTTTCCACCGGGCGTCTTCAAATCCAGCAGGGCGTGGCCCTTACTTGATCTTGCCTTCCTTGAACTCGACGTGCTTGCGCACGACGGGATCGTACTTCTTGACGACCATTTTCTCGGTCATGGTCCGGGCGTTCTTCTTGGTGACATAGAAGAAGCCGGTGTCGGCCGAGGAGTTCAGGCGGATCTTGATGGAAGCCGGTTTGGCCATCGGAATAACCTTTGCGACGGCGAAAGCCGCTAAAATGAGAGGCGCGGAACATACTCAGGCGCGCCCGGAAGTCAACGGCGCTCGACAGCCTGCCATATCGTGACCGGACGAACCGTGGCGCAGGCCGGAGAATCGTCCTTGCCGCGCCCGGGCAAATGCACCTCCAGCAAGGCGTCCGGGACCAGCAGGGCCTTGGGAATGTCGTGGATGTCGATCTTGGCGCGCCGGCTCCAGGGACTGGAGTGGTCGCCCGCCGATGTGCCGATGCGGATGTAGACGAAGCGGCGCTGCGGCCCCTCGCGGCGGACGAACGGCCCGGTCATCCGGCCGTCGGGCTGCAGGGTGATCGGGAGCTCGAAGGCGATCGGGCCGTCCCCGGCGGTGCGGGGCTCGAACGGCAGGTCGTCCTTCTGCAGGCTGTACCGCACGCCCGGCACAGGGTCGTCGATGATGAGGCGAAGCGTCACGGTCCCGGCCATGGCGTCAGATTAGGCGAGGCCCGGTCTTGGGGATAGGCTGGCTGGATGAAACAGATATTCGCCCTCGCCGCCGCTCTCGCCCTGTCCGCCTGCGCTACGGTCCCCGCGCCCGCGCCGCAACAGGACGCCTTCATGGCCAATCTGAACGCCCTCTGTGGGCAGCGATTCGAGGGGCGGGTCGTGACCACCGACGCCGCCGACGCTGATTTCGCCCGTTCGCGACTGCTGATGCATGTTCGCGACTGCTCGGCCGACGAGGTCCGCATCCCCTTCCACGTCGGCGAGGATAAATCCCGCACCTGGGTCATCAGTCGCAACGAAAACGGCGGCCTGACCCTGAAACACGATCACCGCGATCCCGAGGGCAATCCCGACGGCCTGCACTGGTACGGAGGGGACACGACTTCGGCGGGCACGGCGAACCGGCAGGAATTCCCGGTCGATGCGTTCTCGATCGAACTGTTCAACGCCGGCAACGCCGCGGTCTCGACCACCAACGTCTGGGCGGTCGAGGTGCATCCGGGGCGGATCTACGCCTATGAGCTGCGTCGGGCGAACCGCCACCTGCGCGTGGAGTTCGACCTGACCCGGCCGGTCGCCGAATAGCCTACCCCGCCGCCATCACGCCGCAGGCCAGCCGGTCGCCGGCCCCGCCGATGGGCTGGGAGACGTGGTCGTCGGCGTTGGCGTGGATGACCAGGGCCGAGCCGTCGGCGTCCCACAGCCACTGGCCCGGGCCCTCTGAAGCGATGCGGGCGCGGGTGGTGAAGACCTCGGCGTTTACCCGGCCGCCCGCGTCCGCGAAGACGTTCGGCAGGTCGCCGTCGTCGGGTCCGCCGGCGTTCAGCAGGCCATGCGGCGCCTTGGGGTCGCCGTGATTGATGTGGCCGCCCGCCGAGGTGAAGGGCGCGGCGCACTGGCCCGTGGCGTGGATGTGGACGCCATGCCAGCCGGGCGTCAGGCCTTCGGCCTCGATGCGGATCAGCAGGCCGGTCGCCCCCTGGGTCAGGACTGCGCGGCCGGCCCGGGCGCCGGAGGCGTTGACGAGCGTCGCCTCGCCGAAATCCCCCGTGGCGGCGCGCCGGGGCGCCGCCGAATGATCGTGGGCCGTGACGCTGACGCAGCCGGCGAGGGCGGCGGCGATCGGCAGGAGGGCGAGGGCGGCGAGGCGGGCGGCGCGCATGGTCGGGGTCCTTGTCCGGGCGGGGCTGCGGGGCTTGGCGCCGCTTTGCCACGGCAGCCCCTGGATGCTAGAAAACCGGTTCGCGGATCACGTTCCGATTCCGGCCATTTAAAGCCTGATTTCCTTGACTGACGACAGCTACGAAAACGCCCTTCCTCCTTCGTCGGGGGCCGGCGGCGGCGACATTTCCACCATCACCATCGAGGACGAGCTGAGGCGCTCGTATCTCGACTACGCCATGAGCGTGATCGTGTCCCGCGCCCTGCCGGACGCGCGCGACGGGCTGAAGCCCGTGCACCGCCGCATCCTGTACTCGATGCACGACCTGAAGATGACGCCGGATCGCGCCTATTCGAAATGCGCGCGCGTCGTCGGCGACGTGCTGGGCCGCTTCCACCCGCACGGCGACGCCTCGGTCTATATGGCGCTGGTGCGCATGGCCCAGCCGTTCTCGATGGGGCTGATGCTGGTCGACGGCCAGGGCAATTTCGGCTCGGTCGACGGCGATATGCCGGCCTCGATGCGATACACCGAGGCCCGGATGGCCCCGGCGGCCTCGGCCCTGCTGACCGACATCGACAAGGACACGGTCGATTTCCAGCCGAACTACGACGAAAAGGAGCTGGAGCCCGTCGTCCTGCCGGCGCGGATCCCGAACCTGCTGGTCAATGGCGCGGGCGGCATCGCCGTCGGCATGGCCACCAACATCCCGCCGCATAATCTCGGCGAGATCGTCGATGCCTGCGTCGCCCTGCTGGACGATCCCAACATCACCGACGACGCCCTGCTGGACATCGTGCCCGGCCCGGACTTCCCGACCGGCGGCGAGATTCTGGGCCGCACCGCGCCGCGCAACGCCCTGCGCGACGGGCGGGGCTCGGTCATCGTGCGCGGCGTCGCCACGATCGAGACGATCCGCAAGGACCGCGAGGCCATCGTCGTCACCCAGCTGCCCTATCAGGTCAACAAACAGACCCTGATCGAGCGCATCGTCGAAATGGTCCGCGAGAAGCGGATCGAGGGCATTTCCGACGTCCGCGACGAATCCGACCGCGACGGCATGCGGATGGTCATCGAGCTGAAGCGCGACGCCTCGGCCGATGTGGTGCTGAACCAGCTGTGGCGCTTCACCGCCATGCAGAGCTCGTTCGGCGTCAACATGCTGGCCCTGAACCACGGCCGGCCCATTCAGATGGGCCTGCGCCAGTTGCTGGAGGCCTTCCTCGAGTTCCGCGAGGAAGTGGTCGTCCGCCGCATCAAGTTCGAACTGGCCAAGGCCCGCGACCGCGGCCACGTCCTGGTCGGTCTGGCCGTGGCCGTGGCCAATATCGACGAGGTCATCCACATCATCCGCAGCTCGGCCGATCCGGCCGAGGCGCGCGAGCGGCTGCAGGCCAAGAGCTGGCCGGTGGGCGACATGATCGCCCTGATCCAGCTGATCGCCGACCCGCGCTCGATGCTGGTCGAGGGCGACAAGCTGAACCTGACCGATGAACAGGCGCGGGCCATCCTGGGCCTGACCCTGAGCCGCCTGACCGGCCTCGGCCGCGACGACATCTTCGGCGAGGCGCGCGGCCTGGCCGACACCATCCAGGGCCATCTGACCCTGCTCAGCGACCGCGCCAACATCCTGGCCGTGATCCGCGAGGACCTGCTGGTCGTGCGCGAGGAGTTCGCGGTGCCGCGCCGGACGCTGATCGGCGAGGGCGACTATGAGCTGGAAGACGAGGACCTGATCCCGCGCGAGGACATGGTCGTCACCGTCACCCACGGCGGCTACGTCAAGCGCGTGGCCCTGAACGCCTATCGGACCCAGCATCGCGGCGGCAAGGGCCGCTCGGGCGTGGCGATGAAGGAGGACGACGCCGTCGTCGGCGTCTTCTCGGCCTCGACCCATACGCCGGTGCTGTTCTTCGCCACCAACGGCAAGGCCTACAAGCTCAAGACCTGGCGTCTGCCGCTGGGCAATCCGCAGTCGCGCGGCAAGGCCTTCGTCAACCTGCTGCCGATCGAGCCGGGCGACAGCATCATGAATGTCCTGCCCCTGCCCGAGGACGAGGCGGAGTGGGGCAATTACGACATCATGTTCGCCACCAAGTCGGGCGACGTGCGCCGCAACAAGCTGAGCGACTTCGCCACCGTCAACCGGGCCGGCAAGATCGCCATGAAGCTCGAGGACGGCGACCATATGGTCGGCGTGGCGCTGTGCACCGCCGAGGACGACGTCATGCTGACGACGGCGCTCGGCCGCGCCATCCGCTTCAAGGCCGACGACGTGCGCGTCTTCAAGGGCCGGGATTCGACCGGCGTGCGCGGCGTCCGCCTGCAGAAGGACGACGAGGTCATCTCCATGGCCGTGCTGGGCCGGGTCGACGCCACGCCGGACGAACGCGCCGCCTATGTCAAACACGCCTCGGCCATGCGCCGGGCGACGGACGGCGAGGACGAAACTCCGACGGTCGAGGCTGACGACGAGGGCGGCGAAGGTTCCGCTGACGCCGCGCTGAGCGTCGAGCGGATCGCCGAACTGGGCGCCGCGGAACAGTTCATCCTGACCGTGACGGAGACCGGCTTCGGCAAGCGCTCGTCGGCCTATGAATACCGGCGCACCGGCCGGGGCGGGCAGGGGCTGACGGCTCACGGCCTGGGCGGCCGCGCGGGCGCGCGTCTGGCGGCCTCCTTCCCGGTCGAGGACGGCGACGAATTGCTGCTGGTCACCTCGGGCGGACAGATGATCCGCACCCCGGTCGGTCAGGTCCGCATTGTCGGCCGCTCGAGCCAGGGCGTGACCATCTTCCGCACAGCCGAGGGCGAGCGGGTCGTCTCGGTCGAGCGGCTGCCGGATTCCGGGGGCGGCGACGAGGACGAGGCGGCCGTCGAGAGCGGAAACGAGGACGGCGGGGACTGACGCTTGGCCGCCGTCCACGAACTCTGGGTGGACGGCGAACCCGCCTCGCAGGCGGACCTCGGCTACCACGCCTTGTTCAACTACGGGGCCTATACCTCCTTCCGGGTGGAGGACGGGGGCGTGCGCGGGCTGGACCAGCATCTGGCGCGGCTTGAGGCCTCGGCGGTCGAGCTGTTCGGCGAAGCGGTCGGCGATGACCGGTTGCGCGGTTTGATGCGCGGCGCCCTGGCGGACCGGACCGACGCCTGGCTGCGCATCAGCCTGTTTTCGCCCGAGATATGGATGCGCGAGGCGAGCTGGCGAGGCCGGCCCAAGGTGATGATCGGGGTCTTCGATCCACCACCCCCGCTGGCCGCGGCGTTGCGCGTGCAGGTCCAGACCTATGCGCGCGAGGCGCCGCATCTGAAGCACGTCGCCACCTTCGGCCTGATGCGAGCCCGTCGCGCCGCCCGCGACGCCGGCTTCGACGACGCCCTGTTCGCCGATGCCGACGGCCGGGTGTCCGAAGGCAGCGTCTGGAACATCGGCTTCCTCCGGGGCGATCGGGTCGTCTGGCCGCAAGCCCCGATGCTGGCCGGCGTCGCGCAGTCGCTGGTGGATCGCGGCCTGGCCCATGTCGGTCTGGCCAGCGTCACGGAGACGGTCCGGGTCGCTGACCTGGACCGGTTCGATGGAGCCTTCATCTGCAACAGCGCCACACCTGCCTGCGCCGTGACAGCCATCGGCGACCTCGCCCTGACCATCCCGCCGTCGCTGATCGATCGTCTTCAGGCGGCATGGGCCTCGAACCCCGTTCAACCGATCTAGGCCGTCTCATCCGCACCTGCTAAACCGCTGGAAAGCGGGGAGGACTGCATGCGCATCGGCCTGTATCCGGGCACGTTCGATCCCGTGACCAACGGGCATATGGACATCATCGGGCGCGCGGTGAAGCTGGTCGACCGGCTGGTCATCGGCGTCGCCCGCAACGACGAAAAGGGTCCGATGTTCACGACCGACCAGCGGGTCGAGATGGTCCGCGCCGAGGTCGCCCATCTGGGCTCGAAGGTCGAGGTGCGGCCATTCTCCAGCCTGCTGATGCATTTCGCCGAGGAACTGGACGCCGGCATCATCGTACGCGGCCTCCGCGCGGTCGCGGACTTCGAATACGAGTTCCAGATGACGGCGATGAACCAGCGCCTCAATGCCGACATCGAGACGGTCTTCCTGATGGCCGATCCGCGGCACCAGGCCATCGCCTCGCGCCTCGTCAAGGAGATCGCCCGGCTGGACGGCGCGATCGACAGTTTCGTCAGTCCCGCCGTCGCCGAAATGGTGCGGGCCAAGGTCAAGGGTTAGAATGAGCTTTAAGATCGCCATCGCCGCCGCGCTTTCGACGGTGTTTCTCGCTGCGTCCGGCCCTGTCGCCGCCCAGACTGCGACGCCCGAATGGCGCACCATTGCGCCCGAGAACCTGCTCATCATCGACACGGCCAAAGGCCGCATCCTGATTGAACTGGAGCCGCGGATGGCGCCCCTGTCCGTGGAGCGCGTCCGCACCCTGGCCGACCAGGGTTTCTACGACGGGCTGAAATTCCACCGGGTGCTGGCGGACTTCATGGCCCAGACGGGCGATCCGCTGGGCACCGGAGCAGGCGGCAGCGAACTGCCGGACATTGACGGCGAGTTCCAGTTCCGACGCGGTCGCGACCTCGGGTTCGTCAGTCTCGTCACGGCCCAGGCGGGTCTCCTTGGCTTTGCGGGCTCCATGCCGGTCTTCACCCAGCCGGACGCGCAGATGATGGTCACAGCCGACTTCAAGACCGCGGCCCAGGCCCTGTTCTGCCCCGGCATCCTCGGCATGGCGCGTAACCAGGACCCCCACAGCGCCAACAGCCAGTTCTTCATCATGACCGGCGTGAACGAAAGCCTGAACGGCCTGTACGCGCCGTTCGGCCGGGTCGTGGCCGGCCTCGATGTGGTCCGGGCGCTGAAGCCGGGATCCGAGGCGGCCAATGGACAGGTCGTGGATCCTGACCTCATGACCCGCGCGCGCACCGCGGCCGCCCTGCCGGAACGGGAGCGCCCGGTCGTGCGGGTCAGGCCCCCCGCAAGCCCCGCCTTCGCCGCCATGGTTGAACAGGTGCGGACCGAGCGGGGCGCGCGTTTCACCGTTTGCGATATCCAGCCGATCGCCGAGGTTACTGGGGGATGATGCGATGAAAGCCATAGCCGGCCTTGCGGCCCTGTTCGCCCTGATCGCCGCGCCGGCGCTGGCCCAGGACGTCGGCGGACCGCCGCCGCCGCCCACGCCGGCGACGATGGTCGTCGTGCCCGAATGGCGTGCGGTTCCGGCCGAGAACCTACTTGTCATCGACACGACGCGCGGCCGCATTCTGGTGGAGCTCATGCCCGAGGTCGCCCCGCTGCACGTCGAGCGGATCAAGCTTCTGGCTCGCCGGGGCTTCTATGACAATGTGCCCTGGCATCGGGTCATCGACTGGTTCATGGCCCAGACCGGTGACCCGCTGGGCAATGGCGAGGGCCAGAGCCCCTATCCGGACCTGAAGGGCGAGTTCACCTTCCGCCGCGATACGACCATGCCCTTCGCGGCGGTGGCCGAGCCCGCCGGCGCCCGTGTGGGCTTCTTCCACTCCCTGCCGATCCAGACCCAGCCCGACGCGGCCTTCGCCCTGACCGGCGACGGCAAGGTGCACGGCTGGGGCCTGTACTGCCCCGGCGTGGCGGGCATGGCCCGGGACGAGGGCAACGACACCGCCAACAGCCAGTTCTTCCTGATGCGCCAGGCCTATCCGGCTCTGGACAAGCGCTACACCATCTGGGGCATGACGGTGGCGGGCCTGGACGTCGTGCGGTCGTTGCGCGTCGGCGACGGCGACAACGGCATGGTCACGGCCGAGCCGGACCGGATGACGCGGGTGCGCATCGCGGCCGACATCGCCGAAGGCGAGCGGCCGGCGGTGCAGGTGCTGGAGACCGATTCGCCGAGATTCCGGGCGATGGTCGACGAAACGCGGGCCTCGCGCGGCGCGGACTTCTCGGTCTGCGACATCGCCCTGCCGGTTCAGGTGACCAACTAGGAGCGGCCGCGACGGCGGCGCCGGTTCGGCTTCCTGTCCTCGCGCATCTGCTGCAGCAGCAGGCCCTCGCGCAGGCCGCGGTCGGCGACCCGGACCCGTTCGGAGGGCCATGCCCGCTGCACCGCCTCCATGATGGCCGCGCCGGCGAGGACCAGATCGGCTCGATCGGGACCGATGCACGGCTCGGCGGCCCGTCCGGCCGCGCCCAGCCGTTTCAGCGTGTCCGCGGCGGCCTCGCAATCGCCCCGCGTCATCCACAGACCATCGACCAGATTGCGCTGGTAGCGGCGCAGGCCCAGGTGAATGCCGGCAAGGCTGGTGATCGCGCCGGACGTGCCGACCATATGGGCGCGGCCGCTGACAAAGAGCTCGCGCAGGGCCGGGTTGACCGGCGCCTCCGCGATCGCGGCGCCCATGTCGTTCACCATGGCCTCATACCAGTCGTCCAGAGCGCCGGCCGGCTCGGGATGCCGCTCCGCCAGGGTGACGACCCCGACCGGCGCCGACATCCAGCCCTCCAGCACGAAAGAATCGCCCCGCTTCGAAAGCCAGTTCAGTTCCGTCGAGCCGCCGCCGACGTCGACGACCAGCACGGCCTCCACCGACGGGTCGAACAGGTTCAGACAGCCCCGAACGGCCAGTCGGGCCTCTTCGATGGGGTCGATGATCCTCAGCTTCAGACCCGTGCCGACGCGCACCCGTTCGATGAAGGCGGGGCCGTTCTCGGCCTGACGGCAGGCCTGGGTCGCCACCGCCATCAGCCGGGAGGAATCGACCCCTTTCTTCGCCACGCGTTCGCCGCACAGCAGCAGGGCCTCATAGGCCCGCTCCATCGCGGCGTCATCGAGACGGCCCGTACGTGACAGTCCCTCGCCGAGACGGACGATGCGGCTGAAGGAATCGACGACCCGAAAGCCGTCGCGCGCCGGCTTTGCGATCAGCAACCGGCAATTATTGGTCCCCAGATCGAGCGCGCCATACAGCGGCGCATCGCGACCTGATGCCCCTGGATCGCCGGCGGCGCCGTTCGCGGCGCGCTGCCCGTCAGACCGTCGAGGCTGGGACCGGTCGTCACGCCGTGGCGGCGCGCCGTCGGTCTCCGGCATGGGCCGAACTTTCAAGGTGGGCGGTCCGGAGCGGCGCCCGTCCCGGACACTCTAGGACTGTGTGATCGTCCGCGCCAAGCGTGTCTGTCGCGAAAATGAACGGCGTGACGCGGACAAGGCTCAGGTTGGGTCCGGCATTCTCCCGTCATGACCCAGCAAACTGTCGCGAAATTCGGCCTCGGCCAGATCGTCCGTCACCGTGACGCCGCCTTCCGCGGCGTGGTGATCGACATCGACGCCTCCTATGCCGGCTTGCCCGGCGAGACGGGCGAGGTCGCTCCGGACCAGCCCTTCTATCAGGTGCTCGCCATCGGCCCGGAAGGCGGCTTCATCGCCTATGCGGCCGAGACGGCTCTGGAGCACGATCCCGAGCTTTCGGCCCTGACCGAGGAGGCGGAGACGCGCTGGTTCACGGTCGACTCCCATGGACGTCATGCGCCCCGGGCCCATGCCATCCACTAGACCGGCGCTGGCGCGGGACGCGCGAGCAGCCTAGATTGCCGGCAAGGGTCTTTGAGAGCCCGCGGGTTTCAGGAGCGCGTCCATGTCCGACTTTGAGCACGTGTTCGATGCGCCGCCGGAAGGCGCCGCCGCGGACTGGACCATCCCCCAGGACTGGGCTTCGTACAGCGAGGTCGAACACCGGACCTGGGACACCCTCTATGCCCGGCAGATGAAGATCCTGCCCGGCCGCGCCGCCGATGTCTTCCTCAAGGGGCTGACGGCGCTCGACCTCAACACCGGCGGCATCCCCGATTTCGCGGTGATGAACCCCAAGCTTCAGGCCCTGACCGGCTGGACCGTGGTCTGCGTGCCCGGTCTGGTTCCGGACGACGTCTTCTTCGACCATCTGGCCAACCGTCGCTTCCCCTCGGGCCAGTTCATCCGCAAGCCGGACCAGCTGGACTATCTGCAGGAGCCGGACATCTTCCACGACGTCTTCGGCCATGTGCCGATGCTCTCGGACCCCGACTTCGCCGACTATATGGAGGCCTATGGCAAGGGCGGGCAGCGCGCGGCCTCGCTGGGCGTGCTGCAGAATCTGGCCCGGCTGTACTGGTACACCGTCGAATTCGGCCTGATGCAGGACGCGGATGGCCTTCGCATCTATGGCGCGGGGATCGTGTCCTCGGCGACCGAGAGCGTCTTCTCGCTGGAGGATCCGTCACCCAACCGTCTCGGCTTCGACCTCGAACGGGTGATGCGGACCCTCTACCGGATCGACGACTTCCAGCAGGTCTATTTCGTCATCGATTCCATCGAGCAGCTGAAACGCGACACCTTGCAGGATTTCGGCCCGATCTACGGTCGGCTGAAGGGCGCCCCGGACATCGCCATCGACGCCATACTGCCGACCGACGCCGTCTTCACCCGCGGCACCCAAGCCTATGCGGCCCGGGGCGGGCGGTTCGCGGCCTGAGGGCGGACCCCCAGCAGCAGTCCCGCCCAACCCAGCCGGCGCGCGACCTCATAGGTCAGGAAACAGGCGGCGAAGGTCGTGGCGATCAGGATCGCGGCCTCGGCGGCTAGCGGCAGGCCCATCTGCGACAGGTGATGGCCGACGACGACGATGACGGTCTGGTGGACGATGTAGAAGGGGAAGACCCCGACGGTCAGATAGCGCAGCACGGGTCCGCCGCGGTTCAGGTGTTTCGCCCCGAAACCGAGCACGGCGGCGATGAAGGCCCACTGGTCCGCCGCATAGACGATCCGCATGGCGCGCCGCAGGGCCTCGGCGGGCATGGCGTCCTCGGCGCGGTATTCCCAGGCGTAGCCGGCCCACGCCGCCCAGGCGACGAGGCCGAGGATCAGCGCCGGCCAGCGCAGCCGGATGAAGCCCTGGCGAAGGACCTCGGACCGGGCGGTCAGGAAGCCGAACAGAAAGGCGCTGAACGACAGGGCGTGATTGTACCAGTCGTTGACCAGGTCGTGGGTGATCTCGAACCGGTAGGCCAGGCCCCAACGGATCACCGCGAGAAAGACGATCGGCCAGAGCAGCAATCCCCAGCCTTTCAGGCCACGCTCAAGCAGGCCGCCCAGGGCGCGCAACCGACCTGAGGACAGCGCCAGCAGAGCGGCGAGGACGAGGCTGTAGACCCAGCAGATAGGCCACGAACCACATGTGGTTCCAGGTCGGGGTGATCAGGCAGCCGTCGGCGTCGCACCAATTCCCCGAGGCGGTGGCGTAGCGGACCCAGAAGTCGGCGGTGAAGGCGTTGTGATAGGCGTCGGCCTGCGGCGCCAGACGGCCGAGGGCCTCGACGATCTCGTAATAGCTCTGCGGCGGCACGATCACGAACATGGCGAACAGCAGCGGCGGCAGCAGTCTGAGGGTCCGCGATCCGGCCAGCCGGCCGGCGCCGACGCGGCCATCCCGGGCCAGGCTGTCGGCGAGGAAGCGGGTGGCGGCGCCCGAGACCAGGAACAGCAGGGTCAGCCGCCACGGATTGGTTAGTTGCATGATGGGCTCGAGCGCCTCGACCTCATGGCCGGACTTCACGTGCCAGTCCCACGGCACGTAGAACATGCCGACGTGGTACAGAATCAGCAGCAGAAAGGCCCCGACGCGGATCCAGTCGAGGTCGTGGCGGCGGTCCGGCGAGGGGGCGAAGGTCGGAGATGACACGGGTGGGGACTCCATGAGCGATGGCGAGGCTTCGGGATCGTCGGCGCCGGGCCGGACGGTGCAAGAACGACGGGGCGGGCGGCCGTCGGCGAGGGATGGACGTGCGCCGTCAGGGACGGGCGGCGCGCCCCGCGGGACCGGCGGCCTGCTGGAAGGCGGCCTGGAGCGCCTGCGCGGGGTCGGGACGCGCGACCTGGTGATCGGCGCCCTGATCATCGCGGGGGGCGCCGCGGCGGTCACCGTGGTCAACGCCCTGACGGTCCAGGTCGACCATCCCCACGTCGACGCCTGGGAGCCCTGGGTCTGGGAGGGAACCAGCGCCCTCGTCGTGGTGCTTCTGGCCTGGCTGCCGTGGCTCAGCACGGCCGCCGCCCCGCCCGACATGGTGCGGGAGGGCTGGCGGGCGCGGGCCGCCTTCGCCGGCGTCCACCTGGCCGCCGTCGCGATCTGGAGCGCCCTTCACGTCGTCGGGATGATGAGCCTTCGCCTGACGGTCTACGGACTGGCCGACGCCGGACCTTATGAGCCGGGACCGGCCGCGGAGGTCTACCTCTATGAGTTCCGCAAGGACCTGCTGAGCTACGCCGCCTTCGTCTGCCTGTTCTGGATCCTGCGACGCCTGCGCCGGACGGAGCCGACGCACCTGCGACCGGTCAGTTTCGATATCCGCGACGGCGCCCGGATCATCCGTGCGCCGGTGGGCGAGATCCTGGCGGTGTCCTCGGCCGGAAACTACGTCGAGTTCTGGCTCGCCGACGGTCGCCGGCCGCTGATGCGCGCCACCCTGGCGGCCATCGAGGTGGAGCTGGAGACCTACGGCTTCGTCCGGGCCCACAGATCGTGGCTGGTCAATGGCGCGCGAGTCACCGGCCTGGCGCCCGAGGGTTCCGGCGACTGGACCATCGAATTGGGCGAGGTTCGCGCGCCACTGTCGCGCCGGTTCCCGGAGGCCCTGGCCCGCCTCAAAGGCTAGTCGTGCGTGATCAGACTGTTGCGCCCGGTATCTCTCATCCGGATGTAGGTCAGCAACGATAGGCCGATCAGGCCCGTGACGTACCAGAAATAGGCGCTCTCCATGCCTTCGCCCTTGAACCACAGGGCGGCGTATTCCGCCGTGCCGCCGAACAGGGCGTTGGCGATGGCGTAGGGCAGGGCGACGCCCAACGCGCGGATGTGGGCCGGGAAGAGCTCCGCCTTCACCACGGCGTTGATCGAGGTGTAGCCGCTGACGATGACCAGGGCCGTCATGGCCAGTAGGAAGGCGATGAAGGGGCTGTCGACGCCAGACAGGGCCGTCATGATGGGCACGGTGAACAGCACGCCCGCCACGCCGAAGGCGATCATCACCGGCCGTCGCCCGATCCGGTCCGACAGCGCGCCCACCGCGGGCTGCAGCAGCATGAAGACGAACAGGGCCGCGGCGCTGATCTCGGTCGCCGTCGTCTTGGAGAAGCCGCTCGTGTTGACGAGGAATTTCTGCAGATAGGTGGTGTAGGTATAGAAGGCGACGGTCCCGCCGGCGGTCAGGCCGAGGACCATCAGCGCCTCCTTCGGATGTTTGAGGATGAGCAGCAGGGCGCTGGATTTCGGCGCCTCGTTCGCGTCCGAGGCGATGAAGGCCGAGGTCTCGTCCAGCCGGCGCCGCAGCCAGAACACCACTACCGCAAGCGCCGCTCCGACGAAGAAGGGAATCCGCCAGCCCCAGGCCGCCAGATCGGGCTCGGCCATGGTCTTCTGCAACACGATCAGCAGCAGCAGGGCCAGCAGCTGGCCGGAAATCAGGGTGACGTACTGGAAGCTGGACCAGAAGCCGCGGTGTCTGGCCGTGGCCATTTCCGACAGATAGGTGGCGGACGATCCGTACTCGCCGCCGACGCTGAGCCCCTGCAGCATGCGGGCGAACAGCAGCAGGGCCGGGGCGGCCAGGCCGATGCTCGCATGACCAGGCGTACAGGCGATGATGAGGCTGCCGGTGCACATCAGGGTGACCGAGAGGGTCAGGCCGGCCTTGCGGCCCTTGCGGTCCGAATAGACTCCCATGACCCAGGCCCCGACCGGCCGCATCAGGAAGCCGACCGCGAACACCGCCGCCGCGCTCAGCAGCTGGGCGGTGCTGTCGCCCTCAGGGAAGAAGATCGGGGCGAAATAGACGGTGAAGGCGGCATAGGCGAACCAGTCGAACCATTCGACCAGATTGCCGGCCGATCCGCCGATGATGTTGCGCAGGCGGCGGGCAGGGGTCATGGGGGAAGTCGTGGGGGCAGCGCTCATCGGCGGGGTCCCAGGTGGGGCCAGGCGGTCCAGGTTCCGACCGCATGGGCGACGCCATAGACGAGCACGATCAGCGAACTCCACAGGACGAAGGGCATGACCTCGCCCCCGTTGATGATCAAGGCCGGGATCAAGGCCAGGCCGCGCAACAGGTAGATGGCGCTGATCACCACCAGCCCGGTGCGCAGCAGCGGCAGGCGAGGCAGAAGACCGGCTCCGGAAAAGGCGTAGGCGGCCCAGATGGCGAGGATGGCGGCGATGCCGAGGGTCAGCAGGGTCGGTGTGATCGAACCCTGCTCCGCCATCGTCGCCATGGCATCGCCGGCGCCGAAAAAGCGGTACCATTCCGGCCCGCCGATGATGCAGCCGATGTGCAGCAGCGACGCCGCGATGCTTAGCAGGCCGCCGATGACCAGGGCGGGGTTTTGGGGCGGTCTCACGCTGTTCCCTTGGTTGAGGTTCGAATTCGCAGCGCCACGGCCACAGTCCAGGCTGCGAGGGCGATCTCGACCACCCGCTGGGCCGCGCCATACCACTCGAAGGCCGGGTGAATCAGCCAGATGGCCAGCGCCGCCGGGATTCCGCAGATCAGGCTGAGCCCGAACAGGCCCCGGCCCTGCGGCCAGCCGCGCGCGGCGAGGCCGACAAGGAAGACGCCGACGATGCCGCACAGATAGCCGACGCCGCCGAACACATCGTGCAGCACCGCCGCCGGGCTGAGGTCCGCGGTCGAGCACTCGAAGTCGCACCGGAACACGCCGCCGAGCATCAGGCCGGCGCCGTTCAGGGCGCTGAGACCGAAGCCGAGGATCGACAGGAGGCTGCGGGGAAACAGGCCGGCGCACAGCAGCCAGAAGGCCGTGAGAAGGGCGCCGGAGACGACGAAGGCGAGGCTGACCCCTCGGCTGGTCGGTGCCCCGGTGGCGCCGAGCTCGCTGATGTACTGGGTCAGGTGGTCATAGCCGGGGTAGGCCATGCCGCCCGCGATCGTGGCGGCCGCGAGCGCCAGCAGGCTGAGGACCGCGCATCCGAAGGCGATGTGTCTGATCAATTGCGTCCCCCGTCGACCATAACCGAAGCTAGCCGGGATCGCCCGAGGGACCAAACCCGTCCAGCCGCTTGCCCATCCGGACCAGCGGCACGGGCGCGCCGCCGCGGTCGTCCTCGAACCGTTCGATCTCGTGATAGCCGGCGGCCCGATACAGGGGCTCGCCGCCCAGGGTGGCGACCAGTTCGGCGCGGTCATAGCCGGCGGCGCGGGCCGCGGCCTCGCAGAGGCCGAGGATCAGACGGCCGACGCCCCGGCGGACGAACTCGGGCGCGGTGTACATGGCGCGGATGCGGGCGGCGTCGACGCCGGGCGTCAGGGGCGCGGGCATCCGTCCCGGAGTGTGGTCGCCGCCGTATTCGGTGATCCGCCCGCTCCAGCCGCCGCAGCCGGCGGTCACGCCGTCGGCCTCGACGATGACATAGGTCCGGTCGGCGATGATCTGGCTGTCGATCCCCATCAGCTTGCGGCTGGCGGCGATCTGGTCCGGCGTCAGGAAGGCGGCGAGCGGGCCGGTGATCGACCGGTCCATCAGCGCGACCAGCGCGGGAATGTCGGCCTCGGTGGCGATGCGGTGGGTGAAGTTCGTCACGCGTCCCGCTCGCGGGCCATATAGACGAGTTCGATACCCTCGTCCGAGACTCGCCGATCAAACTCCTCGAATCCGAGAAGCCAATACAGGGCGATGTGGCGCACGCTCAGCGCGCCGGTGAAGAGCTCGAAACGCCGCACCGACGGCGGCGCATGGTCCTGGACCGCCTTGACCAACCGGACGCCGAACCCCGTACCCTCCCGGTCCGGCGCGACCACCAGCCGCCCCATATGGCCCACGGAGCCTTCGATGCGGATTCGGGCGGAACCGACGATGCGATGTCCGTCGACCGCCGCCAGAACGATCTCCGACCGGATGGCTTCGGCGACTTGCTCCAGGGTTTCCAGAAGGGGCGGCAGGAAGGGATCGCGATACAGCTGGGCTGTCGTCACATAGGCGGCTCGCTGCAGCGTCAGGAGCTCCCCGGCGTCCGCCTCGACGGCCCTGCGCAGGATTACGGGCATGCCCTTCAGCCCCGCTGGAACGGGTAGAAGCCGCCGCCGAGACCCAGCAGGCCGGTCAGTTCGTCCAGCGCCACGCGGCTCTCGTCTAGCAGGGCCGGGTCGGCGAGGTCGGCCGGGGTCAGCCGGTCGCGATAGTGAGCGGCGCCCCAGGCCGAGAGCCGCGCGTGCAGTTCGTCGGTCAGCCGCATGGCCGGGTTTGTGGCGGCCTGTTCGGCCTCGTTCAGGACCACGCGCAGACGCAGGCAGGCGGGGCCCCCGCCGTTGCGCATCGACTGGCGCACATCGACGTATTCGATTTTGCCGATGGGCCCGTTGGAGGCCGCCAGCCGCTCGGCGACCGCATGGCTGCGTGGGTTGTCGCGCGTCTCGGTCGGACAGATCAGGGTCAGGCGGTCCTCGCCCGGGATCCGCACCAGCATGGAGTTGAACAGATAGCTGGAGATGGCGTCGGCCAGCGGCAGGTCGGCGGAGGACACCTCGACGAAGATCGGCTCGAACCGGTCCCCGGCGGCGGCGCGGATGGCGGCCTTGGTCCCGGCCGTGTCCTCGAAGGCGAGTTCGTGGAAGAACAGGGTCTCAAGCGCCCCGACGCAGACCACGTCATTGTGGAAGGTGCCGCCGGCGATGGCGGCCCGGGACTGGCGGGCGAGCACCACGCCGGACGCGCCGTGACGGCTCGCGACGGCCTGCGAGGCCTCGCGCGTCTGGCGGGCGGGGAAGGCGTCGGCCCAGGGCTCGAAAGCCTCGCGGCCCCAGACCAGCAGGTTCACGCCGGGCTCGCCGTGGTCGGCGCACAGGCGGACATGGTTGGCCGCGCCCTCGTCGGCGAGGTGGGCGACGGAGGGCAGGGCGTCATGGACCGCGAAGAGGGCGGGATCGGGGAAGAGGGCGTCCAGCGACCGCTTCGTCTGTTCATGCTCCAGCGACCGGTGCAGGTTGGTGACCAGATTGGCGGGGGTGAAATGCACCCGGCCGTCGGCGCTGTCGGCCGAGGGCGTCACCGTCGCGGCGTTGGCGGCCCACATCGGCGAGGCCGAACAGGCGGCGGCGGCGAAGGACGGCGCGTCCTTCCAGGCCTGTTCGAGCACGCGGGCGTCGGAGCCCGCGAAGCCGAGGCTGCGCAGGAAGGGGATGTTCGGCCGCTCGTGCGGCGGCAGGACGTATTGCGGCAGGCCGAGGTCGGCCAGCCGCTTCATCTTGTCGAGACCCTGCAGCACCGCCGCCCGCGGGTTCGACGCCTCGCCCTTGTTCAGGCTGGAGGCGAGATTGCCCGGCGACAGGCCCGCATAGGAGTGGGTCGGGCCGATCAGGCCGTCGGCGTTGGCTTCGACGGCCGAGGTCACGCCCTCAAACCCTTGATCTCGCTCTCGATATTTTTCACCGAGCCCGCCTCGAAACTGGCCACCGGATAGGCGCAGTAGTCGGCGGCGTACCAGGCGCTCGGCCGGTGGTTGCCGCTGGCGCCCAGGCCGCCGAAGGGCATGTCGCCCGCGGCGCCCGTGGTCGGGCGGTTGAAGTTCACGACTCCGGCGCGGATGCGGCGGATGAAATGCTCCCAGTTCGCCGGGTCGTCGCTGACGAGGCCGGCGGACAGGCCGTAGCGGGTGGCGTTGGCGGCGGCGATGGCGGCGCCGAAGCTGGCGACGCGGGTCACCGACAGGAAGGGCGCGAACATCTCCTCGTCGGGCACATCCACGCCGGTGACGTCGATGATGGCGGGGCTGACGAAGGCGCCCGGCAGGTTGCCGACGGGACCGGAGGCGCGGATCACCCGGGCTCCCATGTCGATCCGGTCCTGCAGCGCCTTCAGCGCCGCCTCGGCCGCCTTCACCGAGATCAGCGGCCCGGCATAGGGCTCGGGCGTCGAGTTCCACGGGGCGAGGATCAGCCGCTCGACCATGGCGTTGACCGCCTCGACGATCGCATCGCCCTGCGACCCTTCCGGCACGATCAGCCGCCGGGCGCACGAGCAGCGTTGACCCGTCGTCACAAAGGCCGACTGGACCACGATCCCGGCCACGGCTTCCGCGTCGGCCGCGTCCCACACCACCAGCGGATTGTTGCCGCCCAGCTCGAGGGCGAGGATGACGTGCGGATCATCCGCGAATTTGCGCCGGAAATGCGCCCCCGCCGCGCCCGAGCCGGTGAACATCAGGGCGTCGATGCCGCTGTCCAGCAGGGCCGCGCCGGTGTCGCGCCCGCCCTGGACGACATTGACCACGCCGTCGGGCAGGTCGGCCTCGGCGAAGGCCTCGGCCATCAGCTGGCCGATGAGGGGCGTCTCTTCGGACGGCTTGAACACGACCGTGTCGCCGGCGAGCAGGGCGGGGACGATATGGCCGTTGGGCAGGTGTCCGGGGAAGTTGAACGGGCCCAGCACCGCCGCCACGCCGTGCGGGCGGTGGCGCAGGGTCGCGTGGCCGAAGCCGGTCTCGGTCGAGCGCTCGCCGGTGCGCTCGTCATAGGCGCGGATCGAGATGTCGACCTTGCCGGCCATGGCCCCGAGTTCGGCCGTGGTCTCCCACAGGGCCTTGCCGGTCTCCCGGCTGATCGCCTCGGCCATCTGCGCCGCGCGGGTCTTCAGCACCGCCTGATAGCGTTTGACCGCATCGATCCGGTCCTGACGCGACCGGTCGGCCCAGTCGGGAAAGGCCGCGCGGGCGCGGTCGGCGGCGGCCTGCACCTCGGCGGCCGAGGCGGCTGCGCCCTCCCAGACGGTTTCGCCGGTGGCGGGGTCGATGGATTTGAAATGGGTCATGCTGTCGCTCACGTCTTCACCCGCACCGTATCGCCCGCCCGCACGCGCAGCACGTCGGCGGTCTCGGCGTTCAGGGTCACCGTGTCACCTTCGATGGCCGCCCGCTGACGCACCGACCGGAAGCCGCTGACGCTGTCGGTCGAGATCAGGGCCGGCAGGTCGGCCTCGACCTCCGGCGCCACGGCGACGGTCAGGCGGCGGGCGTCGCGCACGGTGCGGATGTTGTCGCGGTCGCAGGTCACCGTCGGACCGGCGTCGAAAATGTCGATCAGGCCGTTGGGGCGGAAGCCCTCGCTCTCCAGCAGGGCCATGGCCGGGACGCCCTGGGGATGGACCTTGCCGATCACCGCCCGCGCCGGCTCGGGCAGCAGGTCGATGTAGATCGGGTGGCGCGGCGCGAGGTCGAGGATGAATTGTTTGTCGGTCGAGCCGGTCATCCGGTCGGCCTCATCGAAGTCCATGGGGAAGAATTTGTGCGCCACATGATCCCAGAACGGACAGGCGCCGTCGGGCGTGAAGACGCCCCGCAGCTCGGCCAGGACGGTGTCGGCGAACAGGTCCGGCTCGGCGCCGATCAGCATATAGCGCGACTGGCTCAGCAGCCGCCCCGCGCCGCCCTTGCGCCGGTCGGCCTTGAGGAACAAAGAACCGACCTCGGTCCAGCCGGTGCACTCATTGACCAGCACCAGGGTCTTCTGTTCCAGCTTGATGCCCAGCGAGGGCGACGACTGGGTGTTGGTCACCACGCGGAACGAGAAGAAGGGCCGGTTCAGCCCGACCGCCGCCTTGACCGAGCCGATGCCGTCGACGTCGCCGGTCTCGGTCTCCTCCAGCATCAGGGTGTACCAGCGCTGCTGCGGCTCCAGCGCGCCGCCGAAGCTGTCGCGGCTGAGGTCCAGCCGCTCGGCCAGCTGGTCCGGGTCCTCGGGCAGGCTGGTGAAGCCCGGCCCGGACAGGATGGCCAGCTCCAGCAGGAAGTCGAGATCGGCGGGGCCGGCGGGTCGGACGACGAGCATGGGGTTACATCGTCTCCAGACGCAGGGACTTGAGTTTCAGCGCATCGATCTCGCCCGAGGCGATCTTGCACAGGATCAGGGCGCTGAGCTGCGCCCGTGCGACGAAGCTGGCGGGCCAGGCGAACTCCTGGTCCGAATGGATGTCGCCGCCCAGCACGCCGAGGGTGTCGATATTGGGGAGGCCGGCGGCGTGCAGATTGTTGCCCTCGCAAACTCCGCCCGACGGCTTCCAGGCGATCGGCTGGCCCAGCAGGGCGCCGGTCTCGCGCACGGCCTCGAACAGGGCGGTCTGGCTGGCGTCCATCGGCTTGGGCGCGCGGGTCATGTCGCCGTGCAGGTCCAGGGTCAGGCCGGGGAAGGGGGGCTCGGCAGCGATGCCGCGCACCGTCTCGGCGATCCAGGCCGATGACTGGGCGTCGGGCACGCGGACGTTGAACCGCACCACGGCGTTGTCGGCCACGACGTTCAGCGCCCCGCCGCCGCTGATCCTGGCCACATTGACGGTCACGCCCTCGCGCTGACCGTTCAGGGCGTGCAGGCGGGCGGCGATGATGGCCGCGCCGGCGACGGCGTTGGCGCCCTCATGGAAGGCGCGGCCGGCGTGGGCCGCCTTGCCGGTGACGATCAGATGATAGTTGCCGCTGCCCTTGCGCGCTCCAGCCAGGGTTCCGTCCGCGAGCGCCGGCTCATAGGTCATGCCGACATGGCCGCGCGCGCCGAGCTCGGCCAGCAGCGGGGCGGAGGCGGGCGAGCCGATCTCCTCGTCGGGCGACAGCAGGACGGTCCAGCCGACGCGCTCGCGATCGGGATGGGTCTCAAACGCTTCCAGCGCCGCCAGCAGCACCGAAATCCCGCCCTTCATGTCGGCGATCCCCGGGCCGTTCAGGGCGCCGTCCGGGCGGGTGGAGACGCTCTGGAACGGGCTCTCCGCCGGGAAGACGGTGTCATAGTGGCCGGTGAGCACGACCTGGATCGGCGCGTCCGGCCGGGCGGTGATCTTCAGGGCGTCGGCATGGGCCTCGGTCCGCACCGCGCCGTCGTCGCCGACGCTGGTGGAGGCCTGGGTCGGGATGCGCACGACCTCCGCCGGCAGGCGCCGGGCTTCCGCTTCAAGCAGCGCCAGAACATGCGCCAGCCCGCTCGCGTTCCGGCTGCCCGAACTGACGTTCGCCCAGTCGACCGCGCGGCCGACGATGGCGGTTTCGCGCGCCGCGACATGGTCGAGCACGATCTGGTCGGGGGGCAGAATCCGCATGCGGGCGAACCCTAGCGGTACGGGCCGGAAAGGTGAAGGTGACGGATGGGTTTCGCCTCGGGCGCGAGCGGGCTAGGCTCCGGTCATCTTCACGGGAGGGACTACTCAATGACTGACTGGATCAAGGCGTCGAATCCGACCGCGCCGATAACGACCGAGGCCGAAGCGATCGGCGCCGCCCGGGCCAGCGCCCTGGCGATCTTCCTGGGCGTGATATGGGGCGCTGTCGGCGTGTTCCTGTTGATGTCCGGCGGTTCCGCCGAAATCGAGGCGGCGATGGCCGAGGCGGCCGCGGATGCGCCGGAAATGGCGGGGATGGGCGCGATGGCCATGCAGATCGCCATGTGGAGCGCGATCGGCATCTGCGTCATCCAGCTGGTGCTCGGCCTCGTCCAGTGGACCAAGCCCAATGTCGTGATCCCGATCATCTTCGCCATCCTCGTCGCCTTCGGCCTGGTGTCCGGCGTGTTCGGGATGATGATGGCCGGTCAGGAAGGCATGCCTGAGACGGCGGCTGCGCCGACCTGGCAGGTCTATGTCGGCTTCGTGATTCTGGTCATCCAGCTGGTCCTGCATGTCGCCGGCATCCGCGGCGCGCGCGCGCTCGACAGAATCCGTATGGCGGCCGCCCAGTAGGGCGGATCACCGGTTCGGGCGTCGGTCCTCGCGACCGGCGCCCGTCTCGCGGGATTGCCGGCGCCAGCGGATCGACAGGCTGGCTTCGCCCTGTCCCCCGAATTTCGAACTGATGGTCAGGTTCCGGCGCACCTGCCATTCGACATTGACCGCCGCGCCGTTCTCGCCGCCGCCGATGATCTCGAGATAGACGTCGTCGGTGATGTAGCGGCCGCCCGCGACCGTCAGGCCCGAGGCCTCGCCGCCGAACGACAGCCGGTCCAGTCCGGCCAGCTCTCTCAGATTCCCGATCACATCGAAGCCGCCGCCCCCGGCCAGCGCCGCCACGCCCGCGGCCAGCTGGGCGGCCTCGAAACCTGACAGCTGCGACGCCGAGCGCCCGAACAGCACCTGGGACAGGATCTCGTCCTGGGGCAGGGCCGGGGTCGAGGTGAGAACGATCACAGGTCGCGCCGCCGTGCCGGTGACGCGGATGGTGGCGGTCAGGGCCGGATCGTCGCGCGTCGCGGTCAGGTTCAGCCGGATCTGTTCGGGATTGGTCGACAGGGTCACCGTGCCGCGCTCGTCGAAGACGAACCGCTTGCCGGCGAAATCATAGTCGCCGCGCACCACCCGCGCCGTGCCGCTCAGGATCGGCCGGGCGATCGTGCCCGTCACCCGGGCGTCGACGTTCATCTCGACGTTCAACCCGCGCCCGATCACCCGGACATCGCCGCCGGGCGAGCGCAGGGCGATATCGAGGCCGAACTGCAGGCCGCGCTGCCGGTTCTGATCCTCCTCGGGGACATCGCCGCCGGGCCGGTTGATCTCGATGACGTCCATCCGGACGATCCCGGTCGATCCGGGCGGATTGGCCTCGATACGCGCCTCGTCGATATCCATCTCGCCGCTCAGGGTGATGTTGCCTTCCACGCCGCGGGTCACGGTGAGCAGGCCCGACGCCTTGGCTTCGGCGATGTCGTTGTCGATGATGCGGAAGCGGTTGAGCAGCAGCTGGAAGCTGGAGCCGGAGCCCTGTTTCAGGCCGATCCGCCCGTTGCCGCTGACCGATCCGCCCGTGCCGTCGACGGCGCTGAAGCTCTCGACCAGACCCGTGGTGTCGTCGAACCGGCTGGCGAGGGTGATGTTGTCGAGGCGCACGCCCGTGGCGCTGTCGCGGAAGCTGCCCTGTTGCAGGTCCAGCCGTCCGTTCAGGCGCGGCTCGGCCAGGGACCCCGCCAGCGTGGCGCGGGCGTTGACCTGGCCGGACAGCGAGCGCTCGCCGCCGGCCAGCAGGTCCCAGATCGGCTGGATCTGACCCTGGATCGAAATCTCGCCCGACATGTCCCGGGTCCGCGCGATGGCCAGCCGCAGCGGCGCGGCGGAGGCTTCGACCGGCAGGGTGATGTCGGCCACGGCCCGGACCGCGTCGCCGTCGGCGGCGTTGGCCTGGATGCGCAGGGTGTTGTTGAGCAGCAGGGCGTTCACAGTGCCGTCGACGGCGATCCCGCGCGGCGCATCGATGCTGCGTATGTCGTCGAGGGTGATGTTGGCGGACCCAGAGAGGTCGTCGCCGGCCCCGCGCAGCGACAGCCGGCCGGTCACCCGTCCGCGCATGTCCTGGATCAGCGAACCGAGATCGACGCTGGTCAGATTGGCCTCGATGATGGCGGCGCGGGAATCCTGGCGCAGTTCGCCCAGCAGCACGCCGCCGCCGATGCCGAGATCGACCCGCGCGACGCGGCCGTCGCCGGACAGGGCGATGACGGCGGGATTGCGGGTGGTGAAGGCGATCTCCCGCACCCGGCCGCCGCCCTCAAGCACGACGGTCTGGGATGGGCCGCTGCGCGAATAGACGCCGGTCCCGTCGAACGACACGGGCGTCGCTCCGCCCACATCGGCCTTCAGGGTGAAGGGCAGACGCTCGAGCGTGCCGCGGCCGTTCAGGTCGAGGGTGCGGATGACCCAGGTCGATCCGGCGAACCGCACATTGCGTCCCGTGACATCGAGGATCGCCGTCTCGGCGCCCGCGCCTTCTGTCAGGCGGATGCGGCCGTCGGCCGTGCCGGAGGCCAGAAAGGCGCCGGGGCGGGCGGTGAAGGTCAGATCGGCGCTGGAGGGGACGTTGTTCGACAGGGCGATCGCGCCCTGGGCCGCGACACCGCCGGCGTTCAGGTCAACGTCGGTCAGCCGCAGCCGATCGCCGCCGAGGAAGAAATTCCCGCTGGCCCGCGCCGGTCCATAGTTCGAACCGCCGGTCAGGGCGACCCGCCCGTCCGAGGCGTCGGCCCCGCGCCGGAAGCTCAGGATCATCTCCACATCGGTCAGGGCCAGCGCGCCGGCGTTGACCTTGCCGAAGGCGGCGGTCAGATCGGCGCGCGGTTCGGCCAGGGTGCCGGTCAGCGCCCCCTGGCCGGTCATGGCGCCGTCGATGGCCACGGGTCCGACGCCGAACGGTCCCCGGGCGTTCCAGTTCAGCGCCAGGCGCAGCCGGCCGTCGCTCTCGATGAGTCCCCGGGCGGCGGCCGAGCCCTGGGCGCCGGTCAGTTGCGCCTGCTCGACCGCTATACGGCCCTTGTCTAGCGCCCCGGTCAGTTGCAGTCGGGGCGTCGCGCCCAGCAAGCGGTCCAGTTCATCCATGCCGACGGCCAGGCCGCGCCCGCGTCCGTCGAAGGTCAGCCGCCACGGCGCGCCCGTGCGCGTCGCCGAGGCCGAGATCGGTCCGCCGAACCGCCCCCGCGCGCCCTTGCGCAGTCGCGAGGCGTCCGTGATCTCGGCCTGTCCGCGGAATCCAAGCGCGCCGACCAGGGTGCGTCCGCCCGAACCCGCGACGGTCAGGGCCGCCCCGGTCAGGTTGACCCGCTCGAGCAGGATGGCGCCGTCCGCCTGGCGCAGCACTTCAAACGACAGGCGGGGGGTTGCGCCCAACAGGCCGCCGACAATGCCCGCGCTCGAGCCGCCCGCGGCGCGGAGGTCGCCGTCAAGATCCATCCGTCCCTGCCGGACCCGAACGTTCAACGGCCCCCGGATGCGTTGCACCCGATAGCTTGCGGCCTCGGCGCCGATCACGTCCACGGAACCGTCCAGCCGCCACCGGGCGGCGCCGCCCCGGAACACGCCCCGATAGGCCGCCGGGCCTCCCGCGTCCTGACCGACCAGCCGGGTCAGCGACCGGGTCGAGATGTCGAGGGTGATCCCGTCCGGACTGCCCTGGTCTTTGAGCCTGATCTCGCCGCTGGCCCGGGACTGGAGATTTTCGGCGATCAGCCGCCAGCCCACGCCGATCCGGCCGTCGTCATTGCTGTCGCTCGAGGTCGCGAAGCCGAACCGGGCGGTGCGGCCGATCCGCTCGGCGAAGGGCGCCAGCAAGTCCGAGCCGGAGAAGTCGGCAAAGCCGGAGATCCGGGTCCGGGTCTCGCCGTAGCGGCCCTTGATCACCAGCGGCACAAAGTCGCCGGTGCGCACCACGGCGTCGATGACCTCGCCATTGACCACGGCCGTGGCGAAGAAGGGCTGGTCCGGGGAATAGCCGAGGGCGCCCGCCAGCGGCCCGCCACGGGCCTCATTGGCTCGTAGGTTCAGCCGCAGATCCTCAAGGCGGTCCCCGATCGTCGCATTGAGGCGCAGATAGTCGCCCGGCCGGCTGTTGCTGACGGCGTTGACAAGGGCCGACTTCGAGCCCTTGCGCGGCACGTTCGCCTCGCCGGACAGTTTCCAGCGACCGTATTCCCGACTGAAGCCTTCCAGCAGTTCGACGTCGGCGCTGAAGCGGTCGATATCGACGGAGAGCGGCTGCGGACCCGGCGGCTCGGTCGAGGGTTCGACATCCGGGCGGCGGATCAGGCGGATGACTTCGGCCTCGACGTCGGTGGCGTGGAACCGGCGGGTGATCAGCGGCCACCAGTCCCAGTCGACGCGGACCTTGCGCGCCTCCAGCCAAACGCCCCGGGCGTCGGTGACGGTGACTCGGTCGATGGTGAAGTCGTCGAACAGATCGCCGCGCACCCCCTCGACATTGATCCGGCCGTACCGGCCGAGCTTCTTGCCGGCGACGAAACTGGTCACCAGTCCGCGCCCCGAGTCCGACAGCAGATACATCCGACCGCCGACCGCGACGACGATCAGCAGCGCCGCCACAACAGCCGCCGCCATGCCGCCGAAGAAGGCCAGGGCCTGCAGCCGCGTGCGCTTCTTCTTCGCCGTTTCAGCGGGCGTGTCGGGCGCGTCGTCGGGGGGAGGGGCGGCGTCGGTCAAAACGCCTGGCCGATGCTGACATAGATCTGGAAATCGGCGTCGCCGTCACGGCGGTCCAGCGGGAAGGCGATGTCGGCGCGGATCGGACCGAACGGCAGCTTGTAGCGCACCCCCAACCCGGCTCCGTAGCGCAGGTTGTTGAAGTTGGGCGTCTCCTGGAAGCCGATCGCGCCCGCGTCGACGAACGCCACGGCCTGGAAGTTGCGCCAGACATCGCGCCGGATTTCGACCGAGGTCTCAAACAGGCTCAGCCCGCCCCGCGGGGTGTTGTCGGGCAGGCGCGGCCCGACGCCCTGATACTCGAATCCGCGCACCGAACCGCCGCCGCCTGAATAGAACAGGCGGTCGGACGGCACGGTCAGTTCCTCGCCGCCGAAGATCGAGCCGATCCGCACCCGCCCCGCCAGCACCGTTTTCGCTCCGTCCTGAAGCGGCAGATAGGCGGTGGCCTGGGCCTCGGTGCGAAGGAACAGCACCGTATCCTCCCCGGCCACCGCCGTGGGCTGGGCCGACGCGGACAGCCGCCAGCCCGTGGTCGGGTCCAGCGGATCATTTGAACGGTCCAGATAGGCGCTGGCGCGCCCGGTGAGGATCACCAGATCGCGGTTGAAATTGACCGGCGCCTGGGTGACCGGGTCAAAGCGGTTTTCGTCATACTGGCCGGCGTCCAGACCGACTCCGTAGCTCACCCACGACGTCTTGCCGAGCCGCTGCTGCAGGTCGGCGGCCAGGGCTACGGCGGTCCGGCGATAGGCGTCGGTGTCCTCGTTCAGCAGCGCGCCGGACAGCCTCAGGGTCTCGCCGGGATGACGCCAGTGCGGCAGACTCAGCGCTACGCCCAACCGGCTGTCGACATCGGCCGCGCGGGCCTGCCAGACGAGGGTGTCGGCGCGGCCGAACTGGTTGTGCCAGGTCCAGATCAGGTCCACGCCCGATCCCTCGGCGGTCGAGAAGGTCGCCCCGGCCTCAAGGATGCGGCGCGGGCGGTCGGTCAGGGTGACGATGATCGGACGGTTGCCCTCGGCGTTGGTCTGGTCGGTCGGCGCGAGAGCCACCCCGACGCCGTCATAGACGCCGGTCTCCAGCAGCCGACGCTCCAGCTCGGCGACGTCCTCGGGGTCATAGACCTCGCCCTCCGACCAGGGCGCCAGGGCGGCGACCCAGTCGGGATTGGTCGGACCGCGGGTTTCCAGCCGGACGCCGTCCAGCCGCACCAGCGGCCCCGAGGCGATGCGGAAACTGGGCTGGACCGTGAAGGCGGCGTGATCGACCACGACCCGCCGTGGCTGGGCTGCCGCGTCGGCGTATCCCCGGCGGGTCAGGCCGGCGACGATCCGGCCTTCGGCGGAAATGATGTCGCCCGCGCGGCCGGGCTGGCCGGGGGTCAGGCCGATCTCGCCGCGGACAGCCGTCCCGGTCACCTCGTCCGGCGGCGGTTCGGCCCAGAGCACCTGGACCTCGGCGAGTTCAAAACGGCGGCCCGGGGTGACGTTGACGATGGCGACCGGCGTCTCTTCGCCCTCGACGATGTCTTCAAGCACGGGCTGATAATAGCCTTCGGACCGCAACAGCGCCTCAGCGGCCTCCATCGCGCCCCGCGCACGTCGCCGCGCCTCGAACCGGTTGGATGGCGCGTCATCGACCTCGCCGACGGCGCGGATCAGTTGCGCGCGCAGTTCGGCGTCCATCTCACCGCGAATTTGGGCGCGCGGGTCCGCGATTGCGGCGGAGGCCAGCAACAGGGAGCCCGCCGTGCTGATGAGAAACAGGGCGGGCCTTGGCGTCAAACTGGGACCTTCGTCAGGGCGCGGAGATCGACGCCGTCGCATCCCGCTGTGGCGCCGATGCGGCGGCGACCGGGATCAATAGAAGAGGGTTTCGCTTTCGGGCTGGACCGATTCCTCGGACGACCGCTTTTCGGGGGGCATGGTGGTCGAATCAGCGGGCGGCGCATCGGCAGCGCTGGGGGCCGCAACCGGAACGCCGGCGTCTTCCGCAGGGGGGGCGACCGGCGCCTCCATCGGCGCCTCGGCGGTCTCCGACTCATAGTCGTTCGAATCCTCGCAGGCGGCGAGGCCGAAGGCGGTCGAAAGGGTCAGAATGGCGATCAGGCGTTTCATCAGCGGCGTCTCCCCCGGAACTGCCTTCCAACGTGTGGCCGGCTCGCCTGTTCCATAGCCCCGAACGCGCGTCTGGTCACCACGCCCGGCAACCAATCCTTTCAGAATTTGGCGTAATACGGGGCCCGGAGGGGGCGAATGACTGCCACGGCCTACGCGATGGTGTCGCAGGTGCGACGCCGCGAGCTCAAGACCCGCATCGCGCTGGCGGCGTTTATCGGCTGCACGGCCTGGTTCATCGTGCCCTCGATCTGGCCTCTGATCTGGTTCGCAGCGGTCTTGCTCACCCAGGCCCTGGACTGGGCGGTGTTCAGCCGGTTCCGACGCGATCCGGATCGGGAGCCGGACCGGGCCTATCTGGTGCTGTGCTGCGCCACCACCGTGCTCAGCGTCGCCGTCTATGCGGCGATCAGCGCCTTCATGTGGTTCCAGGGCGGCGAAGTCGGGCGGCTGTTCGCCATGGTCCAGTGCGCCGGCGGCCTGTTGCACGTCAGCCTGCATATGCACCACGCGCGGCCGCTCCTGATCTCGGCGGTGTCGCCCCATGCGACCTATTTCTTCGGCCTGCCGGTGTTCAGCGCCGTCGCGACACAGAACTGGCACGAACTGCTGATCGCCATCGGCTGTCTGCTGTACATGAGCCACCTGGTCGTCGCCGTGCGGCAGAGCAATTCGACCACCGGGGCGCTCCAGACCGCTCGCGACGCCGAGAAGAGCGCGCGCCGCAAGGCCGAGGTGGCCAATGCGGCCAAGTCGGATTTCCTCGCCGTGGTCAGCCACGAGATTCGGACGCCGATGAATGCGGTGATCTCCGCCGCCAATCTCCTGCGCCGCACCCGGCTCGACAGCCAGCAGCGCGAGCATGTCTCGATGCTGATCGACGCCGGCGACGTGCTGATGGGCCTGCTCAACGACGTGCTCGACTTCTCCAAGATCGAGGCCGGCAAGATGGAGCTGGAAAGCGCCGACATGATCGTGCGCGACCGCCTGTCGACGGTCGTTCGCCTGTGGGAGCCGCGCGCCCTGTCCAACGGCGTCCGGCTGAAGGTGCGGATCGCGCCGGATGTGCCCCGCGCCGTGCGGACCGATCCGCTGCGGGTGCAGCAGATTTTGTTCAACCTGATGTCCAACGCCGTCAAGTTCACCCGGGACGGCGAGATAGGGATTTCAGTCAGCTGGACGGACGGACGGCTGAACATGGCGGTCGCCGACACCGGCTGCGGCATTCCCGCGGACCGGCTGGGCCAGATCTTCAACAGTTTCGAACAGGCCGACGTCGGCACCACCCGGCGCTACGGCGGCACGGGCCTGGGCCTGGCGATCAGCCGCAAGCTGGCGGAGTTGATGGGCGGATCCCTGACCGTGGAGAGCATCGACGGCGAAGGCTCGACCTTTGTCCTCAGCCTGCCGGTGACGGCGATCGAAGGCGCGGCGGCCCAGCCGGTCCGACCCATGGAAGCGAGCGGGTCCCTCGCGGGCCGGTCGGTTCTCGCCGCCGACGATCACGAAGTGAACCGCCGCATCCTGCAGTTGCTGCTGGAGCCGCACGGCTGCCGCCTGACCCTGGTCGAAAACGGCGCCGAGGCTCTGGAGGCGGCGTCGGGCCAGCGATTCGACGCCATACTGATGGATATGCAGATGCCGGTCATGGACGGGCTGGAGGCCACGCGCCGGATCCGGGCGGGCGAGGTGAACGGCGCGACGCCGGTGATCGCCCTGACGGCCAATGCGCTCGATGTGCATCGCGCCGCCTGGGATGCGGCCGGCGTCCACGCCTACCTCACCAAGCCGATCGACCCGGTCATCCTGGCCACGACCCTGGCCGAGGCGTGCGCCGTCAAGGGACCGGAGGCGGAGGCAGCGGTCGCCTGAGCTTCAGCGCCAGCGGCTTCGCGCTTCATCCAGCGACATCGCCGGCCTCTCGGCCACCGGCTCCGCGGGCGTTCCGTCGAATCGCGGCGCGGGCGCGGCCTGGACCACCCCTTGTTGGACGAAGGTCCCGCGGGCCGCATTGTGCGGATGCCGGGCCGCTTCGGCCAGGGTCAGAACCGGCGTGACGCAGGCGTCCGTGTTCCCGAAATGCGCTGCCCAGTCGTCGCGGTCGCGGGTGGCGAAGATCGCCTCGAACCGCGCGTGCAGCGCGGGCCAGCCGGCGAGGTCGAATTGCTGCGCCGCTTCCGGCGCGAGCCCGAGCCCGGCGATCAGGACGGCATAGAACTGCGGCTCCAGCGCGCCCACGGCGACGAAGCGTCCGTCCCTGCAGGCGTAGCAGCGATAGAAGGGCGCGCCTCCGTCGAGCAGATTGGCCCCGCGCGCCTCGCTCCACAGACCGCGAGCGCCCAACGCCTGGAACAGGCTCATCAGCAGCGCCGACCCGTCGGTCATGGCGGCGTCCACCACCCGGCCCTTGCCCGTGGTCTTGGCCTCCAGCAGGGCGGCCAGCACGCCGGTGACCAGCATCATCGCGCCCCCGGCGTAGTCGCCGACCAGATTCAGCGGCGGCCGCGGCGGCCGGTCGGGCTCTCCCATGGCGTGGAGCGCCCCGCTGAGCGCGATGTAGTTGATGTCGTGACCCACCTGTCGCGCCATCGGCCCGGTCTGACCCCAGCCGGTGATGCGGCCGTACACCAGCCTCGCATTGCGCCCGGCGCAGACATCCGGCCCGAGGCCCAGCCGCTCCATGACGCCGGGCCGAAACCCCTCGATCAGCGCGTCCGCCGCCCCGATAAGCTCCAGCACGCCCGCCAGGTCGCCGGGTTCCTTCAGATTGACGCTGACAGCGGCCCGTCCACGGTGCAGCACCGCCCCGCCGACCTCGCTGAACACCGGAGCGCCCGCATCGGCGCTACGGCTCAGGCGCAGGACGTCCGCTCCCAGGTCGGCCAGCGCCATGGCTGCGAAGGTGACAGGACCCAGACCGTCGAACTCAAGGATGCGCAGGCCGGACAGCGGTTTCATGGGTCTTGCCTAGCCTTCGGCTCGCCGCTCGTCGAGCCAGCCCTTGACCCCGGCGACGGTTTGCAACAGAAGGCGCGTCGCTGGCTCGCGAACGCGACCGGCGTGGTATGCGCCCTTAGCTCAGTTGGTTAGAGCATCTGACTTTTAATCAGAGGGTCCTCGGTTCGAGCCCGAGAGGGCGTACCAACTCCTGTCGGACAGCCGGAGGCGACGAATTCAGGCCCTCGGCTTGGGTTTCCGCTTGCGGCAGTTCTTGCACACAAGAGTCCCCGGCTTGCTACGGCTGTAGCGATAGCGGTGCTGGCAGCGCAGCTGCGTCATCCAGGTAGTGAACAGCTGGAACATGAGGGCGGATACTACCTGCATTTGCTCGACCGCCAACCGGAATATGGTGAAGCTTGGCGTCGACGCCGACGCGGCGCTTTCAGCGGGAGCCGGGGCGTGGTTCAAAGGGCTATGCGCGTTCCCGCCTTAGCCCTTGTCGTCGTTCTCGTTCTGCCGCTGGCGGCCTGCAACGCCGGGCGATCGGCGATGGACGGGGCGCGCCAGTTCGGAGCCGGCCTCGGCTCGGCGGCCACCGCGCCTCTGGACGACCTCAACCTGCGCCGTCAGCACATCCCGACGGTGCTGCTGCAGGCCGAGGCCAATCCCTATGACCTGCGCAATCTGAACCAGTGCGCCACCATCGGGGCGGAGATCGCCCGATTGGACGAGGCCCTGGGGCCCGACACCGACGAGCCGCCGCCTCCGGACGGGTCCTTCCTCAGCGAGCGGGCGGCGGATGCGGCGGCGGCGGCGGCGCTGGATGGCATCCGCGACGCCGCGACCGACTTCATTCCGGGCCGAAGCTGGATCCGTCGCCTGTCGGGGGCCGAACAGCACAGCCGCCATGTCCAGTCCGCCATCCAGGCCGGCCGGATGCGCCGGGCCTTTCTGAAAGGCGTGGGCATGCAGCGCAACTGCGCCCCGCCCGCCGCGCCGGCCTGGTTCAGGCCGCGGGGCCGCAGCCAACGCTAGCCCTGGTTGTTGGATGTGTGCCGGGCGTGGAAGTCGCGGCGGAAGGCCTCGAACCGGCCCGCGGCGATCGCCTCGCGCATGGCCGCCGTCAGGGCCTGGAAGAAGGCGATGTTGTGCCAGCTCAGCAGCACCTTGCCGAGGATTTCGTCGGCTCGCACGAGGTGGTGCAGATAGGCCTTCGAATAGGCCTGCGAGGCCGGGCAGGGGACGTCCGGCTCCAGCGGATCCTGATCCTCGGCGAAACGGGCGTTCTTGAGGTTGATCGGCCCCGCCCAGGTCCAGGCCTGGCCGTGGCGGCCGGCCCGGGTGGGCAGGACGCAGTCGAACATGTCGACGCCGCGATACACCGCCTCGACCAGATCGACCGGCTTGCCGACCCCCATCAGATAGCGCGGCCGGTCGGCGGGCAGCATGTCCGGGGCGTAGTCCAGCACTTCGCACATGGCCTGATGGCCCTCGCCGACGGCGAGGCCGCCGATGGCGTAGCCGTCGAAACCGATCTCCTGCAGCCGGTCCGACGACTCGCGGCGCAGATTTTCGAAGGTCGAGCCCTGCTGGATGCCGAACAGGGCCTGGGTCTCGCGGGTCCCGAAGGCGGCCTTGGAGCGCGCGCCCCAGCGGGCTGACAGTTCCATGGCGGCGCGGGCGGCGGGCTCCTCGGCGGGCCATGAGACGCACTGGTCCAGCTGCATGGAGATGTCGGCCCCGATCCGGTCGGCCTGGATCTCGATCGAGCGTTCGGGCGTCAGGACGTGTTTCGAGCCGTCGATATGGCTGGCGAAGGTCACGGCCTCCTCCTTCACCTTCGATATGCCGGCCAGGGACATGACCTGGAAGCCGCCGCTGTCGGTCAGGATCGGTTTGTTCCAGCCCATGAATTTGTGCAGCCCGCCCAGCCGCTCCATCCGCTCGGGACCGGGCCGCAGCATCAGGTGATAGGTGTTGCCGAGGATGATGTCGGCGCCGGTCTGGGCGACCTGGTCGACCGTCATGGCCTTGACCGTGGCGGCGGTGCCGACCGGCATGAAGGCCGGCGTGCGGATGTCGCCGCGCGGCGTCCTCAGCACGCCCGTGCGGGCGCGGCCTTCGGTATTCTGGATATCAAACGGGAAGGGCAAGGGAGCCTCGCAGGGGTTATGAACCGGGCAAGGCTCAGTCGGGGAAGTCGAGGCGGCCCTGAATATCCCGCCAGGCCGCCGTTATCAGGGTCTCAAGCCCCACGGCGTCGACGGGTTGACCCCGGCGCAACTTCACGTGCCGCATCCGCTTTCCGGATCCCTCCAGCAGGCCCGCAGGATCGTCCAGGGACGCGCCGTAAAAGAAGCCCACATTCGCGTGGGCCTTGAAGGCGCCGACGTATCCGAACGCGGCGTCGCCGACACAGGCTGTGGGATAGCCGTCGTGCATGACCTCCCGAACGTCCGGTCCGCACGCTCGCATCCGTGCGAACCACGGCTCCGCCAGGCGCCGGATTTCGTCCCCCGACGTGAACCAGGCGTCGACGTCCGGGTCTCGGCGGGCGGCGGAGGGAAGCCGAAAAATCTGCGTCATCGCCCCGAACCTACCGGACTGCGGGGGAGCGGAACAGCAGGGACCCGTCCCCGTAGGAATAGAAGCGGTAGCCGTCCTTGACCGCATGGGCGTAGGCGGCCTTCATCGTCTCCAGCCCGGCAAAGGCGCTGACGAGCATGAACAGAGTCGATTTCGGGAGGTGGAAATTGGTCATCAGCACATCAGTGGCGCGGAAAGCGTAGCCGGGGGTGATGAAGATGGCCGTGTCGCCGTGGAAGGGCCGGACCTCGCCCTCCGGCGTCGTGGCGCTCTCCAGCAGGCGCAGGGAGGTGGTGCCGACGCAGACGATGCGGCCGCCGGACGCGCGAACGGCGTTCAGGGCGTCGGCGGTTTCAGGCGATACCTCGCCCCATTCGCTGTGCATCCTGTGGTCGGCCGTGTCGTCGGCCTTGACCGGCAGGAAGGTGCCTGCTCCGACGTGCAGGGTGACGGCATGGGTCGAGACGCCCTTCGCTTCGATCGCCGCCATCAGGCCCGGGGTGAAATGCAGCCCCGCCGTCGGCGCGGCGACCGAGCCGTCCCATTTGGCGAACAGGGTCTGGTAGTCCGAGCGGTCGCGGTCGTCCTCGGCCCGTTTGGCGGCGATATAGGGGGGCAGGGGCATCACCCCCACGTCCCGGATGGCCTCGTCGAGCGCGGGCCCGGCCAGGTCGAACCGCAGGGTCACGAGCCCATCCTCGCCCTTGTCGACCACCGTGGCGTCGAGCCGACCGAGCAGGCAGGCCCCGTCGGCCTCCACGCCGAAGCGGATGCGGTCGCCAAGCTTGATCCGCTTGCCCGGCTTCATGAAGGCGGACCAGACGTCGGGGGCGTCGCGGTGATGCAGGGTGGCCTCGACGGCGACGGTCAGGGTCTCGCCCTCCGGTCCGGCCCGCTCGCGGACACCGGACAGTCGCGCCGGGATCACCCGCGTGTCGTTGAACACCAGGGCGTCGCCGGGGCGCAGGAAGTCGGGCAGATCGCGGATGATCCGGTCCTCCAGCCCGCCGTCCCGCACCACCAGCAGGCGCGCGGAATCGCGCGGCTCAGCGGGGCGGAGCGCGATGTGGTCGTCTGGCAGCTCGAAGTCGAAATCGGCGGTCTTCATCAGGCGGCGCAAAGGCCATGACCCGGGTGCGCGGTCAAGGGAGGCGCAATCGCGCGGGCCTCAGGGCGCTCCGGCCCCGTCCGCCCGCTGGTCCAGCAGGGCGTGCGCGGCCTCGACCGTCGGCGCGGCGAGGTGGGTTCGCCTGCGGAAATGCAGGTCCATGACCCGGCCCCAAGGTGCGAAATGGCGGTCGCTGGTGACGATGACGGTGTAGCTGTCGCGGGTCGGTTCGGGAGCGTGACGGGCGTAGAAGCCGGCGATGCGGGCCGTGCCCTCGACCCCGATGTCGTCGACGCCGGCGTGATCGTCGATGATCCAGTCCCATTCGCTCAGGGCCGGCGTGCGGTCCAGCGCCGCCTCGATGGCCCGTTCGAACGCCGGACCCCGCACATCGACGTCCACGGTCACCTGGACGCGCTTCTTCCGGCTGTCGCTCTCAATGGTCACCGGCATCGATACCCCCCCATCCCCAAAAGGCGTCGGCCGCGAGCAACAAGGGCCGATTCGCTGATCGTGGCATCCCTTGTGGCCCTCGCTCGCCCGCCGTTCATCGTGGTCCGCGAGCGGGATCAGGCGAGGGCCGGTTCGACCTCGTTCGGAGACCGGCGACACGGGGGCGGAGGCCGGACCTCGACCAACAGCGTATCAGGGTCCTGTTCGGTCGGGGGCAGGCAGACGAACCGGGCCCCAGTCGTTCCGTCCCTCAGACGCAGATGAAGGTCAGCGGCCTGGCCGGCTGACGCCAGACGGAGGGCCAGCTCCCGGCCCGCCCGCTCCGCGGCTCCGCCGGAGCGGAAGACCATCAGATTCTCCAGCCCGGGGGCGCGCACGGCCCAGCCGCCCGCCAGGGGTTCGACGACGATGCGTTCCATGGGTGTCTGTCCGGGAAGGGCGGCGCGGAGCCGGGCCCCGCGCCGTCGGTCCGCGGCCGCTCAATGCGTGGTGGCCGAGGGGTCGTTGATCGGAATGCGGTGCACCTTCTCGCGGGCGCGTTGGGTCTTCGGCAGGCTGACGGTGAGCAGGCCGTCACGGAAGTCGGCCCTGGCCCCGCTTTCGTCGGCGTCGGGCAGGGACACCCGCCGTTCGAAGCGTCCGAACCAGCGCTCGCTGATGCCGCGGCCCTCGCGCTTCTCGCTCTGTTTTTCGCCGCGGATGCTCAGGACGCCGTCGTTGAAGACGATCTCGACATCGTCCCTGCCCAGACCGGCCAGTTCCGCGGTGATGCGGTATTCGGTATCGGTCTCATCGATATCGAGCGTGGGCCCGTAGACCCGCGACATCGCGCCGAAGGGCGTGTCGAAGCCGCGAAACACATCATCGAACATCCGGTTCATCTCGCGATGAAGCGTCAGGACAGGGTTGGTCGGATCGTTTCCGGCCGACGGGGAGAGGTCGCGATCATTCCGACCCCAGGGGACAAGATCGCGCACGTTCATCTCGCAAGCTCCTTTGCTGTGGGCAGGATGAGCGTGGCGGGACCGACCCGCTCCCCAGTTCACCCCGCCCGGTTGACGGTTGATCATGAGGACGTCCCGGCCGGGACGGCCGGACTCCGGGCCCGGCGATGCGGAATCTGGAGTCGACTCCGGCGGCTGCAAGGGGTGAAGGGCGGCCGGAAACGAAAAAATTCGTCGCAGTCAGCGCCTGCCGTCTGCATTGACCCCCGCGATCCGACGCGCCAAACCCCTGCCATGCTGCACTCCCTCGAACCCCTCGCGCGCGAGGCCAAATCCTGGCCGTTCGAACAGGCCCGCAATCTTCTGGCCCATGTGCTGAAGAAGCGGCTCAGCGACGCCGAGCGGAATGCAGCGAAGCTGCTGATCGACGCCGGCAAGGCGGATGAGGCGCTGGCGACCTTCGAAGCCTTGCAGAAGCCTGTCATCTTCGAGACCGGTTACGGTCCGTCCGGCCTGCCGCATATGGGCACCTTCGGCGAGGTGGCGCGCACGACCATGGTGCGCAACGCCTTCCGCGCCCTGACCGGCGACCACTGGCCGACGCGGCTGATCGCCTTCTCGGACGACATGGACGGGCTACGCAAGGTTCCGGAGGGCATTCCCAATCCGGAGATGCTGGCCGAGGATCTGCACAAGCCGCTGACCGTGGTGCGCGATCCGTTCGGGACGCACGACAGCTTCGGCGCCCACAACAACGCCCGCCTGCGCGCCTTCCTCGACGGCTTCGGCTTTGAGTACGAATTCCTGTCGTCGACGGAACAGTACAAATCCGGCCGCTTCGACGCGACCCTGCTGACCCTGCTGGAGCGGTTCGACGCCGTGCAGGCCATCATGCTGCCGACGCTGGGCCCCGAGCGCCGTGAAACCTATTCGCCCTTCCTGCCCATCAGCCCCGTCACCGGCCATGTGCTGCAGGTGCCGACGCTGGAGCGGGACGTGGAGAAGGGGACCATCGTCTTCGACGACCCCGCCGGCGGCCGCACCGAGGTTCCGGTCACGGGCGGTCATGTGAAGCTGCAGTGGAAGCCCGACTGGGCCATGCGCTGGACGGCGCTGGACGTCGACTATGAGATGTCGGGCAAGGACCTGATCGAGAGCGTGCGCGAAAGCTCCAAGGTCTGCCGCGCCCTGGGCGGCGCGCCGCCCGAGGGGTTCAACTACGAGCTTTTCCTCGACGTCGAGGGGAAGAAGATCTCCAAGTCCAAAGGCAATGGCCTGACCATGGACGAATGGCTGCGCTACGGCACGCCGGAGTCGCTGAGCTGGTACATGTTCCAGTCGCCGAAATCGGCCAAGAGCCTGCATTTCAACGTCATCCCGCGGGCCATCGACGACTATCTGGCCTTCATCGAGGCGTACAAGACGCAGGAGCCGGCCAAGCGGATCGACAACGCCGTCTGGTCGATCCACGCCGGATCGCCGCCGACGCACACCTCGCCGGTGTCCTTCGCCCTGTTGCTGAACCTCGTCGCCGTGGCCAATGCGTCGAACAAGGACCAGCTGTGGGCCTATTTCGCCAAATATCTGCCGGACGCGACCCCGGCCAGCGAGCCGTTGCTCGACCGGCTGATGGGCCATGCGCTGAACTATTACGAGGACTTCGTGAAGCCGACGAAGTCGTATCGCGCGCCGGACGACAGGGAGAAGGCGGCCCTGCTCGACCTCGCGGCGCGGCTGAAGGCCCTGCCGGCCGATACGACCGACGGCGAGCTGATCCAGACCGAGGTCTACGCCGTCGGCAAGGACCACGCCTTCGAACCGCTGCGTTCCTGGTTCGGAGCGCTCTACGAGGTGCTGCTGGGCGCATCCCAGGGTCCGCGGTTCGGCTCGTTCGCCGCCATCTACGGCCTCCCGGAGACGATTGAGCTGATCGAGGCCGGCGCCAACGGGCGACTGGCCGAAGCGTGACAATAAGGCGGCGCTGGGCTCGCTAACGTAGATGAACCGAACATAACGACGCGGCTCCGGGAGCCTTCATCCGCGGTCGTGCATTCTCCCTGCCATCGACCAACCTCGATGAAATGGAGAGAGCCATGTCGAAGATCATGAACACCACCCTGGCCACCGCCGCCGCCCTGGCCGCGCTGGTTACGGCGGTCCCGACCGTCTCGATGGCCCAGCAGGCCAACGGCGTCACCAACTGCGATGCCCCCGGCGGACGCCAACGCGCCGGCGCCGTGATCGGCGGCGTGCTCGGCGCCCTGGCCGGCAGCCAGGTGTCGGACAATGAACGCACCCTCGGCGCCGTGGTCGGCGCGGGCGCCGGCGCAGCCGCCGGTTCCTACATCGGCTGCAACCAGCAACGGGCCCGCGCCACCAGCGCCAGTTCGGGCGGCGCCTATCGCGCCACCTCGAACCTGCGCATCCGCTCGGGTCCCGGCACCAACTATCGCCAGTCCGGCACACTGCGCGCCGGCCAGCCCTTCAGCGCCATCGGTTCGCAGGGCGAATGGGTCCAGATCGCCGGCGGGGGCTGGGTCAACGCCCGCTACGTCGCCGCCAACTAGGCGCGTCGCACCACCGCGAAATGAAGAGGCCGCTCCGGAAGGGGCGGTCTTTTCTTTGGCGCATCGCTCTCTGCCTGACCGCGGCCGAGGCCTATTGGCTGACCCAGAGGATTCGGCCTATCCAGACGATGTCGCCCCGGTGCACCGTGCGCGGCGGATAGGCCGGATTGACCGAGACGAGGGTGACAACCCCCGCCGTCAGGGCCGCGACCTCCTTCGCCAGGGTCTCGCCGCCTGTGGTGCGCACCACCACCCGGTCGCCCTTGCGAACCTCGGTCGCCTCCCGGTCGACGATGACCCGGTCGCCCTCGCGATACAGCGGGGCCATGGAGTCGCCGACGATGCGCAGGCTCAGCAAACTGTCCCTGGGGCGGGGCAGGTCGGTCTGTTCCCAGCCGTCGCCGACCGGCAGGCCTGCATCGTCGAAGAAGCCGTTCTGTCCCGCCTGGGCCATGCCCAGCATGGGCACGGTCGAGGGCCGTTCCGCCGCATCCCGGGCCAGGGCCGCGAACTCGCCGAGCGACAGGCCCGTCGCCGACAGGATCCGGATCAGGCTTTCCGTCGAGGGCCATCGTGGCCGCGCCGGCTCGCCCGGCCCGAACCGTTTGGACGGGTTGAAACTGGTGGCGTCCAGACCGGCCCGTTTGGCCAGGGCCGAGACGCTGAGCCCCTCCTGCCGGGCGAGTGCATCGATCGCCTTCCAGAGCTGGGCATGGGACAGGGGCATGGGGTTCGCCGCGGCCGGAGGGCCGATTCAGCGGCAGTCTAGGAATAAAAGCCTGAGAGCTCAACGCCCCTGGATCATTCCAGGCCAGCAGCCTGTCGTTCGCGCCAAGCCTGGAACGTGCCGATGGCGATGACCAGAAGGATGCCGTAGCTCGACACGTTGATCACCGCATAGAAGGCCATGAGAGGCGGGCGGATATCGACGAAGGTCAGAAGGTGGCTCATGACAATCAGGGACTGCAGGCCTGAAGCCCAGACCGGCCAGGCCCGCCTGGATTTCCAGGCCAGCGCCGCATAGACGCAAAGCAGCACGATATCCGTGGCGGTAAGCCCCCAGGAGACGCCGCCTCCGCCGCCGTCGTCCTGCATCAGCAAGCTGGCGAACCAGGCCAGCACATAGGCGCCGCCGCCGACCCGCTCTGGTTCGTCGCCCTTCAGAAAGGCGAACGCGATGACCACGACTGTGATCGCGGCCCCGATCTGGGTCTGCAGGGTGTCAAACAATCGCTTCGTCTCTCGCTGACGGCTTCGATCAGGCAGACCGGCCTACTTGAGTCCGGCCGCGCGGCGTTCCTGCCATGCCCAGAAGGTGCCGACGGCGAGCGCGATAAGAAGGCCGTAGTTGGACATGTTGTTGACGGTGGCGAGGGCGTGGCCCGGCGGGCGCAGCTCAGCCAGCACAAGGATGTGGCCGGTGACGATCAGGCTCTGGAAGGCAGAGGCCCAGACCAGCCAGCCCCGGCGGCTGTGCCAGGCGAGACCGCAGAGAACGGCCAGCAAGAGGACGTCGAGGCTCATCAGTCCCCATCGCGTACCACCGGTGTGGCGGCTGATCGGGACGACCATTCCGACCAGAATGACCAGTCCGAAAGCTGCGCTTGCGAGGCGTTCGGGCTCGTCGCCCTTCGTGAAGGCGAAGATCACAACGAGTATCGCAATCGCGGCGCCTACCTGTGAATAGATAGTCTCAAGCACAGAATCGCCCCCACGGCCAATCAGCGTGGAGGCGATAATGCCTGAAGCCAGCAGCCGGGGAAATGACCGGTCGCTGACATTACCTCGAATTATACAGCGCGGAGGAGGCGCTCGCCCGTGGTCGGCGGCTTCTCGGGCTTGTCCTCGAACGGACCGGCGAAGGCACCGAAGCCCAGACGGCGGTGATCCTTCGCCAGTTGTTCGTGGCAGGCGACCATGGCCTGACGGGCGACGCCGAGGCTGGCGATGGCCTCGAGAGCCTTGGCCTGCGCTTCAGCGCCGGCGACGGCCGAAACGTTCAGGCTGGCGCGCGAGGCGATCATCGACTGCACCAAGGTGGTGGCGCGAGCGATGGCGGCGTCGAGCGCTTGCTCGGACGCGTACAGATCGTCAGCGACGCTGGCGATGATTTCCGTCCTGGTCATGAATGGCTCCCACTGAAACTAGTGAACAACCCGTTAACATATCGCCGCCTCGCCTGGTAGTGATTTGTTCACCATGTCCGGCCCGATCCCGGCGCCGTCGCCGCCTCCACCGCCGATCGGCGGGCCGTCGCCCGGCTTGTCCATCGGCCCGACGGCCAGGGCTTCCAGCCCCAGCTTGCGGGCGAGGGCTGTCAGGGTGTTGTGGGTCTGGACGATGTGGGCCCGCGCGTCCGCCAGGGCGCTAATGGTGGCCGCCGTTCCTGCAAATGCTCGCTGGCCCGTCACGGCGGACACCCACGCGTCGGCCCGCGCTGCGGGCAGGGCCGCCGCCAGGGTCGCGGTTTCGATCAGGGCCTGGTCGATCGCGGTTTCGGCGGCGTAGAGGCGGGCGGCTAGAGCTTCACCAACGGATAGTCTGGTCATGTTGATCCTCTCCGTGACCTCGCGTCACGGAGAAATACCAGCATAGGCTGCGCTCAAAAACAACTAAAGGTCGTCTTCGGCCATCAGGAAATGCGCGGTGAGGGCGGCGATGGGCTGCGCCTCGTCGTCCTGCCAGGCCTCGGCCAGAACGTGGGCCACGGTGCGTCCGGCCTTGCTGATCCGCGCGCGGGCATGGACGTCGACCGGGCGACCCGAGCGTAGATAGGCCACGGTGACATTGATCGGTCTCGGCAGCCGCAACCGGGGATACAGCGCGGCGACCTGGGCGACGGCCGTCAGCTCGAGCAAGGCGGCGGTCGATCCGCCGTGCAGGGCCGGCAGGATCGGGTTGCCGATCAGCTTCTGGTCGAACGGCATGGTGACGGTCAGGATCTGCCCCTCGCTCGCGGTCGTCAGGCCCAGAAACCGGGCGTAGGGCAGGCGGTCCAGCAGGTCGCTCATCGACCCGCCTCCGGGGCGATCCTGAGATTGGCGCCGAGCCCACGGCTGCGGCTCGAGGACAGCATATAGGCGCTCTGGGCCGCGGCGACGGGGTCGTCGGGACTGTCCTCGAAGGCCCAGGCCCGAACGAAGGCGACCGACCGGGTCAGGTGGTAGCAGCGCGCCTCCGCGACCAGATCGCGCCGCGCCTCGGCCGCCCGCATATAGTCGACGCGCAGATCCAGCGTCGCGATCGATTCGAAACGCCCGAGGGCGATCCACACCGCCAGCCCCCCGACATGATCCAGCAGGGTGGTGACCAGACCGCCCGACAGCACGCCGGTGTCCGGATCGCCGACAAGGTCCTCGCGCCATGGCGCACGGATTCGGACCCGATCGCCGTCGACACTGTCATAGACGAAGCCCAGCGCATGAGTATGGGCCGCGCCGGCGGCCAGCTGGGGAAGAAGGTCGAGGATCGGAGACTGCATCGTCCGCTTCTCGGTCCGTCGGGACAGGAGCGCAAGGGCGCCCCGTCCTCAACGGGAGCTTCAGGCCGCCGAGCGACCCTTGCGCTGGCGCTCCGGAGCGATCTCGACGTCGGCGGCCGCAGCGGCCTGTTCCAGCGCGAGGTTCATGGCCATGCGCAGCCGTTCCGGCTTGATCGGCTTCTCGACGACGGCGGCCATGCCGATGGTGAGATATTTCTTCGCATCATCGGGATCGGCGTTGGCGGTCAGGGCGACGATGGGGATGTCGCGCGCCGGGCCGGGCAGGGCGCGGATCGCCTGGGTCGCCTGGACGCCGTCCATGCGCGGCATCTTGATGTCCATCAGGATCAGGTCGAAGCGGCGCTCCTGCACGGCCTCAAGGGCTTCGACGCCGTCCTCCGCAGTTTCGGAGGTGCAGCCGAACATCTCGCACAGGGCCTGGGCCACCACGCGGTTGGTGGCGTTGTCGTCGACGATCAGAATATGGGGATTGCGCGCGAGATCGCCGTCGCCGCCAAGGCTCTCGACATTGGAGGTCGCGGCGGCCTCGACCTGGGTCCGTTCGACGTCCAGGTCGAAGGCGAAGGTCGCGCCGCGGCCCGGATTGTTCTCGGCCCAGATGCGGCCGCCCATCCGGTCGATGATCTGGCGGCAGATGGCCAGGCCGAGACCCGCGCCGTCCTGACCCGAGCCGTGCACGAAGGGCTCGAAGATCGCGTCGATGCGATCGGCGTCGATACCGGCGCCGTCGTCGCGGACACGGGCTTCCAGGCGGATGCGGTCGCCGTCGGCGACGGCTTTCAGACCGGCCTCGACCACGCCGTTGCGAGCGAAGTTGAGCGCGTTGCCGATCAGGTTGTTGAACAGCTGGGTCACCCGCGCGCCATCGACTACGGCGGCCAGTTCGGTGTCGCCCTCATAGCTCACCATCAGGGTCACATTGTCCTGGGAGGCCCGGGGAGCCCAGGCCGCCTGGACGTCGTCCATCAGGGCGCGCAGGGGCGTGGCCGTCGGATGGAGCTCCAGTTCGCCGGCTTCGGCGCGTGACAGGTCAAGGGCGTCCTGGAGAATGCGCAGCAGGGTCTCGGACGACTCCACGATGGTGTTGATGTGAGCGTGGGACTGGGCGTTCAGAGGCTGGCGGCGAAGCAGTTCAGCCACCGCCAGCACGCCGTTCATCGGCGTGCGCAGCTCATGACTCATGATGGTCAGGAACTGGCTCTTCGAGCGGGCCGAGGCGAGGGCCTGGGTCCGGGTGTCGGTCAGGATGCGGGCCTGTTCCGCCAGCTCGAGGTTCTGTTGACGCTGGAGCTCGTTGACGGCCTGCAGCAGGGAGCCGGCCGTGCCGACGCCATGATAGAGCCCCTCGCGGGTGACGATGAAGCCCCGCATCAGGGCGGCCGGACCGCCTTTCAGCAGGATGTCGCAGAAGGTGTCGATGTTGACGCCGGCCTCGACCACCGCCGGTTCCGGATCCATGACATGCAGGATCGGACGGTTGGCGTACTGGGCGTGGCCGAAGGCGCTGGCGATTTTCAGCAGGAAGGCATTGCGTTCGACCAGACCCACGGGCCGTCCGTTCTCGACGACCGGGATCACCAAAGTGTCGGGTTCGCGCTCGAAGCGCGAGAAGACGTCGCTCCCCTGCGTCTGGGGCGACACCGCCTCGGCGCGTTCGGTCAGGACTTCGATGGTCGGCATGTCGGCCGTTACTCCACTCGGACCGATGAACATTGGACCGAAACCGTTTGCCGAAGGGTTAAGGGCGGGAATCGCCATTTTTGAGCCGCTTTTGCTCTGCCTGCGGGGCTGGTGTAGAAGGCCGCCCCGCCATCCAGCGGCCCATCCCCCTTGTCCATGCGCGCGGCCGACCGGCCGACCGCAGGTTTGTCATGAGCGATTCCCTGCCCACACCCGCCAAATCGGCTCTCGTCCTGTTCTCGGGCGGACAGGACAGCGCGACCTGTCTGGCCTGGGCGCTGGAGCGGTACGCTCGCGTTGAGACGGTCGGTTTCGACTATGGTCAGCGCCATGCCGTCGAGATGGAGGCCCGGCTGGCGGTTCGCGAGGGCATGGCGGCGGTGCTGCCGCAATGGGCCGGCCGCCTTGGGCCGGATTACGTCGTCGATCTGACCGGGTACGGGAGGATCGCGGACAGCGCCCTGACTGCAGACCGGGCCATCGAAATGGACGCCCGGGGTCTGCCGACCACCTTCGTGCCCGGGCGCAATCTGGTCTTCCTGACCTGCGCCGCCGCCCTGGCCGACCGCCGGGGCCTGGATGTGCTGGTCGGGGGCATGTGCGAGACCGACTATTCCGGTTACCCCGACTGCCGCCGGGATACGATCGAGGCCATGGCCACGGCGCTCAGCCTCGGGCTGGACAAGCCGGTCGTCATCGACACCCCGCTGATGGCCCTGACCAAGGCCGAAACCTGGGCGCTCGCCGACCGCATCGGCGGCCCGGCCCTGGTCGATCTGATCGTCGAGGCGTCGCACACCTGCTATCGCGGCGACCGGACGCATCGCCACCCCTGGGGCTATGGCTGTGACAACTGCCCGGCCTGCGAACTGCGCGCCGCGGGCCATGCCGAATGGGTCGCCGCATGACCTATTCAGCCAAGGAGGTCTTCCTGACGGTGCAGGGCGAAGGGGGGCAGGCCGGACGGCCCGCGGTCTTCCTGCGTTTCGCCGGCTGCAACCTGTGGAACGGGCTGGAGCGCGATCGCGCGACCGCGGTCTGCAGCTTCTGCGACACCGATTTCGTCGGCGTGGACGGCGATGGCGGCGGCAAGTTCACGACCGCCGACGCCCTCGCGGATCACGTCGCGGCGATGTGGCGGGGGCGGGCAGGGGACCCGAAGCTGGTGGTCTGCACCGGCGGCGAGCCGCTGCTGCAGCTGGACGCGCCGCTGATCGACGCCCTGCACGCGCGCGGCTTCGAGATCGCCATCGAATCCAACGGCACGCTGGCGGCGCCCGAGGGGATCGACTGGATCTGCATCAGTCCCAAGGCCGATGCGCCGGTGCTCCAGACCTCCGGGCAGGAACTCAAACTGGTCTTTCCCCAGTCCTCGGCCATGCCGGACCGGTTCGAACACCTGCCGTTCGAGCGCTTCTGGCTTCAGCCCATGGACGGCCCCGACCAGGCGGCCAATACGGCGGCGGCCCTCGACTATTGCCTGACCCACCCGAAATGGCGGCTCAGCGTCCAGACCCACAAATACATCGGCGTAAGATGAGTGTTTTCGAGATCACCAAGGCCGCCACCTTCGATGCGGCCCATCATTTCCCCAGCGAGCCGGAGGGCAGTCCCTACCGCCGCATCCACGGCCATTCGTTCCAGGTCGAGGCCACGGTGCGCAGCGAGGTTCTGGACGCGGCCCACGGCTGGGTCGCCGATCTCGGCGCGCTCGACCGTGCTCTCAAGGCCGCGGCCGAGGCGCTGGATCACGGCATGCTCAATGAGCACGCGGGACTGGAACTGCCTTCGCTGGAGCACCTCTGTCTGTGGTTCGCCGACCGGCTGAAGCCGGAATGGCCGGGGTTGAGCCGGATCACCGTGTCCCGCCCGACCATCCACGAACGCTGCGTCCTGACCCTGTGACTGCCGTTCGCCCGTACAGGGACGGCGACGCCGGGGCGCTGGCGGCTGTGTTCGAGCGGGCGGTGCGCGCCATCGCCGGGCGGGATTACAGTCCCGCCCAGATCGAGGCCTGGATCGGCGCGGAGCCGCGCGAAGCTCGCTTTCGCGAGAAGATGGCCGACGGCCGTCGCTGCTGGGTCACCGTGGATGAGGCCGGCCGCGTGACCGCCTTCGTCGATCTGGAGACCAACGGGCACATCGACTTCCTGTTCGCTGATCCCGCCGCGGCGGGTCGTGGCGTGGCGACGGCCTTGCTGGACGTGCTCGAACAGGCCGCGCGGGACGACGGCCTCTCGAGGCTCCACGTCGAGGCCAGCGAGCCCGCGCGGCGCTTCTTCCTCAAGCGCGGCTATTCGGTCGTGCGGCGGCGGGATTTCGATATCGGAGGCGTTCCGATCCACAACTACGCCATGGAGCGACGGCTCCAAGGAAACGCTGGACCGACATCTGAGCCCTGATGGATTGCGTCCATCAAGGCCGATTTCGGTCTAGCAGTCGCGGCCCTGCCGCTGGCGCTGTTCGCAGCGGCGCTGATCGCGTTCGTGAGCCCGCTGTTCGCGTTCGCGCCTGGCCCGGGTCTCCTCGTCGGAAGTGGTGACCGCATCGACGCCCGCGCCCACCACCGCTCCGGTGGCCTGCGCCGCCCCCCCGACGATCGCGCCCGCCGTGCCCACCACGGCGCCCACGAGACAGCCCTGAAGCATCAGGCTCGCGCCGAGGACGACGACGAGGCTCCCGCCGGCTTTGATGGTCTTGTTCATGACGCCTTCTCCCGATGGGGCAGGGTTAACCGGCAATGGTGAACGCACTCTGACCGCCGGACCAGGCGGGATCGGGGCTGCGGAAGGCTGGTGGGCGGCGAGGGGTTCGAACCCCCGACCCCCTCGGTGTAAACGAGGTGCTCTGACCAGCTGAGCTAGCCGCCCGTCCGCATGAAACCCGCAGGTTTCCCGTAGTCTAGAACCGGAAGCTGGCTCGCAGGAACAGCATGTAGCGGATGTAGTCCTCAATCATCTCGGCGTCGGCGTTGATGGACAGCATGCCCAGTTCGTTGCCGATGTTCAGCCGGAAGCCGAGGATCGGTCCGCCGCCTTCGATCGAGCCGCCATCGAGCGTGAAGTCGGGACCGCCCGAGCGGAAGCGGGCGATGGTCTCGCCCGGATCGACCGAGATGTTCTGGCGCCAACCCACGCGGACTTCCGGACGCAGCCAGCTGTTCTCGCCCATCGACATGCCGAGATTGACGGCCGCGGTCGCCGAGAACAGATGACCGTCCCGGTCATCGATCTCGAGGTCGAAGCCGTCGCCGCCGCCGGTCTCGACGTGGCCTTCCTCGCTGAGCGAGAAGAACTCGGCATAGGCTTCCGGCCGGATGCTGAAACGCCCGAAATCGCGCTGGTAGGAGACGCCGCCGGCCGCCGCGAGGGAGAAGCCGGACCAATCCGATTCATTGGACAGGTTCAGACCGGCGCCGACGAAGCGGCGCTCGGATTCAAAGGTCGCATAGCCGGCCGCGGCCCGGGCCCAGGTCGTCCAGTACTGGCCCTGGGCGCGCCAGTAGAGGCCCAGCTCCAGCAGGCTGGCCGACAGCACTTCCTCGGCCTCGGACTCGGGATCCTCAAGGTCGGACGAGGTGAAGGCCAGCGACAGACCCACCGCGCCGAGGCCCGAGCCGCGCTCGATGCCGCCGGCGACCCCGAACCCTTCCGAACGGAAGCCGTAGGTGTCGGTCTTGTCCTTGTCGGCGTAGAAATTGATTTCCTGAACCCAGGCGCTGGTTTCGCCGGGGGCCGCCGAGGCGTTGCGGCCCGTCAGCGCGCGGGTCACCGCGTCCACGCCCGAGGACAGCGAGAGCAGGGGGCCGCCGGCATGGTCCGGCAGCAGCTGCTCATACAGGTTGATGAAATCCTCGCGCCCGGTCTGGGCCAGGAAGACGTTGCGGATATCTTCCGCGCCGGCGCCGCCGAGGGTCGAATAGAAGGAATCAAACATCGCCGCCTCGACGGCGATCATGTCGGCCTCAGCAGCGGTGCGTCGGCGCACATCGACGAAGACCTCGCCCGCCGGGACATTGGCGCCGGCCGCGACCATGTAGAGATAGGGGGAGTTTTCCTCGATCGAATCCAGGTCGAGGACCCCGAAATTCAATGTCGCGGCGTCGATCAGGGTGAAGCGTTCGGGGGCCGCCAGCAGCGAGGTGAAGCGGACGCCGAGGCCCGCGCCGTTGGCGAGGGTCGCGGTCCCGGCGACATTGAAGCCGCCCGAGGCGCTGTTCGCCGGGTCGATCGTGATGATCAGATCGCCGTCCGCGCCCACGTTGAGGGTGGTCACATCGAGCGGGGCCGTGTGCCGGGCGTCGAGGATGCCGTTGCTCACATTGATGGTCAGGTCGCCGCCGACGTCGGACAGGGCGCTGCGCACGATGCCGCCGCCCGTGATCGAAAGCGTGTCCGCTCCGGCCCCGAAGTCGATGTCTCCAAAGACAACGCCGTTGCGGATATCGACCGTGTCCGCGCCGGAGCCCAGCAGGATGTCGCCGACCAGGATCGGTTCGATGCTGTCCGGCACGCCGTCGCCGTCGGTGTCGGGATCCAGCGTCGTAGGCGCCGTCAGGATGCCGGTCTGCAGGACCGTGACGCCCGTGGTGTTCGCGCTGACATTGATCGCGGTCGTGGTTCCGGTAACGGGATCGCCCGCCTCGTTCGCGCTGAGGGTCGCCTGCAGCGAACGGGTGTTGGTGATCGAGGTCAGCGTGCCGCTGAGATCGTTGATGGCGGTGACCGTCGCCGCCCCGCCGCCCGCCGAGGCGAGAATGGAGCCGTTGTTGTTGATGCTGGTGAGCGAGGCGCCGGCGTCGATCTGGATCGCTGTCGCATTGGCGGCGATCTCGCTGGCGACGCCCGCCGAGATGGCGCCGGCATTGTAGAACTGAGGCGTGGCGGCGCCGACTCCGAAGCGGAAGGTCGTGGCGTTGGCCTGGCTCGCCAGGGCGGCGACCGTGCCTTCGTTGCGGACCCCGCCGTTGATGGTCACCGACTGGCCCGGATTGCCCCCGAACACGACCGCGTTGGCGGCGATGGCGTCATACACGCCCCGACCCGTGATCGTGCCCCGGTTGATGAAGCCGTAGGCGTTCGCATCCGTCCCGACGACGCCGAGGGTGACCGATTGCGTGGTCGAGCCGACCAGGATCGCCGGCGCGGCCCCGAAGCTGTTGATCGAACCGGTGCCCTCGGTCGAGTCGGCGATCCCGTCGGCGTCCTCATCCGTATTGGTCGTGCTGGCGTCCACAGGGGCGCGATCCACCACAACGCCGCCGGCGACATTGCCCGCGATGATGACGGCCGGGCCGCCCTGCAGCTTGTCCTCGGCGTCGAGCTTGGCCTCGAAGGCGTCGTTGCCCAGGCTGGTGTAGCGATAGCCGGTGGCGTTGATTTCGCCCTGAAGCGTCAGCCGCCCCCCGACGTCGCCGCCGATCGAAACGGCGGAGGTGTTCATGCCGCGCGCGGACACCGTACCCAGGAGGGTGACGTTGCCGGTCACCGCGCCCTGGGTCCGGATGGCGACGGAGTTGTCGCCGAACACCCGGATGTTGCCCTGGGACTGGAGGTTGCCGATCAGTCCGGATTCGATCGAGATGGCGTAGGAATTGTTGCCGTCCACGCCGATGGAGCCGAGGGAGCTGACCAGCAGGTCCCCCGTGACCGGCGCGCCGGCGGCGTAGCGGATGCCGTAACGGCCCGAACCCGTGGCCCACGGACCGTCGATATCGCCGTCATTGTCAGCGTCCGTATAGGTCTCGATGGTGTCGACGATGGAGATGGTGCCGCCGATGGTGACGTCGGAGGTGACCCCCGCATTGACCAGCACCGCCGTGGCCCCGTCGGCGGCCGGCGACATGGTGATCGAGCCGGTGCCGTCCATGGAGAAGTCGTGGTTGGAATCCACCGTGACGGCCGTGCCCGAGACCAGGGAAATGCCGCCGCCGCTGGAGATCCGGATATGGTCCGCCGTGCCGGTTCCAGTCGCGTTCGACGTCGTGATCGGCGTCGTCCGGACCGTCGTGAGCACGACCTCGGCCATGGCGCCGGTAGCCGCCATCAGGGGAGCGATCGCAACCGCGGTCGCGAGTAGAATACGCATTCGGTAGAAACCCCTGTGGACGACACACGCCAGAGACGCCGGCGATCCTCTAACAGGGACCGTGCCAGCCTGCCTCAAGTTTCTCGAATTTGAGGCGAATGCAAGGCCGAACGCGCAGGCGGGACGCGTTCGGCAAGCGCGGCTATTGTCAATATCGCAATCAAAGTGATATCATTTTCATATCGACTTTGGGAGGGAACGATGACCCACGAACATTCACGATCCACAGAACGCCCCGCCAGCACCGCGAACGGCATCCTGATGCTGCTGATCGGACTTCTGTTGCTCATCGCCGGGCCCGCAAGCGTCGCCCAGGATCCCGATTCGGTCCTGCGCGTGGTCGCGGGGATCGGCGCCGCCGTTGTCGGTCTGCTGCTGGTGTGCGGTCTCTATTCGCTCCAGACGAACGAGGGCATGGCCATCATGCTGTTTGGCGACTACCGCGGCACCGATCGCAAGACCGGACTGCGCTGGGTCCTGCCCTGGTACAGCCGCAAGAAGATCTCCCTGCGGGTCCGCAACCTGACCAGCGACAAGCTGAAGGTGAACGACAAGCGCGGCAGTCCGATCGAGATCGCCGCAAACGTCGTCTGGCGGGTGCAGGATTCGGCCCAGGCCCTGTTCGACGTCGACGACTACCAGGCGTTCGTGAACATCCAGGTGGACACGGCGCTGCGCGATATCGCCTCCCACTACGCCTATGATCACGGCGACGAGACCGATGTGCCCGAACTGACCCTGCGCGCCGACGCCGAGGACGTCGCCGGCCGTCTGCGCGAGGAACTGGTGGGGCGGGTCAGCGTTGCGGGCGTGGCCATTGACGAAGCCCGCCTGGCCCACCTCGCCTATGCCCCGGAGATCGCCGGCGCCATGCTGAAGCGTCAGCAGGCCGAGGCCGTGCTCTCGGCGCGCCGCCTGATCGTCAAGGGCGCCGTGGGCATGGTCGAGAGCGCCCTGGCCGATCTCAATGAGCGCGGCGTCGTCGATCTCGACGAGGATCGCAAGGCGGCCATGGTCTCCAACCTGCTGGTGGTGCTGTGCGCCGACCGCGAGGCCCAGCCGGTCGTCAACACGGGCACCCTTTACGGCTGACATGGCCCGGCCCAGAAAACCCTTTCTGATGCGCGCCTCATCCGGGGTGATGGCGGCGGTCGAGCGATTGGCCGCCGCCGAGCTGCGCTCGGTCAACGCCCAGGTCGAATGCCTGCTGCGCGAAGCCCTGGCCCGGCGCGGGATTTCACCTTCGGAAGACGGTCCGCCGACGGACAGCGCTTGAGCTTCGCCGTCGTCGGCGCTACGGGCCGCCCATGGTGAAGTCGCATATGTCAAAGGTCCGCAAGGCCCGTCGCATCCAGAGACGGGTCCGGCGCGGCGGGGCCTCCAGTATCAGCGCCGCCGAGCGCGAGCTCATGTCCCTGGCGGGGCTTGAGGTGCAGGAAGGCGAATTGCGCCTGTTTCCCGGCTGGGACGAGGAGGTCTCCGAGACCCTCGCCGCGACCAAGGCCGCCGGCGAAGATGGCCGCCCCCGCCTGGTCGACACCACCATGCTCTATGCGCCCCGCTCGGGCGGGGTGAAGCGCTACCTGCTGTCCAAAAAGGCCTGGCTGGAGGCCAATCGCCCCGGCGTGGCCCATTCGCTGGTCGTGCCCGGCGCCCACCACAAGGCCGGCGAGGACGGCATCGTCCAGCTCCACGCGACAAAGCTGCCCTTCGGCGACGGTTACCGCTGGCCCACCTCGGTACGCCGCTGGGGCGCCTGGGTCGCCTCGCTGAACCCGTCGATCATCGAGGCCGGCGATCCCTATACGCCGGGGCAGGGGGCCCTGGAGGCCGGCCAGCGTGCCGGCTGTCCCGTCGTCGGCTTCTGTCACTCCGACCCGGCCGGCCTCGCCGCCCTGCATTTCGGCGAATGGGCCAAGAAGCCGGTCGAAAAGCGCTGGGCCCGGCTGTTCGGCCAGTTCGACCGCGTCGTCTCGCCCAGCCGCTACATCGCCCGCCGCCTTGAAGAGGCGGGCGTGGGCAACATCATCATCCGACCGCTGGGCGTGGAGATCGACACCTTCCGCCCGGATCGCGGCGACCGCGACTGGCTGCTGAAAAAGCTGGGCCTGCCCGCCTCCGCCCGGCTGCTCTGCTTCGCCGGCCGTCCGGCCCGGGAAAAGAACATCGACGTCCTGATCCAGGCCGTGCAGGCCCTCGGCGACCCCTATCATCTGGTGCTCGTCGGCGCCGGCGCCGGCATGCCGGCCGAGGAGCGGGTCATCTCCCTGCCGTATGAGGCCAATCCCAAGGCCGTGGCGAAGATCATCGCCAGCTGCGACGCCTTCGTTCACGCCAATGACAAGGAGCCGTTCGGCCTGATCGTGCTGGAGGCCATGGCCTGCGGCCGCCCGGTCGTCGGCGTCAACGCCGGCGGGGTGAAGGAGACGGTCGACGACACCGTCGGGCAACTCGCGAAGAGCGCCGACCCGCGCCACTATGCGGCGGCGGTCGAGGCGCTGTTCGCGCGCGACATCGAGGCCCTGGGCGTCGCCGCCCGCGCCCGCACGGTCGAACGCTTCGCCTGGGACCGTGTGTTCGAGGATCTCAGCTCCGTCTACGCCGAGGTCAGCGGCGAACCCGCCTTCGCCCTGCCGGGAGAGGGGAAGGCGCACTGACGAGGAGATTCCCGGCGGGCCTCGCCCCGCCTCTCGACAGCCGGGCTCCGCACGGTCAATCTCGAGCAAAATCGGGGATCTGAGACCATGTTACGCCTGCTGCTCGCCGCCGCCCTGTCGCTGCTGACGGCGACGTCCGCCATGGCCCAGACCGTCTATCTGGTCCGCCACGCCGAGAAGGCCGACGCCAGCGCCGATCCGGTGCTGTCCGAGGCAGGGGAGGCCCGCGCCGCCGCCCTCGCGACCGCTCTCGCTGACGTCCATCCGGATCACATCTTCACCAGCCCGCTGCAGCGCACGCGGCTGACGGCCGGGCCGACGGCGGACTTCCACTCCGTGCCGGTCGAGCCCGTCGGTTTCGACGGCGGGACGCCCGCCCATGTCGCCGCGATCGCCGAGCGCGTCCGCGGGCTGCCGGACGACGCCGTCGTCCTGATTGTCGGCCACAGCAACACCGTGCCGCTGATCGCCCGCGCGCTCGGCTACGCCGAGGCCGCCGATATGCCGGACTGCGAATACGACCGCATGACGATGCTCCACCTGATGAACGGCATGGCCCACAGCCGGGTCACCCGTTACGGCGCGCCATCGACCTGCGGCTAGAATATATCCGGGTAATATTGACGAGCAGGTTTTGCCCGGGTAAATCGCGGCCGTCGGGCATGGAATGATCCTGCGCGGCCGCAGGACGATCCAGATGCAGCATGACCTGACGCAGGGTTCCATCAGCCAGCGGCTTCTCGGCATGGCGGCCTTCATTGGCCTCGGCCTGCTGTTCCAGACCCTCTATTTCCTGATCGACCTGTATTTCGTGGGTTCGGTCGGGCCGGACGCGCTCGCCGGGGTCGGGTTGGCCGGGGTGGTCTTCTTCCTGGTTATGGCGGCCGCGCAGATGGTGTCCGTTGGGTCGCTCTCGCTGATCGCCCGCGCCATCGGCGCGAAGGATTTCAGTCAGGTGGACGGCGTCTACCGCCAGTCGATGCTGTTGTCGGTCGGGCTGTTCCTGCTCACCCTGGCGCTCGGGTACGGGCTCGGCGGTCTGGCGATTGACGCGCTCGCCGCCGATCCCGGCACGGCCGGTCAGGGCCGGGCCTATCTGTACGGGTTTCTGCCGGCGCTCGCCCTGATGTTCCCCACCGGCGCCATGGGCGCGGCCCTGCGGGCGGCCGGCGTCGTGCGGCCGACGATGTTGATCCAGACCGCCACGGTCCTGCTGAACGCCGTCCTCGCCCCCGTGCTGATCGCCGGCTGGGGTTCCGGCGCGCCGCTCGGCGCCTTCGGGGCCGGACTGGCCAGTTCGGTGGCCGCGGTCGCGGGGCTCCTCGGCTCCGTCTGGCTGTTCGGGCGGGTGCAGACCCTGATGTCGGCGCCCTTGCGCCTCGACCGGCCCAGCCCCGCCGTGCTCTCGCGGATCGTCGGCATCGGCCTGCCGTCGGCGATCGAGTTTCTGCTGATGTTCCTGACCATGGGCGTGGTCTATTCCGTGATCCGCAATTTCGGCAGCGAGGCCCAGGCCGGCTTCGGGGTGGGGTCGCGCGTCATGCAGGCCGTCTTCCTGCCGGCCATGGCCATCTCTTTCGCCGTCGCTCCGGTCGCGGGCCAGAATTTCGGCGCGGGCCTGCCCGACCGCGTCCGCCGGACGGTTCGGGACGCCGCCCTGATGAGCTCGGCCCTGATGGCCTGCCTGACAGCGCTCTGCCTGTGGGAGGCCGACCTGCTTGTGGCGCCGTTCGCTCCCGACCCGGCGGTGGCCGAGGTCGCGGCGACCTATCTGCGCATCGTCTCGCTGAACTTCATCGGAACGGGGCTGATCTTCACGGCCTCGGGCGCTTTCCAGGCGCTGGGCGACACCCGTCCGGCCCTGGTCGGCGGCGTGTTGCGCCTGATCGTCTTCACCTCGGCCGCTTTCTGGATCTCGGCCCAGCCCTGGGCGAAGCTCGAACACCTTTGGTGGGCCTCCGCCGCCTCGGCCCTGCTGCAGGCCGTCGTGGCGCTGCTGTTCCTGCGGGACCAACTGAAGCGGAAGCTGGCGGGCCTGGCGCCGAAGGCAGGGACGCTGGCGGGCGCCTGAGCGCCACGGTCCGTCCTCGGGAGCGCGCCACGGCGATGCATGTCATTGGCCGCTGATGCGTCGTCTCAGGCGGACTTCTGCGGAAGACCATCCGCGATGTCGTAGTAGTCGCCCTTGTCCGCCACGAAGATGTGCACGCCCAGATGCGTCTGGGTCGGCGTGTCGAAGGCGCCCATGGCGACGCCGATCCAGTCCCGGAACACCGGGTCCCAGAACAGGGAAGAGCCGCACGTGGCGCAGAAGCCCCGGCGCACCTTCTCCGAGGATTGGTGCCAGGCGACACGGTCTTCGCCTTGCACGGTCAGTGACGCCTTCGGTACGTCGGTCGAGGCGAAGACATGGCCCGAATGCTTCCGGCACTTCTGACAGTGGCAGGCGTCGGGTGCGGCGAGTTCGCCTGATACCTCGAAGGTGACGGCGCCGCAGAGGCAGGATCCGCTGTGCATCTTCGATCTCCCCCGTCAGGCAGGTCTCACACGTCCAGATCGGCGACCGCGAACTGCGCATTGTCCTGAATGAACTGGAACCGCGCCTCGGCCTTCTTCCCCATCAGCCGTTCGACCAGATCCTCGATCTCCTCCTCGGAGGCCGGGACCGTGACTCGCGCCAGAGTGCGCTTCTTCGGGTCCATGGTGGTCTCCTTCAGCTGGGAGGCCATCATCTCGCCCAGACCCTTGAACCGCCCGATCTCGACCTTCTTGCCCTTGAACACCGTGGCCAGCAGCTCGTCGCGGTGGGCGTCGTCGCGGGCGTATTCGCTCAGGGGCCCGGCGCTGATCCGGTAGAGGGGCGGCAGGGCCATGAACAGCCGGCCCTGACGGATGGTCTCGGGCATCGACCGGTAGAAGAAGGTGATCAGCAGGGCCGCGATATGGGCGCCGTCCACGTCGGCGTCGGTCATGATGACGATGCGCTCGTAACGCAGGTCGTCGATGTTGAACCGGCTGCCGGGCTGCACGCCCAGCGCCAGGGCCAGGTCCGACAGTTCGATATTGGCGCGCAGCTTGTCGGCCGTGGCGGAGGCGACGTTCAGGATCTTGCCGCGCAGGGGCAGGATGGCCTGGGTGGTGCGGTCCCGCGCCTGTTTGGCAGAGCCGCCGGCCGAGTCCCCCTCGACGATGAACAGCTCGGTGCCGTTGGCCGACTGGCGCGAACAGTCCGACAGCTTGCCGGGCAGGCGCAGTTTGCGCGTCGCCTGGGCCCGCTGGACCTCCTTGTCCTTGCGCCGCTTCAGCCGGTCCTCGGCCCGCTCGATGACGAAGCCCAGCAGGGTGTTGGCCTGTTTCGGGCTCTCGGTCAGCCAGTGGTCCAGCGGATCGCGCATCAGCTGTTCGACCAGTCGCTGGGCGTCGGGGGAGGAGAGGCGGTCCTTGGTCTGGCCCTGGAACTCGGGATTGCGCACGAACACGCTGATCAGCGCCCCGGCGTTGGCGATGACGTCCTCGGCGGTGATCAGTCCCGCGCGCTTCTCATTGGTCAGCTCGCCATAGGCCTTGAGGCCCTTCACCAGCGCCGCCCGGAACCCCGCCTCATGCGTGCCGCCGTCCGGCGTCGAGACGGTGTTGCAGTAGGAGGAGACGAAGCCGTCGGCCTCGCCGAAGCCGATCGGGCTCCAGGTCACGGCCCATTCGACCGCGCCGGCCTCGCCCTTGCGCTCGACCCGCCCCGCGAAGGCGGGCGTCACGGTCTCGAGCTCGCCGATCCGTTCGGACAGGGCGTCGGCCAGGCCGTTGGGGAAGTGGAACACCGCCTCGGTCGGGGTGTGGTCGGTGATCCGCTCGGCGGCGCAGGTCCAGCGGATCTCGACGCCGCGGAACAGATAGGCCTTGGACCGCGCCATGCGGAACAGCCGAGCCGGCTTGAAGGCGGCGCCCACGCCGAAGATCTCCTCGTCCGGCTTGAACCGGATCAGGGTGCCCTTCTTCTTCGACGGCTGAACCTGGGCGATCGGACCCAGCGGCAGGCCGCGGCTGAACGACTGCTTCCACTCATGGCCGTCGCGCCAGACGGTGACGTCCAGACGCTCGCTCAGGGCGTTGACGACCGAGACGCCGACGCCGTGCAAACCGCCAGACGTTTCATAGGCTTTTCCGGAAAATTTCCCGCCCGAGTGGAGGACGGTCATGACCACTTCCAGGGCCGACTTGCCCGGGTGCTTCGGGTGCGGGTCGACCGGAATGCCGCGGCCGTCGTCCTTGACCGACAGCCAGCCCTCGGCGTCGAGATCGACGGTGATCAGCTTCGCATGACGTGCCACGGCCTCGTCCATGGCGTTGTCGAGAACCTCGGCGAACAGATGGTGCAGGGCCCGCTCGTCGGTGCCGCCGATGTACATGCCGGGCCGTTTGCGCACCGGCTCCAGCCCCTCCAGCACCTCGATCGAGGAGGCGGAATAACTTCCGGCGAGGGGCGGGGCCGAGGGGGTGGCGGGCGCGGCCGGGCGCGCGGCCTCGGGCTCCGGCTTCGGGGCGGCCGCCTGCGGCGTCAGGGCCGGATCAGGGGCGGACGGCGCAGCCGCCGGCGCCGGGCCTTGCGGCTCGGGCAGGTCATCGAACAGGGAAGGCGCGGCGTTGGGACCCATACGGATACTGTGAAACGATTCGGGGACCGGTCTGGTAGGCCCGCCGGCGCTTCTCCACAAGCGGCGCGCGGGCTGGCGAGGGCGACGGCAGCATGGCCCGCGTCATCACCGCCATGAACAGGACCCAGGGCAGGCCCTGATGGGCCATCAGTATGCTCTCGGACAGGCTCAACACGAAGAAGGCGGCCAGGAAGCCCAACGCCCACCAGCCCTCGCGCACGCCCGACCCCATGCAGCGCAGCACGGCGATCAGGGCGGTTCCAGCCATCAGCGCGCCGACCAGAACCGCGCCCGGCCAGCCCAGCTGGACCAGCAGATCAATCCAGCCGTTGTGCGCCGACGGCACGATCCAGCCGGTCTCCTTGCGCACCCAGTCGGCGGGCGGCGACTCCCCGATCCGGCCCCAGAAGGCGCCGTAGCCGTAGCCGGTCCATGGCCGGTCGGCGACCTTGCGCATCAGGCTGTCCCAGATCTCGGTGCGGCCGGTCAGCGAGGGGTCCTTGCCCAGCGCCTCCAGCACCGCCACCGAATGGGTTTCCCAGACCCAGACGCCCAGGCCCGCCAGCACGACGGCGCACCAAATGGCGATCACCGAAAAGGCCGCGCCGCCGCGCCTCAAGGACCAGAATCCGCCGATCAGGCCGAGCCCCACCACCAGACAGAGCAGGGAGGTCTTGGACTGTGTCGCCAGCACCAGACCGCTGGACAGGACGAGCGCCACGGCCGGCAGCAGCCGGCGCGGATCGGGCGAGGCCAGGCAGGCGGCGGCGGCGGTCGCGCCGATCACCATCACCGCCCCCATCTGGTTCTTCTCGTACCAGAGGCCGCGCCACAGGCCGGCGTTGTCGAACTGGTGCACGCCGATGCCGGGAAAGGCGAAGACCATGACCAGACTGCCGACCGCCATGAACAGCGCCGTATGCATCAGCAGCCGCGGCAGATGCGGCCCCCGGAAGACGGCGCCCAGATAGAGGGCGAAACCGCAGCTGATCGCCAGGGCGATCACCCGGCGCATGGTGGTGGCGAAATCGATCGACCAGTAGCGCGAGGCGAAGGCCAGGCCGACCAGCGCCGCAATGGCGATCATCGCCGGCCACGCCCGCCACAGCCGGTCGATCCGGAACAACAAGAGCCCGATGATCGCCGCATAGGCCGGCAGCCAGACCAGCCGAAGCACCGGCGTCTCCTCCTGCAGCGGCGCGAACACCGGCCCGATCAGGGCCCCGGTCAGCATGGCGATGATCACGCCGCAGACGACCCGCTCTCCCAGGCTGGGGGCAGGCTCGGTCAGGACCTCGTCTGGACGGGATTCGCGCACAGGCGCAGGGTCGGGCGCCGGGCTTAACGAAGGGTTGGAATCCGCGTCATGCGACAGAGGAGCATGATGCGCCGTTGTCATCCCGGCTCGCCGGTTCGCGGCGCCGGCGACGGCGGTGCTGGTCGGGGCGGGGCGAGGGAGACTCTGGAACTGCACCGCCTTTCTCTTTCAACCATGAGGGGATAGGATTCACGCTGGCGCAATCGCGTCGGTTGCGGCACTGAATGCGGACAGGAGAGGGACGCAGTCATGACGAGAATTCTATCAGCAGGCGCTGTTGCTCTGGCGCTGACGTTCGGTCAGGCCTTGCCAGCCGCGGGCCAGGCCACCGCTCCGTCCGCCCAGTCCGCCGAGGTCGACGCCAAGGCCGCGCTGGTCCGGCGGTACTTTGCCGCCATCCAGTTCGACAAGCTGATGAACGGCATGATCGAAAGCATGCTTCAGAACATTCTGGCCGATCCCCGCATTCCGGCCGAAAAGCGCGAAGTGATCGAGGACGTCGCGCTCGAATCCTTTGCGGCTGTCATGCCCGGCTACATGGATCGCGTCGTGGCCGTCTATGCGGAAGAATTCACCCGTGAAGAACTCGAAGGCGTTGTGGAGTTTTACGAGAGTCCGGTCGGGCGCTCCCTGACGGCGCGATCGGTGATTCTCACTCGAAGAACAGGCGAGTTGATGAACTACTTCCAGCCTGCCTTTGAGGCTGACATGCAGCGACGTCTCTGCGACCGGATTGGTTGCGAACCGGACGTCGTTCCGACCTCAAAACGCTAGGCCTTTTCCACAAACGTATCGATCACCTTCTTCTCGCCGGCCTTCTCGAAGTCGATCAGCAGCTTGTTGCCCTCGATCGCCTTGACCGCGCCGTAGCCGAATTTCTGGTGGAACACGCGCTGGCCCAGCGACCAGTCGCCGCCCGACTTCGGGTCCGCCGTCGCCAGCAGCCGTCCGTCCCCCTCGATCAGCGTATGCCGCGCCGGCCTCGCCGCCGGCGCCCGCCCGGCCGTGAACGACTGCGCCCGTTTCCAGCCGGGGGAGGCGTAGCCGGCGCCGAAGGTCGGCATCTCGTCCCAGCGGGACTTGGCGTCCTTCATGCCGGGGGTGACGCCATAGTAGCCCGTGTCGCTCTCGGCCTCGACGTGGGCGATGGGCAGTTCGTCGACGAAGCGGCTGGGCAGTTGCGAGGTCCAGCGGCCGTAGACCAGCCGGTTGGCGGCGAAGCTGATGCGCGCGTCCGACTTGGCCCGGGTCACGCCGACATAGGCCAGGCGGCGTTCCTCCTCGAGGCCCTTTTCGCCCTTTTCGTCGATGCTGCGCTGGCTGGGGAAGACGCCTTCCTCCCAGCCCGGCAGGAAGACCAGCGGGAACTCCAGCCCCTTGGCCCCGTGCAGGGTCATGATCTGCACCGCATCGTCCGAGCCGCCGCGGTCCAGGTCCATCACCAGCGAGACATGCTCCAGATAGGCGGGCAGGGTCTCGAACGACTGCATCGACTGCGTCAGCTCCTTGAGGTTGTCGAGCCGCGTCTGGCCCGTCGCCCGGTCGGCCTTCTGCATGTCGGTGTAGCCGCTCTCCTCGAGCACGGTCTCGGTCAGCTCCCAGTGGGTCGTCGTCTGGGCGAAGGTCCGCCAGCGGTCGATGTCGCGGACGAAATTGGCCAGGGCCGTCCGCGTCCGCGCCTGCAGTTCGTCCGAGACGATCAGGTCGCGCACCGCGCTCATGGCCGAGACGCCGGACAGCCGGGCGATCTGCAGCACCTTCTGCACGCTGGTGTCGCCGATGCCGCGCTTGGGGACATTGACGATCCGCTCGAAGGCCAGGTCGTCGTCCTCGGACAGGATCAGCCGCAGATAGGCGTGGGCGTCGCGGATTTCGGCCCGTTCGAAGAAGCGCGGCCCGCCGATGACCACATAGGGCACTGCCAGCAGCACGAACCGCTCCTCGAAGGCCCGCATCTGGAACGAGGCGCGCACCAGCACCGCCATGTCCCTGTAGGGCGTGCCGGCGCGGCGCGCCGTCTCGATCTCGTCGGCCACCAGCCGGGCCTCGGCCTCGCCGTCCCAGACCCCGCGCACGCGAACCTTGTCGCCGCTCAGGTCCTCGGTCCAAAGCGTCTTGCCCAGCCGGTCCCGGTTGGCCGCGATCAGACCCGAGGCCGCACCCAGAATATGCTGCGTTGACCGGTAGTTACGCTCCAGTCGTACGACCTTGGCTCCGGGAAAGTCGCGCTCGAAGCGGAGGATGTTGTCGACCTCGGCCCCGCGCCAGCCATAGATCGACTGGTCGTCGTCCCCGACGCAGCAGACATTGCCGGTCGAGGACGTCAGCAGCCGCAGCCAAAGGTACTGGGCGACATTGGTGTCCTGATATTCGTCGACCAGGATGTAGCGGAACCGTCGCCGGTATTCGTCTGCAATATCCGCATGTTTCGATAGAATCGTCAGATTGTGCAGCAACAGGTCGCCGAAGTCGCAGGCGTTCAGACTGACCAGCCGCGCCTGATAGGCGGCGTAGAGCGCATGGCCCTTGCCGTTGGCGAAATCCTCCGACGGCGGGAGCTTTTCCGGCGTCCAGCCGCGGTTCTTCCAGTGGTCGATCAGGCCGTTCAGCGACTTGGGCGTCCAGCGCTTGGTGTCCAGTCCCTCGGCCTCCAGCACCTGTTTGCAGACCCGCTCCTGGTCGTCGGTGTCGAGGATGGTGAAGGTCGACCTCAGCCCGACCAGCTCGGCATGCCGTCTCAGGATCTGCGCCGCCACCGAGTGGAAGGTGCCCAGCCAGCGCAGGCCTTCGGCCGAGGGCCCGATCAGGTGGGTGATCCGCTCGCGCATCTCGCGCGCCGCCTTGTTGGTGAAGGTGACGACAAGCAGCTCCCACGGCCGCGCCCGTCCGGTCGCCAGGATGTGCGCCAGCCGCGTTGTCAGCACCCGGGTCTTGCCGGTCCCGGCGCCCGCCAGCACCAGCACGGGTCCGTCCACCGTCTCCACCGCTTCGCGCTGTTCGGGGTTCAGGCCCGCCAGATAGTCGGCGGCGGGCGCTTCGACCCCGCCGGGGCCGCGCGAGCGGGCGAGATCGGAGATGCGCGGGGCAGGGGCGTCGGGGAGACTCATCGGCGGAACATAAGGGGCACGAGCCCGGATGTCAGCGGCGGCGTGCGCATCCCCTCACGGAACCGTCAAGCCGGAACGTCGTTCCGCTTGCCGACAGGTTCAACGGGAGAGACTTCATGGCCGACAACATCAACAACACCAGCGGCGGCGGCAATACGGGCCTCGCCTTCATCATCGGCGGGATTGTCGTGGTGCTGGCCATTGTGGCCTATTTCGTCTTCGCCCGCGGCGGCGTGGCTCCGGAGGCCAAGGAGGTCAATGTCGACGTCAATCTGCCGGAAGTCTCGGCGCCCGCCGTCCCGACGGTGAACTGACCCATGACCGATCCCAACGCCCCCCCGCCCGAGCGGCCGGACGTCGTCCATCACACCACCATCAACAACCCGCCCCGCAGCGGCGGCGGCAGCTGGATCGCCCTGCTCCTGGGCGGACTGGTGGTGGTCGTCATCATCATCGCCGTGGTGGTCTTCTCGAACCGCGGCGGGATCGAAGCGCCCGACGGCACGGATGTCTCGGTCGATATCGACCTGCCGCGCCCGGAACTGCCCGATGCGCCGAAGCTGCCCGACCTGCCGGACGTTCAGCCGGTCGATCCGCCGGTCATGCCGCCCGAGCCGGCCCCGACGACCTGAGGCCTCAGCGCAGCTGGTAGCTGACCGTCGCGACCACCCGCACCCGCTTGTCGAGCGAGGTGGATTCGCTGTCGATGTCCTCGCGGGCGAGGATTTCAAACGAGCCCTGGGTCGCCTGGCGGATGGGGCCCAGCGGCGTGCCGGAATCCTTGGCGAACTGTTCGGCGCCCGACCGGGCGGAGGCGGTCGCCTCGGCGATCATCGCCGGCCGCACCTCGTTCAGCTTGGTGAAGACATAGGTCGGGGCGGCGAAATCGAGCTGCACGCCCTCGCGCACCAGATCGTTCAGCGCCCGCTCCGTCTGGGCGACGCGCTGGACGTCGGTGGTGCGCACCGTGACGCTCTGGGACAGGATGTAGCGGACGACATTGTCGGTCGAACCGTACTCCCGCGCCCGCGTGTCCGTGACCTGCAGCCGGCCGATGGTGACCGCCTCGGCCGGATAATCCTGCCGCGCCAGAAAGGCCCGCACCAGCGCCAGATCGTTGTCGATCTTCGCCTGGGCCGTCGGCAGATCGTCATTCGCCGCCTTGAAGCTGAGGTTCAGGACCGCGAGGTCCGCGACCACATTGCGCTCCGCCAGCCCGCGCACCGTCACCTGCCGGTTGCCGACCTGGGCGTTGACCACGCCGGAGCCGATGAAGGCCCCCGCGCCGATCAGTCCGATCGCGATCAGCCCCCCGAAGAGGGCCGGCGGAATCAGGGTCTTGTCGATCTTGTCTAACACGGCGGTCTTCCTTCTGGAAAACAGACCATGCGCCAACCCTGACGGGTGTCAATCGGTCGAATCCTGTTCGATGAAAGATCGGTCGCCGCCCGTCCAGGCCAGCGCCAGAAGGCGACAGGCCGAGGCCAGGGGCGTGCGCCCGCGACGCTCGTCGATCCGCTTCATCAGCCCGGCCTGCGACAGGCCGCCGGCCGCCGCGACGGCGTCAAGAACAGCCCAGAACTCCGCCTCCAGCGCCACGGAGGTGGCGTGGCCGGACAGGGAGACGGAGCGCTTCTTCAACATGGTCCGGACCATAGCCCCGGCATCCGTCCGATCGCCATGGGTGCGACGTGAACACCGTTCACTTGCGCGGGCTTCCGGGCTATTCTGTCGATAACCGCACAGGGCCCGTCCATGACCGCCACCGCCGATTTCGACAAGTTCGACCGTCTGCGACCGCAGCGCCTTGAACCGCTCAAGGCGTTCCGCGCCTTCCGCCGGCTGGTCCGGGACAAGGAAGACACGGCCCAGGTGTTCGAGATCATGCGGGCGCTGTCCGGGCGTTCCATCGGTCGTGGCTACAATCGGATGCTGAAGACCATGGAAGGCGGCCGGCAGGCCTTCCTGCGCGAGGAACTGGCGCACAAGCTCGACGATCCGGTCTGGCTGGCCCGGTTCGGGCCGGGGACGGTGGGCGCCGCCTATCGCGACTTCCGCGAGGCCCGCGGCTTCACCGCGAAGGGATTGGCCGACGAGGCCCGCAAGGTCGCGCCGCTGGTCGACGCCCAGCACCCGGTGATCTGGTATTCGCGTCGCATCCGCGACATCCACGACATCTGGCATGTCCTGACCGGCTACGGCACCGACGCGCTGGGCGAGGCCTGCGTGGTCTCCTTCTCCTACGCCCAGACCCGCAATCTCGGCTTCGCCTTCATCGGCTGGGGCGCGGCGCGCGAGATCCAGCGCGAGGTGCGCTCCATTCCCGCCCGCCGCGCGGTCTGGCAGGCGTACCGGAACGGCAAGGCCGCACGCTGGCTGCCCGCGCTGGACTATGAAGCCCTGTTCGAACAGCCGCTGGAGGCGGTCCGCGCGCGCCTCAACATTCGTCCGGCGGACGTCTACCAGGCCGTGCCGCCCGAGGTCCGCGCCGGGCTCAAATTACGAGGCTGACGACGGCTTTCGGACGGCATAAGCCCGGCTTGTGTCACTCTGGCGAAAACCCCGCTTGCCCCGTCTGACGGCATCCGCCACTGGGCGTGGGTGACCTCCCCCGTATCCGTTCCTCCCGTCGCCCGTCCGCCCCTGTCGAGGACCACCCTGCTGGGCATCGGCGGGGTGCTGATCTGCGCCGCGATCTGGGGCACGACCTGGTACGCCATCACCCTTCAACTGGGGACGGTGCCGCCGCTGGCCTCAATCGTCTGGCGGTTCGGCCTCGCCTCGGCCCTCCTGTTTCTCGGCTGCCTGATCGCCCGCCAGAAGCTGCGGCTGACCCGGGCCCAGCATCTCGCCGCCCTCGGACAGGGGGCCTTCGCCTTTTCGATCAGCTACAGCTTCACCTACGCCTCGGAGGCCCACGTCGCCTCGGCCATCGTCGCCGTCACCTTCGCCTCCCTGACCTTCATCAATCTGGTGCTGTTCCGGCTGGCCGCTGGTCAGAAGGCGGCGGCCGCCTCATGGGGCGGGGCCATCCTCGGCGTGGTGGGCGTTGTGGTCCTGTCGGGCGGCGAGGTGCTCAGCGCGGGATTTGATCGGGAGGCGGCGCTCGGCGTCGGCCTGGCCCTGATCGCCGTCACGGCCTCGGCTTTCGGCAATTTCTTCGCCTGGAAGGGCCAGAATCACGGCTCGGCCGCCATTCCCTCGACCGCCTGGGCCATGGCCTACGGCACGGGCCTGCTGGCGCTCTACGGCCTGGCCACCGGGGTGGAGTTCACCATCGACCCGAGCTTCACCTATGTCGGATCGCTGCTCTATCTGTCGGTGTTCGGCTCGGTCATCGCCTTCGGCCTGTATTTCACCATCGCCCGGATGATCGGCTACGCCATGGCCAGCTATGTCTCGGCCCTGACCCCGCCCGTCGCGATGCTGGTTTCGGTCCTGTTCGAGGGCGCGCATTTCGGCTGGTCCGCCCTGGCCGGGCTGCTGCTCGTGTTGTCGGGTCAGGCCCTGATGATCCGCGCCCCGAAGGTCTCGTCCTAGCCGAACCAGCCGCGCTTCTTCTTCGGTTTCTCCGGCGCGGCTCCGGCCTTCTTCGCCGCTTCCGCGGCCAGTCGCTCACGTTCCGCCTTGACCCGCATGGCGACGAGCAGGGGGATGAGGCCGTGTCTGATGCGGGGATCCTGGCGAGGGTCGGCCATGTTCAGTCCTCCAGCTTCGATCCGTCGAGAAGGCGGGCGGCGCGCTCGCGTTCCGCCGCGACCCGGGTCCGCTCCGCTTTCGATTGTCCGTGCGCCGCCCGGTTGACGGTCGCGGTCGCCCTGGCCTCGGCCTTCGCCCGGTCCTTGCGCGCCCGGTTCAGATTGACGACCTCGCCCATGCCGGCCTCCGCAGTATGCAACCCGACGCGCGGCCGGGCGGTTTTCCCCGCCAGTTGCAGCCGGCAGGAGCGCCCATGGTAGACCCGACTCAAATCCGCGAACACCTCGAAGTCGTCGGCTCGGACGGTGAGCATGTCGGCCGCGTCGACCACGTCGTCGGGGACCAGATCGAACTGGCCAAACTCGACCTCGCCGGCGGCTTCAAACACCACATGATCCCGGTCAGCTGGGTCAATCATGTCGATGAGCATGTCCATCTCAACGTCACCAAGGACGAGGCCAGGGCGCGCTGGACCGAGAAGCCCCACTAGACCCCCGGCGAGCTTACCGCGAATTCACGAAGCCCCCGCTGTCGCCGGCGGGGCCTTCAGCATATCTGGGGAAGGCGCCGGCGTGCGGCGCGACCGGAACGACGCCTGTGATCCGCTTGATCCTCAACCTGCTGTGGTTCGTCTTCGGAGGCTGGCTGTCCGGCCTGCTCTGGCTGTTCGGCGGCGCGGTCCTGGCCCTCACCGTCGTCGGCCTGCCCTGGACCTTCGCCGCCTGGCGGATCGCCAGCTACTCCTTCTGGCCCTTCGGCCGCGAAGTGGTCTGGCGCGACGAACTCGGCGCCCACGACGTCGGTACGGGGCCGCTGGGCCTCGTCCTGAACGTCATCTGGTTCATCTTCGCCGGCTGGTACATCGCCCTGTCGCACCTGCTGATCGCCGTGGCCGAGTTCATCACCATCATCGGCATCCCGTTCGCGCTCAAGGACCTGGAGCTGGCCAAACTGGCCCTGGCCCCGATCGGCCGGACCATCCGCGACAAGCCCTGATCAGTCGTCCGCCAGCAGGATCTCCAGCATCATCTCGCGCCGGGTCAGGAAATTGCGCGTGACCTGAAAATGGTCGGTGTCCTCATAGTCGATCCGGTCCACGCCGTGCTCGGACACCTGATAGATCCAGGCGTTCGGATAGCCGAGGATGATCGGCGAATGGGTGGCGATGATCAGCTGCGACCGCGCCAGCACCAGTTCGTGCATCTTGGCCAGGAACGACAGCTGTCGTGACGGCGACAGGGCCGCTTCCGGCTCGTCGAGGATGTACAGGCCGTCGCCGATGAACCGGTTCTCGAACAGGGCGAAGAAGCTCTCGCCGTGGGACTGTTCATGCAGGGATTTGGCGCCGTACCGCGTGGCTCCCGCCGTCTCCAGATAGCTGGCCGTCGTAAAAAAGCTCTCGGCCCTCAGGAAGAAGCCGTCCTGCAGCCGCTGGGGCGATTTCACTGGCCGTACGAACCTGTGCAGCGGCGAATGGCTCTCCCGCGTGCCGAACCGGTGCTCACGCCCGCCGCCCTCGGCGTTGAAACCCCAGGCCACCGCCAGCGCCTCGATCAGGGTCGATTTGCCCGACCCATTCTCCCCGACCAGGAAGGTCACATTGGGATGGAACGCCAGACTGTGCAGCGTCCGCACCGCCGGCAGGTTGAACGGATAGACCGCGTCATCCCACTCCTCGCGCCGCTCGAACTGCGCCTCGATCCAGTAGGGACGGGTGAGGGCGGTCATGCTCAGAAGCCGGTGAACAGGCGGTCGAGGGCGCGGCGGATGTCGTCTTCATAGGGCTTGAGATCGCCGACGGATCGCTTCAGGCCGGTCCTCGCGATGGGGGCCATTTCCGCCAGCGAGAGGTGCAGGGCCTCGTCGTTCAGATCTACGGAGACAGAGACGCGCGTGAAGTCGCCGCTTCGACGCTCACGGATCAACGGCGCGATCAGGGCAGACGGCATCTCATCCACAAAATGGGATTGCATCAGGACGATGAAGGGTGCGGCGGCCTGGGAGCGAGGCGACGGATTCGGGAACACGTCGAACTGACGCATCACCAGGTCCGGAAGTCCTCGCCGAAGATGCCGTCGCGCGCGATCCGCTCGTTGTAGGCCTTGAGCGACTCGGCGTTTTCCGCAGCCCAAGCACGAGCGTCTGCGGCGCGTTCCGCGTCCGACTTCAGGGCGTTCCGCCGCCGGGCCAGCGCCTGCTGGACACCAGCCAGCCCTGCCGTCGTCAGGTCAACACCCAGCCGCTCAGCCTCGGCGACCATGGCGGGATCGATCTCGATCTTAAGCTCGGACTTGCCCATCAAGGCAGCCTACACCTGAACCCCAATAGCCGCTACCAACCGGAAGTAGGCCCCCATCACCCCGGCGAGATCATCTTCTCGGGCCGCACCGCCTCATCGAACTCGGCGTCGGTCAGATAGCCGCCGCCGACCGCTTCCTCGCGCAGCGTGGTGCCATTCTTGTGTGCGGTCTTGGCGATCTTGGCGCAGGCGTCATAGCCGAGCTTGCCGTTCAGGGCGGTGACCAGCATCAGCGAGTTGTCGAGGCCGCGCTTGATGTTGTCCTCGCGCGGTTCGATGCCGACGACGCAGTTGTCGGTGAACGACACCGCCGCATCGGCCATCAGCCGCACCGACTGCAGGAAGTTGTAGGCCATCACCGGGTTGAAGACGTTCAGCTCGAAATGGCCCTGCGAGCCGGCGAAGGTCACCGCGGCGTGGTTGCCGAACACCTGGACGCAGACCTGGGTCAGGGCCTCGGACTGGGTCGGATTGACCTTGCCCGGCATGATCGAACTGCCCGGCTCATTCTCCGGCAGGGCCAGTTCGCCCAGCCCTGAGCGTGGGCCCGAGCCGAGGAAGCGGATGTCGTTGGCGATCTTGAACAGGCTGGCGGCCACCGTGTTGATCGCGCCGTGGCTGAACACCATGGCGTCATGCGCCGCCAGGGCCTCGAACTTGTTCGGCGCCGTGGTGAAGGGCATGCCGGTGATGGCGGCGATGCGCTCGGCGACCTGCTCGGCGAACCCGATCGGCGCGTTCAGGCCGGTGCCCACGGCCGTGCCGCCCTGGGCCAGTTCCATCAGTTTCGGCAGGGTCAGTTCGATCCGCTCGATGCCGTTGGCGACCTGCTGGGCATAGCCGCCGAACTCCTGGCCGAGCGTCAGCGGCGTGGCGTCCTGGGTGTGCGTCCGGCCGATCTTGATGATGTGCGCCCAGGCCTTCGCCTTGGCGTCCAGCGCCGCGTGCAGATGCTTCAGCGCCGGGATCAGGTCGTTGACCACCTGTTCTGCGCAGGCGACGTGCATGGCCGTGGGGAAGGTGTCGTTCGACGACTGGCTCATGTTGACGTGGTCGTTGGGGTGGACCGGCTTCTTGGAGCCCATCTCCCCGCCCAGCATCTCGATGGCCCGGTTCGAGATCACCTCATTGGCGTTCATGTTCGACTGGGTGCCCGAACCGGTCTGCCAGACCACCAGCGGGAAATGGTCGTTCAGCTTGCCCTCTATGACCTCATTGGCCGCCGCGACGATGGTCTCGCCCAGCTTCGGGTTCAGCTTGCCCAGGGCCATATTGGTCTCGGCCGCGGCGCGTTTGACGATGCCCAGGGCGCGGACGATCGGCAGGGGCTGTTTCTCCCAGCCGATTTTGAAATTCCCCAGCGACCGCTGCGCCTGGGCGCCCCAATAGCGGTCCGAGGCGACCTCGATGGGGCCGAAGGTGTCGGTTTCCGAACGGGTCTTGGTCATGGTGGGCGGGCTCATCGGACGTGGCGGAGGACTGCGCGGCGGTGTAGCACGGGCAGGCGAGGGGACAAGGACAGGAGGCCGACATCATCGTTTCCGCCCTGATTGCGGCTGTACTGACGGCCCAGGCCGCGCCGCCGCCCGAGCCGCTGCCCCGGGCTTTGATCAGCACCGAATACGGTCCCATCACCCTCGAGCTGGATCATGTCCGGGCGCCGGTCACCGCGTGCAATTTCATGCGCTACGTCTCGGCCGGTCAGTACACCGGCGGCCGCTTCTTCCGTTCGGTGCTCGGTCCCATCAACGTCGTCCAGGCCGCGACCCCCAATGGCGACGACGATCCGGGTCTGGGCCCCATTCCGCTCGAACGGACGCGCGACACTGGCCTCGCCCATGTGGCGGGCGCCGTCTCCATGGCCCGCGATGGACCGGACACGGCGACCAGCAGCTTCTTCATCGTCACCCACGACAGCCCGAGCCTCGACTTCGGCGGCGGGCGCAATCCCGACGGTCAGGGCTTCGGCGTCTTCGGCCGCGTTGTGGACGGACTCGGGCTGCTGCACCATTTCCAGGGTTTTCCGGCCGTCGCGGAGCGGATTCAGCCGCCGGTGACCATGCTGTCGGTCGTCATGCTGGACCCGGTTCCGGCCGCCTGCGCCCACGCGCGGCCCGACCTATGACCCCAGGCTGGATCGGCGCCGGAAAGGTCCGCGCCCGCGAGACCGGCGAGGCGGTCGAGATCACCATCGACGGCCTGACCACCCAGGCCAAATACTACAAGCCGCTGGTCTATGAGTTCATGCGCAAGGAGTGGACCTCGCGCCCCTCCTGGGGCGACTACACGGTCGAGATCCTGATGGAGCATGTCGGCGATCCGCCGTGGCTGGACCTCGACAACCTCGCCAAGGCCCTGCTGGACGCCATCAAGGGCTATCTGTTCCACGACGACGCCCAGGTCGCCCGCCTGCTGGTCGAACGCCGCGAGGGCGAGCGCGAGCGGATCACGATCCGGGTCTTTCCGCGTCAGTCTCCGGGCGCGCCCGGATAGCGCTCGAACGTCGGCAGACGGTGCGCCGTCTCCATCCAGCCGATCCGTTCGGCGGTCTGGATCTGGGCCTGCAACGGAAGGGCGTCCGGATCGTCGAGCGTGGCGCTCTGAACATCGGTCATGCCCGGAAAGACAGTCTCGCTGGTGTAGAACAGGCCGGTCCCGCAGCGTCCGCAGAAATACCGCCGACCGTGCTCGGAGGACTCATAGACGCTGGTCTCGCCGGTGATGGCGATCCGGTCCGTCGGCGCCAGGGCCCAGGCCACCGCCGGCGCGCCGCTGGCCTTGCGGCAATCGGTGCAGTGGCACAGGGCGTGGTGGGCGACCTCGCGCGGCATCTCATAGCGGACCGCGCCGCAATGGCATCCACCGGACAACATCGGCATTCCTCCTGTCAGGGCTGAATGTTCCTTATATGTTCCCCTCATGAAACGCCAGCCCTGATCAGCCCGAAGGGCGGCTGAAGCGCAGTGTCGGCAGCCTTAGCTGCATCTCTGCGCCCACAAACAGTTGCGGCTCCGACGCCGGGCTCACCCCGCGCTCGGTCTCCTTGCGTGTCACACAGGCCCGCGTCCCCGCCGCGAGGGCCAGGAAGTCGGTCGCGGTCGGCAGGGTCTCGATGACGCAGCCGTCGAACCATGGATAGGTCTCGTCCGCCCCGCAGCCGAACGAGGTCCGCTCGCGGCTGGCGGCGGTCAGGACCATCCGGTTGGGCGCCGCCAGGGCGTTGACGAAGATGCCGGAATAGCAGGCCGAGACGATCACCACGGTCGGGCGGGTCCCGCAGGCCGAGCGGACGATATTGGCCATCATGTCAGGCGTCATCCGCGGCGCCTCGCCGAACACCATGGCGGTCGGAACGCCGTGCGAGGTGAAATACAGCAGACATCCCGACGTCCCCCGCGTCGCCGCCGCATTGATTCCTTCCACCACGGCCGAGGCCGCGACCGGTTGCGGCGCATCCGGCCTCAGGCTGTAGTCAACCATGTTGGCGCGAGGAAAGCCGGCGGCGAGGAAGCCCTTCACCAGATCGCGGCGGGCGTTGTCGAAGGCCTGGATCGGCCGGTTGGCTCCATCCCGCCAGTCCGCCGCGACGATCGCCGAGGTCCAGTTGACGAACCGGCTCGGCGGAGCGGCCGTCTGGGCATGGGCGGATGCATCGAACCCGAACACGATCGCCAGAACAATGATCAGACCCCGCCCCATGCGCTCTCCCGGTCTCAAGTCGAGGCCGAGATTACCGAATGAGGCGGCGAGGAAAAGAGGCTACTTCTTCCGGAACTGGTCCAGCGACACGACCTTGGGGCCGTCGTCATCGCCGTTCTGCGGCGGGGTCCGTTCGGGCTCGGCGGCGGCGACCTCGGCGGCGATCTCCTCGACCGTGGCCGGCGCCTCGAATTGCAGCAGGAACTGCACCGACGGATCATAGAAGCGGGTCACGGCGGTATAGGGCATGGCCAGCACCTTGGGAATGCCGCCGAATTTCAGCATGACCGAGAATTTCGTCGGCTCGACCTTCAGGTCCCAATACTGATGCTGCAGGACGACGGTCATCTCGTCCGGATATTTGGCCAGGATGTCGGGCGGCACGCTGACGCCGGGAGCCCGCGTCTTGAACGTCACATAGAAATGGTGCGCGCCCGGAATGCCGTCCGGCAGGGCGGCCCGCTCCAGCGCCGAGCGGATGACGCCGCGCAGCGCATCCTGCGCCAGCTGCTCATAGTGCATCTCGTCGACGGGGGGCGTCTCTTCGGCCATGGGTCGCCTCGGCTGTTCGCGCGAACTGATAGCGGCACGGCGAGGCCGGCGAAAGGTGGCGACATGGTGAAAGTGCCGGGATTCTGTTGGCAGGCTCCCGGCGGCCCCGCCCCAGGAACTGATCCCTGAGGACTTAAGTGTTCGAAATCACCCGAACCGCTTATGCGGCGAGAGCGACTTCTCCAGCGAAGTTATCGTTCGCAGTTAGAAAATGGCCCGATACGGTGGGCCAGGACGGGCGAAAGCAGTCTTCTTTACACGTCCGTCGATGCTAGTCGGCCCCATGCTCGCTCCGCCGATAACGCGGGGAAGAAATGGTGGAGCCGCCGGGAATCGCACCCGGGTCCGGTCCGCTTATTACAAGCGCGTTTATCGCCATAGTCCGGGCGAACCCGGACAGACGGAATATAGGGGCTTTGGCCTCACGTTCCAAGGGCTTCGCCGCGGTGGCGCACTCGCGCATCAGGGGCAGCACCCTTGACCCGGACTCCGGGAACTGTGTTCTGTGATCAGCTACAGGGGAGAAACCTCATGCGCCTTTTGACCTTCGCCGCCGTGGCGGCCGCGCCGCTGCTGTTGCTCGCGGCCTGCGACCAGCTCACGCCGGCCCCGGCGCCCGCGCCGGATCCCGCCCCGCCCCCGCCCGCCACGACCACGGTCTTCGGCGGCCTCGACCTCAGCCAGCCCTTCACCGTCCGGGGCAATGAACCCTTCTGGGCCATCGCGGTGACCTCGGCGACGCTCGACTACAGTGGAGTCGACCGGCCGCAGGAGACCGCCGCCAATCCCGGCCCGCAGGTCACGCCGTCTGTGGCGACCTTTACGGTCACGACCAGCCTGAACCATCCGCTTGTCGTGGTGCTGACCGTGGGTCCCTGTTCCGACGGCATGAGCGACACCGTCTATCCGCTGAATGCGACGGTCATTCGCCCCGGCGAAACCCTGACCGGCTGCGCCGGGGCCTGAGCCCGGCGATCAGTAGATCCGGGTCGTCAGATCGATCGTATGATCGGGCGGCCCGGCGGTGAACAGGTCCGGCCCGGGATCCGCGGCCGCGGCGAGGAAGATCTGGTGCTCCTCATAGAAGGAGCCCCGATTGCTGCCGCCCATGCTGTTGCGGAACCGGCCGTTCCATACGATCCGCGCGGTGTCGCCCGGCTCCAGGACGTAGAGCGGCGAGGGCAGTCCGTCCGGCCATCGCGTCTGCCGCATCCCCGGCGACGGGGGGCGCAGGGTCACTTCGACGACTCCGCCCGACCGGAGGGCCCAGGCCAGGGTGTTGGTGAACCGCATCCGCGACCAGTCGTCCTGCGACGCCCAGCCGGACCAGGCGCGCAGTTCGAACCCTTCGTCTTCCCGTCGGCGCACGTCGTGGATCCAGGCCTGTCCGGGCGGCGGCGGCCCGACCGGCGTCGGCAAGGGCAGGGCCTCCAGCAGCCTCGGCCGCGCCGCCGCGGCGTCGCGCGACGCCTTGGTCCAGTGGGTCCACAGGTTCTGGATCACGAGCATGGCGTCAGACCCGCGCCCAGCCGGGCGTCTGGTTCCTGAACCAGGTCAGCTGCCGCTTGGCGTAGTTGCGCGTGGCCTGCCGCGTCGCCTCCACCGCGGCCGCCAAGGTCGTCTCTCCCGACAGATGCGCCGCGAACTCGCGCACCCCGACCGCCTTCATCGCCGGCAGGGCGGGGTCCAGTCCGCGCGCGACCAGCGCCCGCACCTCGTCCAGCGCCCCGGCCTCGACCATTTGCGCCACCCGCAGGTCGCAGCGGGCGTACAGCGTCTCGCGGTCCGGCTCGATCACGAGACCGGCCCAGGAGCCCGGGGCCAGCAAGGGCGTCGTGTCGGCGGTCCAGTCGCTGAGCGCCCGGCCGGTGTGCTGCGCCACGGCCCAGGCCCGGGTGAGCCGCTGACGGTCTCCGGCCTCGATCCGCGCCGCCGCCGCCGGATCGACCCCGGCCAGGGCGCGCCGAAACGCCGCCTCGCCATTGGAGTCGAAGGCCGCCCCGGCGGCGTCGCGCACCTCGACCGGCACCTCGGGGACGTCCGCCAGCCCCGTGGTCAGGGCCGTGAAATACAGTCCGGTCCCACCCGTCAGCACCGCAGGGCGGCCTTCAGCCGCCAATTCGGCCAGCACCGGCATGACCGCCCGGCTCCAGCGTCCGACGGACCAGGCGTCCGCCGCATCGGCCACGCCGTACAGCCGGTGTTCGGCCATCGCCTCTTCCTCGACCGACGGACGGGCGCTCAGCACGCGCAGGTCGGCGTACAGTTGCTGGCTGTCGGCGTTGATGATCACGGCCCCGGTCCGCGCCGCCATCTCCAGCGCGCGCCGCGACTTGCCCGAGGCGGTCGGGCCGGCGAGCAGGGTGATGAGGGGGTCGGACAAATTCGGCGCTCGCGGGCAGGGGGCTTTCGGCGATAGAACGCGCAACTCGACCCGGCAACCCGTCAGGATCATGCCCGTGCCCGACCGCGAAACCGTTCTCGCCGCCCTCGACGCCGTCCTCGATCCCAGGACAGGGCAGGGGCTGGTCGCCGCCGGTCTGATCCAGGGGCTGGTCGTCGCCGACGACCGCGCCGGCTTCGCGCTCGAGGTCGCCGCATCCGACGCCGCCCTCTACGCCCCGGTCCGCGACGCCGCCGAGGCCGCGCTCAAGGCCCTGCCGGGCATGGCCCGTGTCGCCGTGGTTCTGACCGCGGAGACCTTGAAGGTATCAGCCCCGCGCCGCGCCTCCCTCTCGCCGCAGGCCGTCGACCAGGGCCGGCCCAAGGCCCCGGTCGCCACCGCCCGGCCCGCCCACGTCCGCCGCGTCCTCGCCGTGGCCAGCGGCAAGGGCGGGGTCGGCAAGTCCACTGTCGCGGTCAATCTCGCCGCCGCCTTCGCCGCCCGGGGGTTGTCGGTCGGCGTGCTCGACGCCGACGTCTACGGCCCCTCGATCCCGACCATGCTGGGCGTCTCGGGCGCGCCGGACTACATCGACAACCAGATCACCCCCCACGTCGCCCACGGTCTGAAGACCATGTCGGTCGGCCTCCTGACCAGGGCCACCGACGCCATGATCTGGCGCGGCCCGATGGCCTCCCAGGCCCTGACCCAGATGCTGACCCAGACCCGCTGGGGGACGGAGGACGCGCCGCTCGACATCCTCGTCGTCGACCTGCCGCCCGGCACAGGCGACGTCCAGCTGACCCTCGTTCAGAAGACCCCGCTGGACGGCGCCGTCATCGTCTCCACGCCCCAGGAGGTCGCCCTCGCCGACGCCCGCCGCGCCCACACCCTGTTCCAGAAGGTCCAGACCCCGACCCTCGGCCTGATCGAGAACATGACCGGTCCGGTCTTCGGCCGCGGCGGGGCGGAGGCCGAGGCCGGGCGTCTGGACATCCCCTACCTCGGCGACCTGCCGCTCGACGCCGCCCTGCGCGAAGGCGGCGACGCCGGCGTGCCGGTCGTGGTCAGCGATCCCGACGGCGACATCGCCGCCCGCTTCGCGGAATTCGCCGAGGCCCTGGCGAAAAAACTCGACCTTTAGGGTTTTCAAACGCAACCCTAATCGCCACCTTGTCGGTTCCAGTCACCTGAGAACCGCCCATGTCCGTCGACGCCCTGTTCCGTCCCTTCCAGGTCAAGTCCCTGAAGATGCCCAACCGCATCGTCATGGCGCCGATGACGCGGTCCTTCTCGCCGGGCGGAATCCCGACCAGCGACGTGGCCGGCTACTATCGCCGCCGGGCCGAGGGCGGGGTCGGACTGATCGTCACCGAGGGCACGGTCGTCGAACGCCCCGCCGCCCGCAACGACGCCAGGGTGCCGGTCTTCCACGGCGAGGCCCTGCCGGAATGGAAGAAGGTGGTGGAAGAGGTTCACGCCGCCGGCGGCCTGATCGCGCCCCAGCTCTGGCACGTCGGCTCGGCGCGCGGGCAGGGGGCGGACTGGGCTCCGCTCGGCAAGGTCGACAGCCCCTCGGGCATGACCAGCCCCGGCAAGCGCGGGCTCGAGCCCATGAGCGACGAGGACATCGCCGACACCATCGCCGCCTTCGGCCGCTCTGCCCGGGCCACCCGCGAGCTCGGCTTCGACGCCGTCGAGATCCACGGCGCCCACGGCTATCTGATCGACCAGTTCTTCTGGTCCGGCCTCAACGACCGCGCCGACAAATGGGGCGGCGGGACCATCGCCGACCGCGCCCGCTTCGGCGCCGAGGTGGTCAAGGCGGTGCGCGAAGGCGTCGGCCCGGACATGGCCCTGATCCTGCGCCTGTCGCAGTGGAAGTCGCACGATTTCGCGGCGAAGAACGCCCACGACCCCGCCGAGCTGGAACAGTGGCTGGCCCCGCTGGCCGAGGCCGGCGTCGACGTCTTCCACTGCTCGCAGCGCCGCTTCTGGGAGCCGGAGTTCGAGGGCTCGGACCTCAATTTCGCCGGCTGGACGAAGAAGGTCACCGGCCTGCCGACCATCACCGTCGGCTCGGTCGGGCTCGACGGCGAATTCATCGCGGCCTTCGGCGGCGCGGGCTCGAAGCCGGCCTCGCTGGACGGCCTGATCGCGCGGCTCGAAAAGGACGAGTTCGACCTCGTCGCCGTCGGACGCGCCCTGCTGGCCGATCCCCACTGGGTCGAGAAGATCCGCGACGGCCGGATGGACGAACTGAAGGATTTCGAACGCAGCGCGATGATGACGCTGAGCTAGGTTCCAGCTTCTGGGGGTCAGGTACGAGGGGGCATGCTCCAGGATGGAGTGCATCCCTGACCCCTGGCCCCTGGAACCTACGCTTCCTCCACCACCACGGCGGTCCCATAGGCCAGCACCTCGGTGACGCCCTCCATGATCTCATTGGCCTCATAGCGCATGCCGATCACGGCGTTGGCGCCCATGCCGGAGGCCTGTTCGATCAGGTGCTCCAGCGCCTCGGCCCGGGACGCCTCCGCCAGTTTCACATAGGCCCCGACCCGGCCGCCCAGCATCGACTGCAGCCCGCCGATGGCGTCGGACACCAGGTTGCGGGACCGCACCGTGATGCCCCGCGCGAGGCCCAGGGTCTTCACCACCCGATAGCCGGGCGCATCGTTGGTGGTCACGATCAGCATGGTCATTTCCTCTCAAGTACGCGGAAGACGAACCCGTGGTCGTCCTTCTCGCCCGCCGGATGGGCCTCGGAGGATACCTCTTTCCACGCACCCTCGTCGAACGCGGGGAACAGCACGTCGCCCTCCGGCTCGGCCTCGACCTCGGTCAGATACAGCCGCTTCGCCCGCGGCAGCGCCTTTTCGAACAGGGCCACGCCGCCGATGACGCAGATCTCCCCGACCCCGTCCTCCTCGGCCGTCTCGCGCGCGATCTCGATCGCCTCGTCCAGCGTCGTGCAGACCACGGCCCCCCGCGCCGAGAACGATTCATCGCGCGACAGGATCAGGTTCAGCCGGCCGGGCAGGGGCTTCAGCGGCAGGCTCTCCCAGGTCCTGCGCCCCATGATGCACGGTTTGCCGAGGGTGATGGCCTTGAACCGCTGCAGATCGCTGCGCAGCCGCCACGGCAGGTCGCCGTCCCGTCCGATCACCCCGTTGCGGGCGCGGGCGACGACGAGAACGAGGGCGGGGAGGGTCATGGGCGCGGCTCCAGCCAGTGCAGCCATTTCCGCTGCATGGCCTGTTCAAGGTCGATCCCCGCCCGGTCGCAATAGATCAGCAGCATCCCCAGCACGTCCGCCGCCTCGTCGCCCAGCTTGCCGGCGTCCGCCTCGCCCCGCGCCCTGCCGCTCATGCGCAGATGCTCGGCCGTCAGCTCGCCCAGCTCTTCCTGAACCTTGAGCAGGGCCCAGTCGCCGGAGCGGTCGATGCCGTGCTCGGTCGCGTAGATGTCGGAGATGCGCAGGACGTCGGCCTGCAGGGCCTTCAGGTCGAGGGTCATCAGACCGCGACCGGCGCCTTGATATGCGGCCACGGCTCGTACCCCTCGAGCACGAAGTCCTCGAGCGTATAGGCGAACAGGTCGTCCCGCGGCGTGATCGTAATGGTCGGGGCGGGCAGGGGCGCGCGGGCCAGCTGGGTCTCGGCCTGTTCGATGTGGTTCAGATACAGGTGGGCGTCGCCGAACGTGTGCACGAACTCGCCCGGCTTCAGGCCGCAGACCTGGGCCACCATCATGGTCAGAAGCGCATAGGACGCGATGTTGAACGGCACGCCCAGGAACACATCCGCCGACCGCTGGTACAGCTGGCAGCTCAGCCTGCCGTCGGCGACGAAGAACTGGAACAGGCAGTGGCAGGGCGGCAGGGCCATGTCGTCGACGTCGGCCGGGTTCCAGGCCGAGACGATGTGCCGGCGGCTGTTCGGATTGACCTTCAGCCCCTCGACCAGTTTGGTGATCTGGTCGATCATCCGTCCGTCGGGCGCCGCCCATGACCGCCACTGCTTGCCATAGACTGGGCCCAGCTCGCCCTCGGCGTCGGCCCATTCGTTCCAGATGCTGACGCCGTTGTCCTTCAGCCAGCCGATATTGGTCTCGCCGCGCAGGAACCACAGCAGTTCGACGATGATCGACCGCAGGTGCAGCTTCTTGGTCGTCAGGACCGGAAAGCCCTTGGCCAGATCAAACCGCATCTGCCGCCCGAACACGCCCAGCGTTCCCGTGCCCGTCCGGTCGTCGCGCCGGCTGCCGTTGTCGAGGATGTCGCGCAGCAGATTGAGGTACTGCCACTCCGGATGATCGGCCGCGACGGCGCCCGTGCGGGCATGGAGATCGGACAGGGCGGCGACGGCGTTCATGGGTGGAGTTGGCCCCGATTCGGATGCCGAATCACTGGTCAGCGAGCGCTCAGTCCACAGGCCGGACGGGCTATCCCCTGAATCCGTCCTCATCCAGAAACGTCTGCTCCTCCGGCGTCGTCTCGCGCCCCAGCGCCCGGTTGCGGTGGGGGAAGCGGCCAAACCGGGCGATCACGTCATGATGATGCTCGGCCCAGCGGTCGTCCGGCTTGCGGTCCATCCGGGTCTGGAACAGTTCGCGCTGGCGGTCCTGGTCGGCGCGATCTTCCGAATGCTGGAAGGGCAGGTAGAAGAACCGGCGGATATCTCCCTCGATCCGCAGGTCGTGCCCGGCCGCGAGAGCACGTTCGGCAAAATGCCGCGCCAGTGGATCCGTCGCGAAGGCATGGCCCGTGCCCCGGAAGGCGTTGCGCGGAAACTGGTCCAGCAGGATCAGCAGGGCCAGCGACCCCTCCGGCGTCTCCGCCCAGTGATCCAGTTCGCGCCGGGCGGCCATGAAATGCGCCGCTTCGAACCGCCGCCGGAATTCGGCGTCGAAGGCGTCGTCCTTGGCGAACCACTTCGAGGGACCGGCGTCTTTCCAGAAGGCGACGACGTCGGAAGGCGTTATGGGTGTGCTCATGTCTGAACACCTAAGCACGCCGCTCCCCGTCTTCCATGACCGCGACTGCGATCTCTCCATCGTGCGCGGCAAGCGCGTGGCCGTCATCGGGTACGGCAGCCAGGGCCGCACTCACGCCCTGAACCTGCGCGACTCCGGCGTGACCGACGTCGTCGTCGGCCTGAAAGCGGGCTCAGCCACGCGCGCAAAGGCGGAGGCCGACGGCTTTCCCGTCCTCACCGCCGGCGAGGCCGCCGCCTCCGCCGAGGTCGTCGCCGTCATGGTCTCGGACGAGGCTCATCGCGACCTGTGGCGCGATGAACTGGCCCCGGCCATGAAGCCCGGCGCCGCTCTGGTCTTCGCCCACGGCCTGTCGGTCCGCTTCGGCCTGGTCGAGCCGCGTCCCGATCTCGACGTCATTCTCGCCTCGCCCAAGGGCATCGGCCCGCGCATCCGCGACCTCTATGTCGAAGGGCAGGGGGTTTTCGCCCTGTTCGGCGTGCATCAGGACGCCTCGGGCGGGGCCCATGCGCTCGGCCTGTCCTATGCGGCGGCCCTGGGCTGTGGCCGCAAGGGCATCCTCGAGACCACCTTCGCCGCCGAATGCGAGAGCGACCTGTTCGGCGAACAGGTCGTGTTGTGCGGCGGGGTCGCCGAACTGGTCGACGCCGCCTTCATGAAACTGGTCGAGGCCGGCTATCCGCCCGAGGTGGCCTGGTTCGAATGCTTCTATGAGGTCAAGCTGGTCACCGACCTGATGTTCGAACGCGGCGTCGCCGGGGCCTTCACCCGCATCTCCAACACCGCGGAGTACGGCGCCTATCTCACCGGCCCGCGCATCATCGGCGAGCCGTCGCGGGCGGCCATGGACACCGTGCTGGAGGAGGTTCGCTCCGGCGACTTCGTGCGCCGGCTGATGGCCGACTATGACGCGGGCTCGCCCGATCTGCTGGCCCGGCGCAAGGCGCTGGCGGGCCGCACGATCGAGGCCGTGGGCGCGCATCTGAACACGGTGGCGGCGAGGGCGGGGGATTGAGGCGGGGAACCTCGGGGCCCCGAAGGGCTGTCTCTTCTTTCCGGGGAAAGATGGTCGGAGTGAGAGGATTCGAACCTCCGACCCCTGCGTCCCGAACGCAGTGCTCTACCAGGCTGAGCCACACTCCGACTTGAGGAGGGGGCTTATAGCCACGGGCTTTCACGCCCGCAAGCGCCGTTTCGCGGTCGGTGAAAATAGTCTCGAAACCGGTTCTTGCATCGCTCGCGGCCTTCGCGTATCTCGACCGCCTTCCGGCGCTTCGGCCCCGGATGCGCCGGACCTGCTGGGGAATGGTGTAATGGTAACACTCCGGTTTTTGGTACCGTCATTCTAGGTTCGAGTCCTAGTTCCCCAGCCATCCGCCCCGCTGACGGCGTCAGCCCTTCCGACAGACTTCCAGCGCGCCCCCGCCCGACGGCAGGGCGCCTTTCCGCATGAACGGCGTCGAATTGGTTCGCCGGGCGTGAACCGAACAACTATCTGCGCGTTGGGTGTCCGCTAACCGACACAAACAGTGTTAATGCGTCTGGTTAGCGCCCGGGGGATTGCCGTGTCTGAAGTACCTGACCTTCGGGTCATGATTGTCGAAGACCAGGCTCTGCTCGCCATGGAGCTGGAGCTGGTCCTGTCCGAGTTCGGCTGCGATGTCGTGGGCTGCGCCATGGACCAGGCCGGCGCCCTTGCGATCGCCGACCGCTTCCGGCCTGACCTCTCCCTGGTGGATATCAACCTGCTGGACGGCATGACCGGTCCCGACATCGCCCGGCGCCTGGTCAAGGATTACGGCTCGGCCGTGGTCTTCCTGACCGCCAATCCGGAACTGATCCCCGACGGCTTCGCGGGTGCGCTGGGGGCGGTGTCCAAGCCGTTCGACGAGTCGACCATCCGGGGGGTCGTGGCCTTCGCCCGCCAGTTCATCCGGCACGGCGCCATGGGCGAGCCGCCCCGCCGCTTCAGCCCGGCGCCGTGGCTGACGGCCCCGCCGACCGGAATCGCGCCGCGCTAGAGCAAACGCGGTCCAGGCTTCCTGGCTCAGGCCAGGCCGCCCCCGAGATCAAGTCCGGGAGACGCCGGCGGGGCGCCCTCCGGGTCCAGATCCAGCTGCATCAGGGTGACGTCCAGCCACCGTCCGAATTTCCAGCCGACCTGGCGATAGGCACCCGCCTCCCGGAACCCCAGCGCGCGGTGCAGGGCGATGGAGGCGGCGCTGGTGTCGCTGTCGCTGATGGCGCCGATCAGGTGCCGCAGGCCCCTGTCGCGGGTCCGCGCGATCAGGGCTTCCAGAAGGGCCCTGCCCACGCCGCGCCGCCGCGCCTGCGCCTCGATGTAGATCGAAACCTCCACGCCATAGCGATAGGCCGGGCGGGGCCGGAACGGCGAGAGATAGGCATAGCCGGCGAAGACGCCGTCGATGTCCGCCGCCAGCCAGGGCAGGGCGTGACGCCGCACGGCCATGAACCGCTGCGTCATCTCCTCAAGGCTGGGCGGCATGGTCTCGAAGGTCGCGGTGCCGCCCGCGACCTCGCGGGCGTACAGGGCGGTGATCGCCGGCAGGTCGCCCTCGGTCGCGTCTCTCAGTTCGAGTCTCATCGGGTCAGGCAGGGGCTGGAGAGACCGTCAGCAACCGTCAGTAGCGTCATCGCAGAACCTTGATATTCTGGGCTGTCATCCGGAGAGAGGGGATCATGAGAACACATCTTGTCGCCGCGGCGATAGCCGCTTCGCTGGCCGCCGGCTCGCCGGGCGCGGCCGCTGCGCAATCCAAGCCGGGCATGGCCCCGCCGGCGCCCGTGCGGCCGGCCACCGTCGATATCCGGGTCTGCAATGAAAGCGGACGCAACGGGACGGTGGCGATCTCCTATGTCGAGGTCGGCACGGGCCGCTTTATTAATCGCGGCTGGTATGTGGTGAACAACGGCTCCTGCACCGAACTGGTCTCCACCGACAACGCCAATTTCTACATGTACGGCGACACCCTGGACGGCTCGGGTCGGCGGTGGGAAGGCAACCACGCCCTGTGCGTCCAGTATCCGGGCCCCTACACCTTCTGGTCCGACGGCGGCGACACCTGCCCGGCCGGCTACGAGACCCGCAATTTCGTGGTCATGCACGCCGAGGACGTCGGTCCCTACACCTGGACGCTTCAGCCGTAGGGGCGGAGCCGGGGGCGGGTCAGACCCGCTCCCAGCCCTTGTCGATGGCCCAGACCGCAAAGGCGTAGTCGTGGGCGACCTCCTTCAGATAGTCGAACCGCCCCGATGACCCGGCGTGGCCGGCCTCCATATTGATCTTCAGCAGGATCGGCTTGCCCGAGGTCGTGGCCGGCCGCAGCTTCGCCACCCACTTCTCCGGCTCCCAGTAGGTCACCCGCGGATCGGACAGGCCGCCGGTGGCCAGCACCGCCGGATAGGCCATCGGTCCGACCTGGTCGTAGGGGCTGTAGCTCATCATATAGTCGTAGGCCTCGGGGTCCTCGATCGGATTGCCCCACTCGGGCCATTCCGGCGGCGTCAGCGGCAGGCTGGTGTCGCTCATGGTGTTGATGACGTCGACGAACGGAACGCCCCCGATCACCCCGGCCCACAGATCGGGCCGCATGTTGTTGATCGCGCCCATCAGCATCCCGCCGGCCGACCGGCCCTCGGCGACGATACGACCGGAACTGGCGTAGCCCCGGGCGATCAGATGTTCGGCCGAGGCGACGAAATCGGTGAAGGTGTTCTTCTTGGTCATCCGCCGCGCCGTCAGGAACCAGTTCCAGCCCTTGTCCGAGCCGCCCCGGACGTGGGCGATGGCGTAGATCCAGCCCCGATCCACCAGGGACAGCCGGTTGGTCGAGAAGCTGGCGGGGATCGGACTGCCGTAGGAGCCGTAGCCGTACAGCAGCACCGGCGCCGAGCCGTCTACCGGCGTGTCCCGGCGCCGCAGCACCGTCACCGGCACCAGTTCGCCATCGGGGGCAGGGGCGTTCAGCCGCTCGACCACATAGTCGGAGATGACGTGCCCCGACGGCACCTCCTGCACCTTGCGCAGGGTCCGTTCGCGGGTGGCCAGATCGTAGTCATAGGTCGAGGTCGGCGTGGACGGCGAGTTGTAGCCGTAACGCATGGTCGTCGTGTCGAACTCCGACGCCCCGCCCAGCGACAGGGAATAGGCGGGCTCGTCGACCGCGATCTCGTGCTCGGCGCCGGCGCGGTCGCGGATGACGATCTTCGTATTGGCGTCGGCCCGCTCCTGGCGGCCGATATAGTCCTTCACCAGTGCCACGCCCTCGATGTAGCGACCGGGAGTGTGGGGAACGAGATCGGCCCAGTGCGCCTTGCCCGGCGTCGCGGTCGGCGCCTCGACGATCTTGAAGTCGATCGAGTCGTCGGCGTTGGTGCGGATCACCCAGCGGTCGCCCCAGTGGTCGGCGTCGTACAGTCGCCCGACCACGCGAGGCTCCAGCACGACCGGGGTCGCGGTGGGCGTGGCGGCCGGAATGACCCGGGCCTCCGAGGTCTCCTGGTTGCCGGCGGTGATCAGGATGAAGGCGTCGTCGGCGGTGCGGCCGACGCTGATGAACATGCCATCGTCGTCCTCCTGATAGACCAGGGTGGTCTCGCCGCCGCGCGCGGGGCGGCGGAAGATCTTGTCCGGCCGGCCGTTGTCGTCGCGGTTGGTCCAGAAGATCCACTCGCTGTCCGGGGAGAAGGTGAAGTCGCCGATGGCCGAGCCGATCGGATCGGGCAGAACCTCGCCGGTCGCCAGGTCCCTGACGAAGATCTGGTGCACCTCGGAGCCTTGTGCGTCCTCCGAAAAGGCGAACAGGGCGTGGTCCGGGCTGTGGTCCGTGGAAGACACCTCGGAATAGGCCTTGCCCTCGGCCAGGGCGTTGGCGTCGAGAAGGAGCTGGGGCTCGCCGGCGCCGCCGCGCGGCTTGCGCATGTACCGGGGGTGCTGATCCCCGGTCCGGTATTCGACGTAATATTCCCAGGGACCGTCAGGCGAGGGGACCGAGCTGTCCGCCTCCTTGATCCGCCCCTTCATCTCCTCGAACATCGCGGCCTGCAGGGGCAGGGTCGAAGCCATCATCGCCTCGCGATAGGCGTTCTCGGCCTCGAGGTGTTCCTTGACGTCGGCCTTGATCAGCGTCGGGTCCCGCAGCACGGCCTGCCAGTTGTCGTCCTTCATCCACTGATAGTCGTCGGTGCGGACGCGCCCCAGCTGCTCGATACGGACCGGAATCTTCTTCGCGACGGGCGGGACGGGCGTTCCTTGGGACATCGAGGCTCCGGATGGGCGGGCTTGGGCGGGAAGGGCGGTCGCCGCGAGCACGGCGGCGGATGTGGCGAGAAGGTCGCGGCGATTCATGTCGAAGCCCCTGAAATGACGCTGGACCTTGTGCGCGCGGGCCACCCGCCGTCAAATGACAAACTCCAGTGACCGGGGCAGGGACGATGTTGGATTTTCAGACGCCGCCCCAACCCGCCTGGGACCAGGTGCAGGTCCCGGTCCAGATCCAGGAGCCGCCGATCGCGGAGCTCGCGGCTCCCGCCTGGGACCTGACCCTCGGCCTGATCAGCGCCACCGTGCAGATCGACCAGAACAATGGCGACGGCACCCGCCGCGTCGGCACGGCCTTCCTGATCGAGGCGCCGCGCCCCGACGGCGCGCCCCGAACCGTGCTGGTGACCGCCCATCATGTGCTCGACGGCATGGGCGGCCGCGACGCCCGGGTGGGCTGGCGCAGCGAAATGCCGGGCGGGGGCTGGCGGTTCGCGCCCGATCCCTTGCGCATCCGCAACGCCTCCGGCGACCCGGTCTGGACCAAACATCCGGACCGCGACATCGCTGTGATGGAGGTTTCCGCTCCGCCGGCCTTCGCCCGCGCCGCCATCCCGCTGGGCTGGCTCGCCAGCGGGGAGGATCTCGACAGCTGGCAGGTCGGGCCGGGCGACGAACTGCTGACCCTGGGCTTTCCGCGCGGCTATTCCTCGAACACGGCGGGGTTTCCGATCCTGCGCACCGGACGGATCGCCTCCTGGCCGTTGACGCCGGCCCAGAACTTTCCGGTCTTCCTGCTTGATTTTCCGGTCTTTCCGGGAAACTCCGGCGGACCGGTCTTCTGGACTCCCGCGGCGCGCAAATTGCCGGGGACGGTCCAGCCCGATCACCCGTTCATCGCCGGAGTGCTGACGTCAGAGGTGCGCCCGTCGGACGAGCCGCTCGGCATCGGGGTGGTGGCTCACGCCGTCTATGTCCGCGAGGCGATCGCCTTGCTGGACGCCGCGCCGACGGTGGGACAGGGGCCGTAGGCCGGTTCTGTCTGCGAATGTCTGTAATGCGCATAAGATATATTATGCGAAATCAGATCAGTCGCTGAGGCTTCAGCGCTTCGGCGCCCGGTCCTGCAGCCGCGCCGCAAGGCTTGATGTGTCCCAGCGTGCGCCGCCCATGGACTGCACTTCGGAATAGAACTGATCCACCAGCGCGGTCAGCGACAGGTGCGCGCCATTGGTCCGCGCCTCGTCCAGCACCAGCCCCAGGTCCTTGCGCATCCAGTCGACGGCGAAACCGAAGTCGAACCGGCCCTCGGCCATGGTCTTCCAGCGATTGTCCATCTGCCACGACTGGGCCGCGCCCTTGGAGATGGCGTCATAGGCCGCGTCCGTGTCGAGGCCCGCGACCTCGGCGAAATGCACGGCCTCGGCCAGGCCCTGGACGACCCCGGCGATGGCGATCTGGTTGACCATCTTGGTCAACTGGCCGGACCCCGACGGCCCCATGTGTTTGACCGCCTTCGAATAGGCCATCAGGGTCGGCTCGACCCGTGCCAGCGCCGCCGCGTCGCCCCCCGCCATGACGCTGAGCTGTCCGTTCTCGGCCCCTGCCTGCCCCCCGGAGACCGGCGCGTCGATAAAGAAGCAGCCACGTTCAGTCGCCAACGCAGCCATTTCGCGGGCGACCCTGGCGGACGTCGTCGTGTGGTCAACGATGACCGCCCCTGCCGGGAGAAACGGAAGAGCCACTGACACAACCTGGCGGACATCGTCGTCGTTGCCGACGCACAGGATGAACACCTCTGCATCATCGGCCGCCGCGGCGGCGTCGGCACAGAATCCGCCGCCCGTCGCCAGGGCCCAGGCTTTGGCCTTTTCCAGCGACCGGTTGTAGCCGACGACCTCATGTCCCGCCTGAATCACATGCCGGGCCATCGGCCCGCCCATGACGCCCAGGCCCGCGAAACCGATCTTCATGTGTCCGGCTCCTCGGCGACGCCGTAGCGTCCACGGAAATAGGTCAGCCCGGCCCCGGGGCGGGTTTCGAAACCCTTCACCGCCCCGACGATGGTCAGATGGTCGCCCATGACGATTCTGTCCGTGGCCACGCAGTCCAGTCGTGTCAGGGCGTTCTTCAGGATCGGCGGCTCCGCGCTGGTGCTGTCGAATTCGTCCGACGACAGGCGGCAGATCCCCCAGGCGAAGCGGTCCGACATTTCGCGGTCCTCGACCGGCAGCATATGCACCGCGAACCGGTCGGCGGCCGCAAAGCCGTCGTGCCGGTCGGATGACCGGTCCAGACACCACAGCACCAGCGGCGGCTTCAGGGACACGGAGGTGAAGGAGTTGATCGTGATGCCGTACGGCCCGTCGGGCGTATGGGCCGTCACGACGCAGACCCCGGTCGCGAATCCGCCCAGCGCCCGGCGATAGGCGGCAAGGTCAAAGGCGGCGGGATCGGGACTGTTCACGTCTGACGACTATGCGACCGACTGCGTCCGGGCAAGGCGCGACATGGGAAACGCGGTCTTAACCTTGACGCCCCCACCCTGCCCGCGAGTTCTCCGCCAAAGGTCCGCGTCTCCATGTCCCTGAGCGATCGCCCGATCCTCATCAAGAAGATCAAGAAGGTCTCCGGCCATGGTCACCATGGCGGCGCCTGGAAGGTCGCCTATGCCGACTTCGTGACGGCCATGATGGCCTTCTTCCTGCTGATGTGGCTGATCAACACGACCGATCCGGAACAGAAGCGCGGCATCGCCGAATATTTCGCCCCCGCCAGCGTTTCCCCGACGACCTCGGGCTCCGGCGGCATCCTGGGCGGCACCTCCCTCGGGGATGACGGCGCCAAGAGCTCGGGCTCGCAATCCGTCATCAGCGAACTGGCTCCCGAGGCTCCGGCGAATGCGCCCCAGGAAGTCGGTCAGAACGCCAACCTCGCCGCCGCCAGCGAGGAAGCCCTGCGCGAGGAGATCGCCCGCCGTGAGGCCGCCGAATTCGCCTCGGCCGCCGAATCGCTGCGTCAGGCGATGCAGTCGATGCCCGAACTGGCCGAACTGTCGAAACAGCTGATCATCGACCAGACGCCGGAAGGCCTGCGTATCCAGCTCGTTGATCAGGAGGGCCGGTCGATGTTCGACGCGACCTCCGCCCGCCCGAACGCCCGCGCCCAGCTGCTGCTGCGGACCATATCCCGGGTCATCAACCAGCTGCCCAATCGCATCTCGATCACCGGCCACACCTCGGCCGCGCCGGGATCGAACCGCGCGACCCTGCCGACCGACTGGGCCCTGTCCTCAGCCCGCGCGAACGCCTCGCGCCTGATCCTCCAGAGCGCCGGCGTCGATGCGGACCGGGTCTACCAGGTGTCAGGCAAGGCCGGCTCCGACCCGCTGTATCCCGATGATCCCACCCTGGCCGGCAACCGCCGCATCGCCATCGTCCTGTTGCGCGAGGCGCCGGTCCTGCCGACGGACACCAGCCTGTGACCGTTCGCCCCGCATGCTTGTGTGGGGCGAATGGCCTTGCCCCGCCCCTCGGCGCGGGTGCAAATCGGGGCATGAAACGGCCAGCGCCCCACTGTCGGCGAAATTGGATGCGGACCTGAGGCCGTGACCTTCGTTCCCCAGCGCCAGCTACGCTTCTACATGACGACCGTGGCCCCCTGCCCCTATCTGCCCGGCCAGACCGAGCGGAAGGTGTTCGCCAATCTGCCGTTCAGCGAGGGCGTTCACGTCAATGACGAACTGACCCAGGCCGGCTTCCGCCGCAGCCAGAACATCGCCTACCGCCCGGCCTGTGAATCCTGCGACGCCTGTGTCTCGGTGCGCCTGCCTGTGTCCGGGTTCAGTTTCTCAAGATCCCAGCGCAAGGTGCTGAAACGAAACGCCGACCTGTCACGGGATCTTGTCGAGGCCGAGGCCACGACGGAACAGTTCGACCTGCTGCGCCGCTACCTTCACGGCCGCCATCCGGGCGGTGGCATGAGCAGCATGGGCTGGCTCGACTATGTCGCCATGGTCGAGGACACGGCTGTCCGGACCCACCTGATCGAGTACCGGCTGCCCTCTCCCGACGGCGGTCCCGGCGATCTGGTCGGCGTCTGCCTGACCGACCTGCTCGGGGACGGCCTGTCCATGGTCTACAGCTTCTTTGATCCGGCGCTGGAGGCCCGCAGCCTCGGGCGGTTCGCCATCCTCGACCATGTGCGCCAGGCGCAGGCCGTCGGCCTGCCCTACGTCTATCTCGGCTACTGGGTCCGGGGCTCGAAGAAGATGGACTACAAGGCCGGGTTCCGGCCGATGGAACAGCTGACCAGACTGGGTTGGGAGCGGATGGCTCAGCCGGCGACGGGCGTCGACGTCGCATAGGCCTCGAACGGCCCGGTCGCCTCACCGGACCAGACGCCCGGATCAACGCCGCCGCCGAACCTGACAAGGGCTTCGATCCGCTTCTGGATCGGCGGATGGGTGGCGAACAGGCCTTCCAGACCCACGCCGTCGGGCTGATTGTCGAGGAACAACTGCTGCACCTCGTCCGGCCCCTTCAGGCGGGACCGGCCCTCGACCTTGCGCAGGGCCGAGATCATCGCGTCCGGGTTCTTGGTCAGTTCGACCGCCCCGGCGTCGGCGACGAACTCGCGCGTCCGCGACAGCATCATCCGGATGACGATCGCCAGGGCGAAGCCGATGGCGGCGAAGGCGAGGCCGATCAGGATCAGCGGCAGGGCGTTCTTGTTGTCCTTCCGCCCGCCGCCGCGCGAGTACATCAGGCCGCGGAACACCAGTTCGGCGATGACGCTGATGATCCCCGCGAAAATCGAGGCGATCACCATCGTCCGCACGTCCTTGTTGATCACGTGGGTCAACTCATGGGCCAGCACCGCCTCCAGCTCGTCGCGGGTCAGGGTGTTCACGAGCCCGCGGGTGACGGTGATGCTGTACTGGCCCTCGTGCAGTCCGGTGGCGAAGGCGTTCAGGCTTTCATTGTCGATCACCCGCAGGGCCGGCGTGCGAAGGCCGCGAGATATGGCGAGGTTTTCCAGCAGGTTGTAGAGGTCAGGCTCAGATTTTCTCTCAACCTTCCGGGCTCCGGTCATCATGTCGATCATGGTCTGGCTGCCGAAGTAGGAGATGGCGAACCAGATGCCGGCGACGACGAAGGCCAAGGGTATGGTGGCGCCCAGCCAGGAAGCCGCCAGGGCCATGTCATCGCCCAGCCCCCGCCCTGTTCCCGGCAGGAAGCCGAAGCCCATGAGCACGAGCTGCAGCCCGTAGATGATGAAGATCATCAGCACGGGGAAGCCGGCCAGCAGCAGGATCGAGCGGGTGTTGTTCGCCCAGATGTGGGTCTGGAGCCCGACGGCGCCCATCAATGCGATCCCCTACGCCGTGAAGCTGACCTTGGGCGGGGCGGCGGTCATGGCGGCGCGATCACCCTCGCCGACGTCGAAGAAGGGCTTGTCGCCGCCGAATCCGACCATTCCGGCGAACAGGACCGTCGGGAATTGACGGCGGACGGCGTTGAACTCGGAAACCGCATTGTTGAAGAAGCGGCGCGCGGCGGCGAGCTTGTTCTCGATGTCCGACAGCTCGCGCTGCAGTTCCAGATAGTTGGTGTTGGCCTTGAGGTCCGGATAGGCCTCGGCGACCGCGAACAGACGGCCCAGCGCGCCGGTCAGCATGTTCTCGGCCTGGACCTTCTCATTGACCGAGGTCGCGCCGGCCGCGGCGGCGCGGGCCTGGGTCACGGCGTCCAGGGTGCCACGTTCATGCGAGGCGTAGCCCTTCACCGTCTCAACGAGGTTGGGGATCAGGTCCTGGCGCTGCTTCAGCTGCACGTCGATGTCGGCGAACGACTGGTCCGCGCGCTGGTCGAGGGCGACCAGCTTGTTGTAGGCGCCGACGACGATGAACAACACCAGCGCGACGATGACGGCGATGACGATCAGGGTGACGATCATTTCGGTTTCTCCGGCCTGGGGAGCAAGTATCGCGCGCGTCCTCCGGCTCGGATAGTGAAATCGGCGCAATCCCGGAATCGCCGGGCCTGCGGAACTGTTTGATGCGCCTCCCCGCCGCGGATAGATTGGCGCGGACCCAAGGGACCATCATGTTTGCACCGCTTCTGGCTTTCGCCCTCGTTCTCGCCCCGACCCAGGACGCGCCGCCTCCGTCCGCGCCCGTTCCGCCCACGGCGGAGCGCTACGAACAGGCCATGCGCTGCGCCGGCGTGATGGCGGCGATGTCCTCCCTGCACGCCTTCACCGGCGACACCGAGGCCAAGACCCGCTCGGACCGGAACGGCCGGGGCTTCATCACGGCGGCGACCGGCTACGCCCAGCCGCTGGGCCTGACCGAGCAGCAGTTGTCCGAGGCCTTTGCCGCCAGCACAGGTCGGGCGCTCGGCGCGATCACCCGCACCCCGGATCAGGCTGCAGCGGATGCGGCTGTGGCCGGGCTCAACGCGGACCATGACGCCTGTATAGCCCTGGCCCGCAGTTGGGTGGCCGAGGCCAACGGAACGTCCTGAGCCAGACCCGTCAGCGGAATTTCCTCAGCCCGCGCGGCCCCTGACGCCCGGCTCCGGCCCGTTTGCCCAGCCAGTCCTTCCAGTCGGGCCAGTTGCGGCGCCGGCCGCCGCCGTCGACCCATTCGGGGCCGTGGGCGCCGTCGAACACCGCCACGTCCGCCAGGCCGCCCTGTTTGTAGGACTGCAGCTTGACCCCCTTGCCCCGGCCCATCTCGGGCAGTTCGGCGAGGGGGAAGATCAGGGCCTTGATGTTGTCGCCGATGGCCGCGACGTGGTCGCCGTTCACACGGATGGCGGCCAGCATCTCGCCGTTCAGCACCTGTTTCCCGCCCCGCTTCTGGGCCAGCAGTTCGTCCTCGGGGGCGATGAAGCCGTAGCCGGCCTTTGAGGCGACCAGCAGCTTGCCGCCCGGCTGGTGCGTCAGGATATTGATGATGTCGGCCTTTTCGTCGAGGTCGATCATCAGCCGCAGCGGTTCGCCGTGGCCCCGACCGGAGGCCAGTTTGTCGGCGCCGACGGTGAAGATGCGGCCGTCGGACGCCGCCACCAGGATCTTGTCGGTCGTATAGCCGGGCACGAGGAAGGCGAGGCTGTCGCCCTCCTTGAACTTCAGCTCCGACGGGTCCTCGACCTTGCCCTTGGCGGCGCGGATCCAGCCGCGTTCGGACAGGATGACGGTGATCGCCTCGCGCGGGATGAAGGCCTCGACCGAGACGAAGGCGGACGAGTCCACGGCCTCGGCGATGGTCGTCCGGCGCGGCGAGACGAGGGCCTTGCGCACGGTCTCCAGATCCTTGCCGACCTGTTTCCACTGCTTCGCGGGCGAGGACGACAGCGACTGCAAGGCTGCAAGTTCGTCTGACAGCGCCTTGTATTCGTTCTCGATCGTCATCTCCTCGATCCGCGCCAGCTGGCGCAGACGGGTGTCGAGGATGAAGTCGGCCTGGAGCTCGCTGAGGCCGAACCGCGCGATCAGGACGGCCTTGGGCTGTTCCTCCTCACGGACGATCCGGATGACCTCGTCGATATTGAGGAAGACGATCCTCAGGCCTTCCAGCAGGTGCAACCGCTTCTCGACCCGGTCGATGCGCCAGCCGGCGCGACGGACCAGCACCTCGCGGCGGTGATCGAGGAAGGCCTGCAGACAGGCCTTCAGCCCCATGACGCGCGGCGTGCCGGTCGCGTCCAGCACGTTCATGTTGATCGGGAAGCGAATTTCGAGGTCGGAGAGCTTGAACAGGCTCTCCATCAGCACCTCGGGCTCGACCGTGCGGCTCTTGGGTTCGATGACCAGCCGGATGTCCTCGGCCGACTCGTCGCGCACGTCGCCCAACAGGGGCGCCTTCTTGTGCTCGATCAGGTCGGCGAGGTCGGCGATCAGTTTCGACTTCTGCACCTGGTAGGGCATCTCGGTGACGATGATGCGCCAGACGCCGCGGCCGAGGTCCTCGGTCTCCCAGCGGGCCCGCAGTCGCACCCCGCCCCGCCCCGTCTCATAGGCCTCGAGGATGGAGGCGTGGCCTTCCACGGCGACGCCGCCGGTCGGGAAGTCCGGTCCCGGGACGATGCCGGCCAGTTCTTCCGTGGTGGCGTCAGGACGTTCGAGCAGCAGGTGGCAGGCGTCGATCAGTTCGCCGACATTGTGCGGCGGGATCGAGGTGGCCATGCCGACGGCGATGCCCGACGAACCGTTGGCCAGCAGATTGGGGAAGCCGGCCGGCAGGACGATCGGCTCTTCGTCCTGATCGTCATAGGTGGCCTTGAAGTCCACCGAGTCCTGGTCGATGCCCTCCATCAGCAGGACGGCGGCGGCGGTCAGCTTGCACTCGGTGTAACGCATGGCCGCGGCGTTATCGCCGTCGATGTTGCCGAAATTGCCCTGGCCGTCGACCAGCGGATAGCGCTGCGAGAAATCCTGCGCCAAGCGCACCAGGGCATCATAGATCGAGGCGTCGCCGTGCGGGTGATAGCCGCCCATGACCTCGCCGACGACCTTGGCGCATTTGCGCGCCGCCGCCTGCGGGTTCAGCCGCATCTGGTGCATGGCGTACATGATCCGCCGGTGCACCGGCTTGAAACCGTCGCGTACGTCCGGCAGGGCGCGGTTGGTGATGGTCGACAGCGCATAGGCCAGATAGCGGCGCGACAGCGCCTCGCTCATCGGCTCATCGACAATGCGTCCGCCTTCCGGCGGCGGGGTGTGAACGGTCATGGGGTCCGAATCGGCGGTCTGAGGCTTGGAGTCTAGACCGCCACGATCAATTCCGGCCGGGAATGATCGCTCGGCCGGCAGTCAGCCTGTGGGCTAACAGAAGGCCGAGGATCGTGCCTAGCAGCCCGCCGCCGGCCATGCCGCCCAGGTAGCCGCCGACGAGGAATGCGGCGGCGGCCTGGGAGCCTTCTTCCATACCAATCAGGGACGGAACGAAGATGGCGGCCGTGGACAGTGCGAAGGACATCCAGACCCCCAGCGTCCCCGCCAACGCCAGGTAGACCGAGAGTACGCGCAGGGGCTTGATAAGTGCCAGAACCCCGCACCCGATCAGGCCGAGAAGCCATAGAGGCAGGACTAGAAAGTAGATCAGTGTCGCCTCCCCGCGCCGATGCAGCCACTATGACTTTCCCGGCGCAGCCGTCAAAGCCGTCCCGCCTCGCGCAGCTTGTCGATCATCCACACCCGTGCGGGCGGAATAGGCCGGTTCTGCGGGTGAAAAACGAACTGTTCGAGGAAATGGGCGGTCAGGTCGAGGCCCGCCCCGACGTCGCCGTCTCCCAGCCCGGCCTGGGCCCCCAACATGAAGGGCGGCAGTTTCAACAACTTGTCGGCATAGGGCGCGCCGGCGTCGGCGCTGACGGCGCGGCCGGTGCGGGGGCTGACCCAGACCAGGTCGTCCATCGTCCCGGTGACGGCGCAGCGAGACAGGTCGAGGCCGAAGCCCAGATCCTCCAGCAGACCCGCCTCGAAGCGCACGAAGATGGCCGGCCAGACGTCCGGCAGGGCGAAGGCCGACATCAGCGCCTCGAAGGCGAGGAAGGCGCCGGGATGCGGCTCGCGCTCGGGCAGGCTCCCTTGCGCCACCGCGGCGGCGGCGGCGAGGCCCGTCAGGGCCAGGGGATCGTCGAACAGGGCGCTGGGCCCCTCCCCCACCGGCTCCAGCCGGGCCGAGCCGAGATGATCCGAGGTGCGCGCCTTGTACTCTGCGGTCACCCGCGCCCCGGCCTGCAGGAAGGGCTTCATCCGCCGCGACGCCCCGCCGGCGACATAGGCCGCCCGCCGTCCATGCGTCTCCGTCAACAGTTCGACCACCACGCCGGTGTCGCCATGGGCGCGGGCGGAGAGGACGAAGGCGTCGTCGGTGAAATCCATGGAGGGGTGTTAGAGGTCCGGGCCGGAGTTGGCCATACGTTCCGTTTTTCGGCTATTCGGCCGCGGCCCGGATTCGCGCCGTCATGTCCCGCGCCAGGGCGTTGGGGATGGGGAAGGTCAGGGCGTAGAGGGCGATTCGCCACCGGCCGTCCTCGCCGCGCACCAACACCCCCGTGCCCCGGCTCGTGCCGTAGCTTGCGCTGTCCAGCGCCTCGTCGAACCAGACCACGCAGCGGCAGTCCAGCGGCGCCAGGGTCAGGGACCGCGAGCGCGGCGTATAGGTCCAGCCGCGGCCCTGGTTGAAGTACGGCTCGGCATAGGCCCGGAACTCGGCGATCGACCAGTGCTCGGTCACGTCGGTGCCGATATAGGTCGCGTCGGGCGTGAACAGGTCGAAATAGACCGCCCCGTCCGCCTTCGACGCCGCTTCGTGCAGGGCGTCCAGCACAGCGGCGGCGGCCTCCTCCTCCGGCGTGTCGGCGGCCTCGCCGGGGGCGTCGATGATCGGGGTGGCGGCTTCGAAGGCCTTGATCTCGGCCGTCATGCCATTCGCGAGATCATTGGGGATCGGATAGCTGAGGGCGTAGCGCAGCACCTGCCAGGTCTCGCCATGGCGCACCATCAGGCCCTCGCCCCGCGCCGTGCCGTAGGTGGCGCTGTCCAGGACCTCGTTGAACCAGGCCACGCAGTTGCAGGGGTCGGGCGCGAGACTGACATAGCGGCCGTACTGACGGGCCGAATAGGTCCAGCCCTCCCCACGCGCGAAGACGGGAGCGGCAAAGGCCAGGAAGGCGTCGCGGTCCCAGCGCTCCGAGGTTTCATTGCCGACCCAGACCAGGTCGGGAGCGAGGCGTGCGGCCCAGGCGTCGGCGTCCGCGCGGGCGGCGGCGGCATGCATTTCGGTCAGGGCGACCGAGGCGGCCACTTCGGGCGGATATGGGTCGGGTGCGGTCAGGACCAGGACGGCGGCGGCGGCGAGAGACAGCATGGCGTGCTCCGGAACAGTCCTCCCTGCTTACCTGTCCGCCCAATATTTAACCGAACGGTTGACAGCAGCGACAGGTGGATGCATTTAACCTGTCAGTTACACACAAAGCTCATCCCATGCAGACCGACCCCCTCTCCGCCAAATTCGCCGCCCTGGCCGACCCGACCCGTCGGGCCATCCTGGCGCGGCTGTGCGAGGGCGAGGCCAGCGTCAACGATCTGGCCGCCCCGTTCGACATGAGCCTGCCCGCCGTGTCGAAACATCTGAAGGTGCTGGAGAAGGCCGGACTGATCAGCCGCGGCCGCGAGGCGCAATGGCGCCCTGCCCGACTCGAACCGATGGGCATGAAGGGCATCGCCGAGTGGCTGGAACACTACCGCCGCTACTGGGACGCCAGCTTCGACCGGCTCGACGCCTATTTGAAGAAGATCCAGAAGGGAGACCCCCGTGGCCCAGGACATTGAAACCAACCCCTGCAACACCGATGGCGTCGCCCATCAGCACGCCCTGGTCCTGCGCCGCGTGCTGGACGCCCCGCCGGAGCAGATCTGGAAGGCGTGGATGACGCCGGAACTGCTGCAGCAGTGGTTCGCCCCCAGGCCGTGGACGATCTCGGACGTGCAGGTCGATCCGCGCCCCGGCGGCGTGTTCAACTTCGTCATGCACGGCCCCGACGGCGAACGCTTTCCCAACAGCGGCGTCTTCCTCGAAGCCGTTCCGAACCGTCGCTGGATCACGACGGACGCCCTTACCCCGGCCTGGGAGCCGGCGGGCCAGCCCTTCATGGTCGCCGCCGTGGAGCTGACCCCCATGGCGGACGGCAAGACCGAATATGTCGCCACGGCGCGGCACTGGAACGCCGAGACGATGAAGCAGCACGAGGCGATGGGCTTCCACGAAGGCTGGGGGACCTGCGCCGATCAGCTGGCCGAACTGCTGAAGACCCTCTGACCCCCCCGGCCCCGCTGAAGAGCCCGCCCGATGACCGTCGTCGACCGTATCGCCACCCGCCCCACCCTGCAGATGCAGCGTCATTTCGATGCGCCGCGGCCGCTGGTGTGGAGGGCGTGGACCAACCCCGAGGTCATGGTGCTGTGGCTGGGGCCGGTCGAATGGCCGGCGGTCAGCGCCACCCAGGATCTGCGGGTCGGCGGCGCGTGGCGCGCCTGTCTGCGCTCCCCCGACACCGGACAGGACCTCTGGCAGGGCGGGGTCTATCGCCAGATCGTCCCCGAGGAGCGGCTGGTCTTCACCTTCAAATGGGACGAGTCGCATGAGGACGGGCCGCCGGTGGACACCCTGGTGACCGTCCAGCTCAGCGACGCGCCGGGCGGCGGCACCCTGATGGACTTCACCCACGAGGGGCTGAAGTCGGAACAGAGCCTGACCGGACACAAACACGGCTGGACCAGCACCTTCGACCGGCTGGAGGCCTTTCTGGCGGCGGGCGGCGCATCCTGAGGACCGCCCGTCGGATGCATCAGTAGAGACGCCGCGGCGTCACGCGTTGGGATCAACCGGCTCATAGGAGCGAAGTCCATGAAGATCGTGACCAGCCTCAGCTTCCGGGGTGAATGCCGGGAAGCCTTTGAGTTCTACGCCCGGGTTCTGGGCGGCAGGATCACCGCAGCCATGCCCTATGGCGACGCCCCGCCCGAAATGCCCATCGGTCCTGAGTACAAGGACTGGCTGATGCATTGCTGGCTGCAGGTCGGCGACCAGGCGCTGATGGGCTCCGACTCTCCGCCCGAGTACGCCCCGCCCCTGGACCAGCTCAAGAACGGGTTCGACGTCACCCTGCACACTGACGATGCGGCCCAGGCCCGGCGCTGGTACGACGCCCTGGTCGAGGGCGGGCAGCCGACCATGCCCTTCTCGGAGACCTTCTGGTCGCCCGGGTTTGGCGGGCTGATCGACAAATTCGGCGTGCCGTGGATGGTCAACACCATGCCCGCCGCTCCCTGTGAGACGGGCCAGTGAAGGCCTCGCCCTCCGTCTGGACGGGGCGGGTGCTGAGCGGGCTGTTCGTCCTGTTCATGCTCGCCGCCTCGATCGCCCCGAAATTCCTCATGGCGGACATGGTCGCCGAGCAGAATATGACCCCGCTCGGCTGGCCGGCGAAATACCTGATGCTGATCGGGTTGATCGAGCTGGCCTGTGTGATCCTCTACGGCATCCCCCGCACCAGCCTGCTCGGCGCGGTGCTGATGACCGGCCTGCTGGGCGGGGCCATCGCCGCGAATCTGCGGGTCGAGAACCCGCTGTTCAGCCACACCCTGTTCGGCGTCTACCTCGGTCTGTTCATGTGGGGCGGGCTGTGGCTGAGGGACGCCTCGCTGCGCGCGATCTTCCCGTTCCGGAGGGCCGCCGCATGACCATCGACGTCGCCATCCCCGACCATCTCACCCGCCTGTCGATCCGACGCGAGTTCGAGGCGCCGCGGGCGCTGGTATGGAAGATGTGGACCGATCCCGCCCATGTCGCGGTCTGGTGGGCTCCCGAGCATTTTACGACCCCGGTCGCCGAGATGGAGGTGCGGCCGGGCGGTTCCATCCACGTGGTGATGCGGGCGCCGGACGGAAGCGATCACCCCTTCGACGGCCGATTCATCGCCCTCGACGAGCCCGAGCGGCTGGTGATGCGGACCTGGGTCAACTGCGCCGACGGCTCGACCTGGTTCGAGGTCGAACAGACCGTTTTCCTTGACGAGGTAGATGGCCGGACGATCTTGCGGCTTGAGGTCAGGGCGATCACCGCCGGCGCCGACGCTCTCGGCCCGTTCAGCGGCATGGAAGCCGGCTGGAACGGCAGCCTCGACAAGCTCGAGGCCCACGTCCGCGCCGTGACCGGAGGCCAGGAGTAGGAACCATGCGCACGATCAGAACCGCGAGCTTCGTCAGCCTCGACGGCGTCATGCAGGCGCCCGGCGGGCCCGATGAGGACACGACCGGCGGCTTCAGATTTGGAGGCTGGGTCTGGCCCCATTTCGACGAGGCCTCAGGCGGGCTGATGGGCGAGGCCATGGGTGAGGATTACGATCTGCTGCTGGGCCGCCGGACCTACGAGATCTTCGCCGCCTACTGGCCGCACATGGACGAGGGTCTCGGTCGGACGTTCAACACCATCAACAAATACGTCGCGGCCGGGCCGGACACGCCGATGACCTGGGCCCACAGCCATCGGCTGGAAGGCGACCTCGCGGAAGCGGTGCGCGCATTGAAGGCGACCGAGGGCCGCGACCTGCTGATCCAGGGATCGAGCGAGGTCATCCACACCCTGCTGGCCCACGATCTGATCGACCAGCTGACCCTGCTGACCTTCCCGGTGATCCTCGGCGCGGGCAAACGGCTGTTCGACGACGGCGCCCACCCCGGCGCCTGGTCGCTGACGCGGACGCGGCAGTCCGCATCGGGGGTGGCGGCCCACACCTGGCGGAGGACTGCCCTCCCGCCGCCGACAGGATCCTTCGGCGAGGTCGAACCCGGCGAGGCCGAACGGGCGCGCCGCGCGCGATGGGCCCGCGAGGCCTGAGGCCGCGCCGGGCTACGCAGTCTTCCGGGCTGGCCGTGGCGGGCCCGGGCGCCTAGATCGGACGCATGGCCCCCTCACGCATCCGCTCCGTCGCCCTGCAGTCGAAGATCATGAGCGCCGAGGACGCCGCCGCGCTGATCCCGGCCAACAGCACCGTAGGGATGAGCGGCTTCACGGGCTCGGGCTATCCCAAGGCCATCGCCCCGGCGCTGGCCGCCCGCATCGAGGCCGAGCACGCCCGGGGCGCCCCGTTCCGGCTCAAGGTCTGGACCGGCGCCTCGACCGGCCCGGAACTCGACGGGGCACTGGCCCGGGCGGACGGCATCGAATTCCGCCTGCCCTACAACTCCGATCCGATCGCGCGGGAGAAGATCAACAAGGGCGAGATGGAATATCTCGACATGCACCTGAGCCAGGTGGCCCCGATGGCCTGGCAGGGCTTCCTTGGGCCTCTGGAGACGGCCGTGATCGAGGTGGCGGGCATCCGGGAGGACGGCTCGCTGATCCCCTCGTCCTCGGTCGGCAACAACAAGACCTGGCTGGACCGCGCCGATCAGGTGATCCTCGAGGTCAACTCCTGGCAGAACGAGGCGCTGGAGGGGATGCATGACATCTACTACGGCACCGCCCTGCCGCCCGACCGGGTGCCGATCCCGCTGATACGGTCCGACGACCGGATCGGCCAGCCGACCTTCCGCTGTGATCCGGCCAAGGTCGTGGCTGTGGTCGAGACCCATTCGCCGGACCGAAACGCGCCCTTCGACCCGCCGAACGACGCAGCCAGAGCGATCGCGGGCCACCTGCTGGAGTTCCTGTCGCACGAGGTCAAGGTCGGCCGCCTGCCCGCCTCGTTGCTGCCGCTGCAGTCGGGCGTGGGCAATATCGCCAACGCCGTCCTGACCGGGCTGGTGGACGCTCCGTTCGAGAATCTGACGGCCTTCACCGAGGTCATCCAGGACGGCATGCTCGACCTGCTGGACAGCGACAAGCTGCGCGTCGCCTCGGCCACGGCCTTCTCGCTGAGCCCGGACGCGGCGGCGGACCTGAATGCCCGGATGTCGGAGTTCCGGAACCGGATCATCCTGCGGCCGCAGGAGATATCGAACCATCCCGAGCTGATCCGCCGCCTCGGCTGCATCGCCATGAACGGCCTGATCGAGGCGGACATCTACGGCAACGTCAACTCGACCCACATCATGGGCTCGCGCATCCAGAACGGCATCGGCGGCTCCGGCGACTTCGCCCGCAACGCCTTCATCTCGGTGTTCATGACGCCGTCCACGGCCAAGGGCGGCCGGATTTCAGCGATCGTGCCCCACGCCAGCCATGTCGACCACATCACCCAGGACGTCCAGGTCCTGGTCACCGAACAGGGGCTGGCCGACCTGCGCGGCCTGTCGCCGAAGCAGCGGGCCCGGGTGATCATCCCCAACTGCGCTCACCCTGACTATCGCGATCAGCTGCAGGACTATTACGACCGCGCCCTCAAGGGCTCCTACGGCCTGCAGTCGCCGACCCTGCTGAACGAGGCGCTGTCGTGGCACCAGAGGTTCGTCGAGACGGGAACGATGCGGCTCTGACCCGTCAGCGCGTCATCGTCGTCGGAAACGGCCGGCCCAGCGCCTCGGCCATGCCCTGCTGGGACAGCAGGAAAACCGCGTCGCGCTGGTGAAAATTATTGGACAGGACGATCACGGTGACGTCCCCGTCCGGCTGATAGCTCATCAGGTTGCGGAACCCCGACCAGCTCCCGGTGTGGAAGATCTGGCGATCAAGGAAGGCCGGCGAGACGCGCTGGCCGATGCTGTTGGCGAAGACGCCGAAGCCCCAGCCGCGACGTGGGCGGCCGCGTTCGTCGGGCGTGTCCGCCGGCGCATGGTCGGCGATCATCATTGCGTAGCTGCGCGGGCTCAGGAGGCGACCGCCATGCAGGGCGCGCTGCCAGACCAGCAGGTCGTCGAGCGTCGAGTACAGCGCCCCTGCCCCGACGATGATGCTGACGTTGGCGTCGGGCTGCTCGGAGGGGCCGCCTCCGCCGAGGTTGGCGTAGCCCATGACCACCTCCGACGCGCCGTCGTCATACCCGGTGTCGGCCATGCCGAGCGGCGCGAAGAAGGCGGTTTTCAGATAGTCATGCAGGGGCGCCCCGCTGGCCTTCTCGACCACGGCGCCCAGCAGATTATAGGCGGCGTTGTTGTAGCGCACCTTCGATCCGGGTGGGAACTGAAGGCCATACTGCGTGGATTCTGCAGTTAGTTCTTCCATGGATGCTGGCGTCACGCGACGGATGCCCCAGGCGGGTCGCGCCATCAGATCCGGAATTCCGGAGCTGTGGCCGAGCAGGTGATGCAGCCGGATCGGCGCCCAGGCCGGCGGGCACGGCTCGATCCATTTGCACAGCGGATCATCGACGGACAGCACGCCCTCGTCCTGCAGCCTCAGAATGGCGGCGGCGGTGAACTGTTTGCTGACAGATGCCAGGCGGAAGCGGGAATTCAGTTGCAGCGGAGTCCCCAAGCTCCGGTTCGCGAAGCCGTGGACCTGCCGGAACAGCACCTCGTCGCCCCGCGCGACCAGCACGCCGCCGGTGAACTGGCCCGAGCCGCCCCAGCGGGTCAGCTGTTCCGTCAGTTGCGGCAGGGCCTCGACCACGACGACCGGAGGCCGCGGCGGCAGGGGCTCAGGCCCTGGCGCTGTGGGGGCGGGTCGAACAGTCGCCCAAGCGACCAGCCCGGCGACCAGGACGAGCAACACGGCGATGATCGCCATCGCCAGCCGGGGATGCCCCCCGGATTGTCTGGGAACGTGGAACAAGGGTCTAGACGTCGAAATCCAGCCCGAACTGGGCGTAAAGGGCTCTGGAGTCCTGCCATTTCGGGTCGACCTTGACCGTGATGAACAGATGCACGGGGCGGTCGAGCAGTTCGGTCAGTTCCTCGCGCGACTTCTGGCCGATCCATTTCAGGGTCTGGCCGCCCTTGCCCAGCACGATCGGCCGCTGGCTCTCGCGTTCGACATAGATGATCTGTTCGATCCGGGCCGAGCCGTCGGCCTTGTCCTCGAAGGCCGTGGTCTCCACCGCCGCCGAATAGGGCAGTTCCTCATGGACGCGCAGATAGACCTTCTCGCGCGTGATCTCGGCCGCCAGCACCCGCATCGGCACGTCGGCGGATTGATCCTCGGGATAGAGCCAGTGGCCCTCGGGCATCGACCGGGCCAATCGCTGCTTGAGGTCGTCGACCCCGTCGCCGCTGAGCGCCGAGATCATATAGACCTCGGAATAGACGCCGGTCTCGAACAGCCTCTGGGACAGGGCCAGCAGGGTGTCGCGGCGCATGCCGTCGATCTTGTTCAAGGCCAGGATGACCTTGGTCCCCGAGGCCTTCAGATTGGCGATGATGGTCTCGGTGTCCTCGGCCGAGCGGCGGTCTGCGGCCTGGCCTTCCTTGCCCTCGGCGGCGATGTGCGAGGCGGCGTCGATCAGATGCACGACCACATCGGCGTCCGAGGCCCCGCCCCAGGCCGAGGCGACCATGGCGCGGTCCAGCCGGCGCCGCGGCGTGAAGATGCCGGGCGTATCGACCAGCACGATCTGGGCGTTGCCCTCAATGGCGATGCCGCGCACGGGGAAGCGCGTGGTCTGGACCTTCTGTGTGACGATCGAGACCTTGGTACCGGTCAGCCGGTTGACCAGCGTGGACTTGCCCGCATTGGGCGCGCCGATGATGGCGGCGAAGCCGGCCCGCTGGTTTTCTGTATCGGTCAAATCACGCCTTCACGCTGCAGCAGGCCGATCGCGGCCGCTTTCTCCGCGTCCTGACGCGAACGACCTTGCGCGGTCAAGGGCGGATATCCGGCCACGCTGGCTTCCACTGTGAAAGTGGGGGCGTGGTCCGACCCCTTCCGTTCCACGATCCGGTAGGCCGGCAGGGGTTTTCCGAGCCCCAGCGCCCATTCCTGCAGCGCCGATTTGGGGTTGGCCAACGATTTTTGCGGCGGGGCGGACAGCTCGTTCTCCCATGCCCGGTCGAACACCGCCCGGACCGCGTCGAAGCCGCCGTCCAGCCAGACCGCCGCCAGCAAGGCTTCCATGGCGTCGCCCAGCACGCCTTCGCGCCGGCGCCCGCCCTGTTTGGTCTCTCCCGGCGACAGGCGCATGGCGTCGCCCACCCCCATGGCTTCGGCCACACGGGCGCAGGCGGCCTTGTCGACCAGGGCGTGCAGTCGCGAGGACATCTCGCCCTCGTTGGAGTCGGGAAAGTCGCGCACCAGCCGGTCGGCGACCAGCAGGCCCAGAACCCGGTCGCCCAGGAACTCCAGACGCTGGTTGTCGGCGAACGGCCGGCCGCGGGCGTCGCGCTCGGCCCCCTCCCCGACGCTGGCGTGCGTCAGCGCCAGATCCAGCAGCGCCGGATCCCGGAAGTCGTGGCCGAGGCGGCGCCGCAGCGCCTGAACAGCCTCGGCCCGTCGGTCCGCCATCAGTCGAGGACGGTGAAGAACCGGCTCGGACGGATCTTCGAGAACCAGCTGACCGGGTTCCACAGCGAGGCGCCGGGCGACCAGGAGAACAGGATGATCTCGGCCTTGCCGATCAGGTTCTCGGCCGGGACATAGCCCACGCCGGCCGACTGGTCGTAGCGGCTGTCCTGCGAGTTGTCGCGGTTGTCGCCGATCATGAAGTAGTGGCCGGCCGGCACCTCGAACACCGGAGTGTTGTCCGAGATATTGCCGGGACCCCAGTCCTGGATGTTGATCTGACGGCCTTCCGGCAGGGTCTCGCGCAGCTGGATGGTCAGCTGGGTCCCGTACAGGTTCTGGACATCCTGGCGGCTCATTTCGACGTCGCGCACCGCCGTGCCGTTGATGAACAGCACATTGTCGATCATCTGGATGCGGTCGCCCGGCAGGCCGATCAGGCGTTTGATGTAGTCCGTCTCATTGTCGCGCGGCAGTTTGAACACGACGATGTCGCCGCGCCGGGGCTCCTGGCTGACGCCCGGCAGCATGATCCGGCCGTTGAAGACCGGCGGGCTGAACGGGATCGAGTGTTTCGAATAGCCGTAGCTCCACTTCGACACGACGATGTAGTCGCCCTCGTAGAGGTTCGGCTCCATCGAGGCGGACGGAATGGTGAACGGCTGGAACAGCACCACGCGCAGCACCAGGGCGATCAGCAGGGCGAAGAAGATCGTCTTGAAGATCTCCATGCCCTCGCTGCTGGAGCCCTTTGACTTGCGCTTCTTGCCGGAACCGCGGGCATAGACGGGGGTCGCGTCGACGTCCTCGAAAGGCGCATCGCCGGAGTCGCTCCAGACGGGCGGCTTCGCTGCGGCGGCTGCGGCGGCGCCGGCGACCGCGGCGGCTGCGACCGGCGCGGCGTTTCCGTGATCGTCATGCCCATGGCCGGCGTCGTGGCCGTGCGCGGCAGGCGCAGCGTGGCCGTGGTCGTCGTGACCGTGGGCGTCGGGCGCAGCATGCCCGTGATCGTCGTG